>CANKMT010000010.1 GCA_947482825.1 Betaproteobacteria bacterium | reverse complement strand
TCGGCGAAGCGGGCGCGGGGCAGCTCACCAAGATGGTCAACCAGATCGCGATCGCCGGACTGTTGCAGGGCCTCTCGGAGGCGCTCAACTTCGGCAAGAAAGCCGGCCTCGACATGGAGAAGGTGGTGGCAGTGATTTCGAAGGGCGCTGCGGGCTCGTGGCAGATGGAGAACCGCTGGAAGGCGATGAACGACGTCAAGTTCGACGGCTTCGGGTTCGCGGTCGATTGGATGAGGAAGGACCTCGGCATCTGCCTGGAGGAAGCGAAGAAAAACGGCGCGCGCCTGCCGAACACCGCGATGATCGACCAGTACTATGCGCAGGTGCAGGCACGCGGCGGGAGTCGGTGGGATACGTGTTCGCTCATGCACCTGCTGGCCAAGGACTGAGCTCGCTGCCGGACAACTGGCTCGGCGCGTTCGACACGGCTGCGCGCGAATCGCTCGCGCAGGCCGAGGCGCATGTCGCGGCGCGCGAGGCTGGAGGTGTGGAAATCTATCCGCCTGCGCCGCTCCGTTTTAGGGCCCTCGAACTTGTTGCGCCGGAAGCGGTTCGCGTCGTCATCCTCGGACAGGATCCGTATCACGGCGCGGGCCAGGCGATGGGCCTCGCATTCTCGGTGCCGCGCGGTATGCGGGTTCCGCCGTCGCTTGCGAACATCTTCAAGGAACTTGCCGCCGATCTCGGCGTTGCACGGCCTTCACAGGGCGACCTGACCGGCTGGGCGCGCAAAGGCGTGCTCTTGCTGAACACGGCGCTGACGGTCGAGGCCGGCAACGCCGCGTCGCACGCAAAGATCGGATGGGCCGCGGTCACGCGCAGCCTGATCGCTCATGCTTCGCGCACAGCGCCTGCGGCGGTGTTCATGCTCTGGGGCAACCATGCGCGCGCCTTGGCGCCGCTTGTCGACACCAGGCGCCACCTCCTGCTTGAGTCCGCGCACCCTTCGCCGCTATCGGCCAGCAAGTTTCTCGGCTGCCGGCACTTCTCCCAGGCGAACGCATTCCTGCGCGAACACGGTGGGGGATCCTTACAATGGACGCTGCCGAACTTTTGAAGCGCACATGAACCCGTTGCTCTGGCCGGCCACCCTCCATCACCTGCGTCGCGACACCCCGGAGCCGGAGCGCCTGGCGCACTTCTACGGCGAACTGCTCGGCGACGCGGTCGAACGCATCGGACCCGCGCTGTGGCGGGTGCAGGGGCCGTCGCGCCTCCTGGTGGTGGGAGAAGGCGAGCCGGGGACCGTGCCCTATGCCGCATTCTCAATCACCGCTGCAGATCGCCTCGCCGGACTGCGTGCACAGTTGGAAAGGGAGGGCGTCGCGACTTCTGCGTTCGTATCGCCTGCGGTCGACGCGGAGTCGCTTGCCGTAACCGACCCCGACGGGCGTTCACTCGTATTCGTCGCGCTCCCCGTTGAAGCGCCGCGCCCGGTGCCTGGGCCGACTGGACGGCTGCAGCACTTCGTCTGCGCGACGGCGGGTCTTGCGTCGATGCTCGAGTTCTACCGGGACCGGCTGGGATTCGTGGAGTCAGACCGCGTGATCGACGCGGCGAGCCCGCCGGAGGAAGCGATGAGCGCCGTCTTCCTGCGCTCCGACGAGGAGCACCACAGCTTCGCCGTGTTCCGTGCGCCGCAATCGCGGGCAGACCACCATTCTTACGAGACCGGCGGGTGGACGGATATCCGCGACTGGGCCGACCGCATGGGCGAGCTGCGCATCCCGCTGTGGTGGGGGCCGGGGCGCCACGGGGTGGGAAACAACCTCTTCTTCATGATCGAGGACCCGGACGGCTACAAGGTCGAGTTCTCCGCGGAAATCGAGCGCGTGCCGCGCGAGACGGCCTGGCGCTCCTGGCCGCACGAGCAGCGCACGCTCAATCTGTGGGGCTCGGCCTGGATGCGGTCCTGACCGAAATCCGGCCGCGAAGGGCAATGGATCGATGGCAGCATTTCGGCTGGAAAGCCAGTATCCACGCTGGCCCCAGGCGAAGAATGGCAGCATTGAAGTTCCTGCGGGACGAGCCGGATCCTGACCGAAAGGCGCTTATGACCGCTGCACAACGTCCTGGATTTGCGCCGGCTGAAACGCCACGTCCGCGCACCAAACTCCGAATCCGCCTTTCGCGTTGACGCCTTTCACCCACACGTCCAGCGCGGCGCGCTTGGCGCGGTCCTGCTCGGAGTCTTCGCCTTTGATTTCCAGCACCAGCATCCGTCCATTGGCGAGGCGCACGAGAAAATCCGGAATGAAACGACGGCGGGCACCGTTCCACAGGTAGTAGATCTGAAACCCGAGGTGGTCGTTCTTGGCATAGGCCACCACCTTCGGGCTCTTTTCGAACACGTTGGCGGCGTACTGCTCCCAAGCGCTGTCCGCGACCATGTGGCTGATCTGCGAGCGCTGCGTCGGGTGGCAGGGTTTGGTCGTGTCCCATGTGCGCAGGATATGCAACTTGTCCGACGCGAGGAATTGCTCCACCAGCCGGATCAACTGCACGACGAGGTATTCCCGGTTGCCCTTGAAGCGGCTGCCCAATTCGTCGAAGGCCTTCCGCGCCGCCTTGAAGGTGAGCCGCTGGAGCCGGAACTCCTCGGGCAGCAGTTCGAGGTCGATCACATGGATCTTGTTCCAGTCGGTCGCACCACCCAAGGCTGGCGCGATCTCTGCGCTGATCGGTGTCTGCGCCGGAACCAGCTCCAGCGACGTGACCTTGCTCCAGTCCATCGTCAGCACCGGACGCACAACCGTGTCGATGCGCAGCACATTGGGCCAGCGGATTTCCAGGCTGCCGCGCTCGGGCAATGTTTCGACCTGGGTGCTCGGCTTCGGCGGAGGCGGTGCCTCCCCGCCATCACCGACATCCTGGAAGATCGAGAGGGGCACGCCGAAAATATTCACGTACTCGGGCAGGAAGTATCCCTGCTCGTCGGTCTCGTATGACACGCGCCGCAGCCCTCGACCGATCACCTGCTCGCACAGCAGCTGGCTGGTGAAGGCGCGCAGTCCCATGATGTGGGTCACGTTCTTGGCGTCCCAACCTTCGGACAGCATCGCCACCAACACCACGTTTTGCAGATCCTGCCCGGCGGTGCCGCGCTTGCCGACGTTGTCCACGATCTCGCGCAGCAACTCTTCCTTCTTGAGTTCGAGCAGCCGCGCCTTCCTGTCCTCGGGAATCGCCGCCGCCGACACGATCGACTTGAGCGCCTGCTCGTAGTCCTTGTCCGCTCCGGCGGTTTCCCCGATCTCTGCCTTCTCGAGCACCTTCGAATCGACGCGCAAGGTCTTGTCCGGTGCGTGCAGTTCGGGCCAGTGCGCATCGCCCTTGCGGAAATAGTGCTCGATGCGCGCCGCCGTCTCGGTCCGATTGCAGACGGTGAGCATGACCGGCGGCGAAAGGTGGCCGGCCCCCTTCCATTGCCGCGCGGTCTCGCGCCAGTCCGCACCCAGCAGCGTGTAAGCCTTCTGCAGCAGGCCGGGCAGCGGCTCGCTTGGCTTTGCGCCTCGCCGATTGAGGTCTTCCGCGATTTCGGCATTTCGATACAGGTGATAGAGCTTCGGCCGCAGCGTCTTCGCCTCCGGCAGTGCGTCGTCCCGCACAACCACGCGCGGCGTTTTCACGAGGCCCGCCTCGATCGCATCGTTCAACCCGAAGTCCGAAACGATCCAGTCGAACAGCCCTTCCTCGGTGTTCGCCTTGCCCGTCGGCGCAAACGGCGTTGCCGAAAGGTCGAAGCAGCGCTGGATACGGCGCGTCTTGTGGATGCGGTCCAACCCTTCGATCCAGCGGGTGGCCTCGTCCGGATCAAAATCTTCAGTGCGCTTCACCTTGATGTCCGCCGGGATTCGGTAAGCGTGGTGTGCCTCGTCGTTGATGACGACGATGTCCCGCTGCAGCGCAAGCTTGCCGAGCACGCGCCGCGTGTAGGCCTCGTCACTCTCAGCGCCCTTCTTCACAACTGAGCGTTCCGTCAGCTTGAGCGGCATCAGCGTGTGCCAGTTCTCCACCTGTACCTCGGCCTGATTGAGCTTCTGGCGCAGCGCGTCCGAGGGGCACAGCCCGAAAATGTCGTAATAGTTGGCCGGGTCGCCGGGATACAGAACCCGAAGGCGCTCCTTGACCGTAAGCCCCGGCGCGACCACGAACACCGTGCGAGAGAAGTCGCGCGGGCGCTTGGGGTAGGTGAGCGCATTCAGCACCTGCCAGGTGACGATCATCGCCATCACCGTCGTCTTGCCGCTGCCGGTCGCCATCTTGCTGCACAGGCGCTCCCACGCGCCGCCGTCGCCGGGCACGTTGATGCCCTGCTTGTACTCCTCGGGCGCCTCGACGCACCAGATCAGCGTTTCGATCGCTTCGAGTTGGCAGAAGTAAAACGGAAGCTGCCGCGCGGACCTGTCATTCCAGTGCTCCAGCAGCGTGCGCGTCACGCTCGTGATGCCCGGGTAGTCCTTCGCGCGCCATGCATCCACGCGCTCGCGAATCGAATTCACCAACGCCAGCGATTCGGTGCGCCGCGTGTTGTTGCGGATGTCGAAGATTTCGTAGCCGGCCTCGCGGCGCTCATCGACGATCGACAACGCGCCGCCGTGCGCCTGCTTCCAGTGGCGAATCGGGCGCGCGTAGGGCGAGTTGATGATCAGGGAGGCGGGGGCTGGCATGAGCGGGATCAGGTCGCTGCACCGGTTCTGGTGCGGTAACCCTGGTCTCTGTGGCTGGGAATGTCTGGATACCTGAGTTCCAGTTGGCCATCGCGGACCAGGTCCGTGATGTACCGGTCGCGAAGGTTCTGCTTGGTCCGCCCCAGCAGTTCTGCGAGTTCGCCCAGCGCCAGGAACCGGTTTTCGCAGAGTTCGAGTACGACCTTTCGCACCAGCGCAGGTGCAGCACGGCGGGAGGATTTGACCGGGGCAGCCAACGCAACGAGGCGTTCCTCCCCGGTAGCGGGCTCCTTCGATTCGCCGCTGGTATCGGCGGATCCGAACTTGTGAGGGGGGCTAATGAGGGGGGATCCAGCCTTATGAGGGGGGCTAATGAGGGGGGATCCGGCCTTATGAGGGGGGGTCTCACCTGCCATATCCGCCTCCGAAGGCTTTTTCGCCAGCGTGTACGACGTGCCTCTGCCGACGCCCTGCGCCGCCAGGAACCCTCGCCGAACCAGTGTCTGCAGAAGCCGGGTGATGTCGACCCGATGCAATGTCAGGATTTCCTGGAGCCGTTGGTTGGTAATCTCTTCCTCCTGATCGGCCGTCACCAGCACCTGAACCTCCTCGGGGGCCAACTCGGCATACCGTGCCCCGAATCGGCTTTTGCGCGCCGCGAATGAGCTCAGCGCGCCTTAGCCAGTTCCGAAAGCCGCTTTCGCGCGCGATCCAGACTTCCCGATCGCGAAGCAGCGTTCCTCGGATTCCAAGTGGTTCGAACGAACTTGGAAAGCAAGTCGTTGTAACCAAGCCCCTGTGCAGCTATCGCATTCCTTTCCGCCACGAGTTCATCCCGGAGGCTTCGCGGGGCCTTCTGGGCCGCCTGCAGCAGGGCGTGCTTCGCATTACCGAGCGCGTCGGGGGCCTTGGGTATGTTCGCAACCCTGACGGAGAGAAACTTCGCGATGCCTTCCCGATCCGCCAGAATCCAGGATTCGATCTGCCGAACGGCTATTCGGAATAGAAGTCGACCCGGAATCGCGTCCCGGCGAGACCAGATGTCGATCATTGCAGGCGGGCACGCGGCCGTATCGAGGTCCGCAATCAGCAATACCGGGGTACGCCGCGCTATTTCGCAAAAATTGCGAAACTTCGAACGCAAATAGCCGGCGCCATTCCTCCGGATAGTGTTGCCGACGACCAACCGGGACCGGGTCTCCCCGACAAGCCGTCGGGCAACGGATTCGCTCAGGACGTCCTCGGTCGCGATGACTATTTCCCGCACTTACCAAAGCCCCAACTGTTCCGCGGTCTGCGGCCGTGTTTGCGGAAGCACTACATCGGCAATGGACAAACCGGCTTCGATGCTGGAGGTTTCCAGCTTGTTGAGAGGGCGAACCTGCGTGCCTTCGGCAGTCGGGTCCAGGATCAGAACACCGCGTCCGTCGATGCCGGGATTGCTCAGCATTGCGTGGCTATGTGTGGATATCAGGATCTGACGCCGCCTCTTCGCGCTGCGCTGAACGCTCTGGATCATCCGCGGTATCTGCTCGACGATCGCGTTATGAAGAGAAAGCTCCGGTTCCTCCAGCAGGAGCATGGAATCACCGTCCAGCAGCGTCCAGAGCAACCCGATCAGGCGCAAGGTCCCATCCGAGAACTGTTCTTCCTGCTGCCACCCGGCGTTCGGACGATGGTGTTCGTAGCGAGCCTCCAAATGCGGGCGCCCGGTACTCGGGTCCGGCGAAAACTTCAATTGCTTGAAGCGCGGCACCGCCAGGGAAAGGGCTTTTTCGATCTTGCGCAACCTTGCATCGCGAGTTTTTGCCGTGACTTTGGAAATTCTTTCCAGAAATCCCTGCCCGAACGGGTCGTTCTCCAAGCGATTGCCGCCGATCCTGTCGCCGAATTTCAACAGCTGGGGGACAAGATGCAGATAGGTAACCTCACCGAAGAAATCCGCCAGATCGCGGAATTTCGTGTTCGCGCCGATCTGCTCCAAATGAGTTTGCGTCAACAGAGTGGTGTCCGAGGAATCCTCGGACTCGGGTCTATGCAGCAGCCGCTTGTCGCCTTTCCAAACCTGTTCGTTGGACACCAGCAGCCGTTGCGCCCCCTTGCCTTCCGCTTTGAACCCAAGGACATACTTCCAGGCCGGTGACTCGTCCTCGAGATCTTCCGAGCAATGCACCTCGATCCTGACTTCCGAATCACTTCGCTTGTGGAGGCAACGCAACTTAGTGATCCCCCCTCGATCGGCCACGGCCTTCTGCAGTCCGCCGCCTGCGGGCTTGCTGATATCGCGGAGAAAGCGAAAGACGTCGAGGAGGTTGGATTTGCCGGAGGCGTTGGGACCCAGGAGATACGTGCGATCCCGGATTGCGATATCCGCGTCCTTGAAGTTACGCCAGTTCTTCAGAATCAATCTTGTGACCATCATGGCGTTGGCCCTCCGGGTCGCCGATTGCTGCCGCCAATAATAACGTCAAGTTCTACAACCTTGACCGGCTCGATCACCCGGTCGTCCACAATCTTGACCGCGACCTTGCTGTTTCGCCGGCAAACGCCACCATCCCGTGTTCGACGCCGAAGCCGTCGGCCGGCGCAGCAACCGCACTCGGACGAGGCCGGTGACCTCGTTCGCGCAGAGACAGCGGCGACCAGTCCTTGCCCTACTTCAAACGGTCGTACTTGTCGGATCGACCTTTGGCTTTGTCCACGGGATAATTTTCTTCGTTGATTGCCAACTTCTTTCGAACGCAATCGTCAATATCCAGTCCGAGGTCATGCGCCATGTACGTCAGATAGATCGCTATGTCCGCAATCTCGTCTGAAATTTCCTGACGTCGTGCAGAAGCAACGCCCAAGACATCGGGGTCAGATGTCCACTGCACCTTTTCGAGGAGTTCTGCAGCCTCCAATGTCACGGATATCGCCAGGCTCTTGAAGGTATGAAACTGCTCCCAATCTCTCTCCTTGCGAAACGCAAGAATACGTTGGAGGGTTTTGTCGCTGATCATTTGGCCTCCAAATGGCTCAACAGGTGCTTCGATCGGCGGTAGTGTAACCGTCAGGCTTGCATACACTGATGGACATCTTCTCGGGCGAAGGGTCCGCAGGTGCGGCATGGCCTTGTTCCCTGAAGAGTTGCGTTTTGTGGTGGCTTCGATGGCAGCATTTCGGCTGAAAAGCCAATATCCACGCGGGACTTTGGTAAAAAATGGCAGCATTTGAATTTCTTCGCCTGAGTGCGCTCACATTCGCCCTCGTCGCCGGCGCGATGCACGCGCAGGGCGCCGACGAGCCTGCGCTTCGCATCGTCCGCAAGATCATGGCCGAGGAATCCCTCGCACCCGGTGAGGCCGCGCGGCCCTCTCTCCGCCTGCACCTCACGCTCGCGCTCATGCGTGGAACCGGCTGGGAGGCCGAGCCCGTGCTCGAAGCCGCAAAGCACGCTGCGCGCATCCTCGCGCAGTGCGACATCCTCGCAACGTCGATCGAGCTGACCGAGTTCGAGGGGCCGGACCGTTATCGCACCCTCTTCACTCCGGTGTCACGCCGGCTCGTCGCGGAACTCGGGCTGCCGAAGCCCACGGTGTTCTTCGTCGCCGAAACGCGCCACCGCCCGGCCTTCGACGCCGAAGCCGTCGGCCGCGGCAACAGTCGCACCCGGCCCGAGATGGCCGACACCGTGTGGATCGTGCGGGGCGCGCGGGATGTCGAGGCCGTGATCGCGCACGAGCTTGTCCATGTGCTGTCCGATTCGGGGGAGCATTCCGAAGAAGCCGGCAACCTGATGCGCGAGGACACCTCGCCGGGCGCCACGCGCCTTTCGCCGGCCCAATGCGACAAGATCGTGAAGACCGGCATCGCCAACGGCCTGCTGCGGCCACCGAAATAAGCCGCCCGGTCAGCGCAGCTCGGAGAGCAACCGGTCGAGCCCCCGCTTCTCGGCCGAAGGGGCGAAGAGCGCGCGCCGCGCAACGACTGCCTTCTTGAGCCCGGCGTAGAAAGCGGCCTCCGCGCTCGCGCGCACGATCAGTCGCGCGAGCTTCCGGTCATCGTAAAGAGCGAAATACCCGGCATACCCCGCGCCCAGCATGCCGACGTTACCGGACACCTTCGAAGCAAGCACCGGCAAACCCATGCGCGTGGCCTCGCAGATCACGTTGGCGCCGCCTTCCATGACCGAACTCACCACCAGCAGGTGGCTCGCCGCCATCAGGCGCAGCGCGGCCCCGTGCGGCTTGCTCCCGACCCATGTGTAACGCGGGTCGCCCTTCGCATACGCCGCAGCAGCCTTCGCCATCTCGGGCGCCAGGGCAGCGCCGACCTGCACGACTTCGATGGCGTCGCGCCCGGGCAGATGGGCCAGCGCGGCAGCCGCCCTGAACGGGTCTTTCTCGTCCCTCAGGTTGCCGACCACGATGACGCGAAAGCGCCCTTTCGGCGGGCGGTGAGCAAGGCGCGTGTCGGACGACTGGAAGATCACGCGCGTCTTGGCGCGCAACCGCCGGTCCAGGCGCTTGACGCCCTCGGGCTGCAGCACGACGAGCCGCGTCGAAATGTCCATCGCGCGGCGGGCCTCGGCCGAAGTATCGATGTCCCGGTACAAGTCGGTGCCGGTGAGCGCTACAATCACCGGGCGCTCCGCGTGCGCGCGATGAAACCTTTCAACCGAATCCGCACTCTTCCTTGCATGAAGCGCGATCAGGACTTCCGCAACCTCCCCGTCCCACGTTTCGACGATCTTGACCCGATGCCCGGACTTGCGCAGGAATCCCGCCCAGCGCTGCGCGGTGTGATGGTTGCCTGTGCGGTCGGCCGTGCCGCGCGGCATGACAAGTAAGATTTTCATGAGCAGCGATGCTAGCACCCTCGTGCGCGAGCTTGCCGCGAGCCGCGCACGTCTGAAACGCGTCACCTCGATGCTCGAGCCCGCGCAGTTGCTCGGCCCTAAGTTCGGAAGCGTGAATCCCCCGCAGTGGGAGCTCGGCCACGTGGCCTGGTTCCAGGAGTTCTGGTGCCTGCGCCATCGCGACAAGGGCAAGCCGGGCGATTCGATCCTGCCCGGCGCAGACGCGCTATACGACTCGGCGAAGGTCGCGCACGCCACGCGCTGGGACCTGCCGCTGCCTTCGATCGAGGAAACCCGGGCCTATCTCAAGAACGTGCTCGGGCTCGTGCAACGCAGGCTCGAGGCGGAACCGGAAAATACGCGGCTGCGCTACTTCGCGGATCTCGCGGCGTTCCATGAGGACATGCACACCGAAGCTTTTCACTACTCGCGGCAGACCCTCGCGTACGCGGACCCGTTCGGGAACACGAAGCCGTTGGGCAGGATTGCCGCGCCAGCTGGCGATGCCGAATACATCGGCGGGCCGTTCATGCTCGGCGCTTTGCCTGACGACGGCTTTGCCTTCGACAACGAAAAGTGGGCGCACGAAGTTCGCATCGCGCCTTTCCGCATCGCGCGTTGTGCAGTGACAAATGCGGAGTACGCCGATTTCGTCGATTCCAAAGGCTACACGCGGCGCGAGTTCTGGGACGAAGCCGGGTGGGTCTGGCTGGCCGAATCCGGCCTGAAGAAGCCGCGTTACTGGAAGAGAAAGGGCCGCGCGTGGAGCCTGCGCCGGTTCGATCGCACGATCGCCTTGCCGGCCTCCCACCCGGTCATCCACGTGAACTGGCACGAGGCGAACGCGTATTGCCGGTTTGCCGGACGCAGGCTGCCGACCGAGACCGAATGGGAGTTCGCCGCTTCCGCCGGCGCGGGAGGCACGCGGCGGCGTTTTCCATGGGGCGACAATGCGCCGCAGCCGCGCCACGCGAACCTGCAGCAGGCGCGCACGGCGCCGGTCGGCGCCTATTCGGCGGGTGACGCGCCCGACGGCTGCCGCCAGCTCATCGGCAACGTGTGGGAATGGACCTCGAGCACCTTCGAGCCGTATCCCGGGTTCGTGCTCGATCCCTACAAAGAGTATTCGCAACCCTGGTTCGGCACGCACAAGATGCTGCGCGGAGGAAGTTTTGCCACTTCGCGCCGACTTATACGAAACACCTGGCGCAATTTCTACACGCCTGACCGCGGCGACATCTTCGCGGGCTTCCGCACCTGCGCGCTACGTTGAAGGCAGGCTTGAGGCTGGCGCGAACCTGACCGGGATTCTCCGGGCGCCGAAAGGCTTGCCGAATTTCTGGTAGCGCCCGGCCAGTTGCGTGCCGCAATGCAGGCACGCGCCGGAATCGTCCAGCTTGTAATCGCGGATTTCGTACCAGTCGCGCACGATGACCTCGTGCTCGCACGAAGGGCAGTAGGTGCTGCCGCCGCCGGTGTCGTGGACGTTGCCGGTGTAGACGTAGTTGAGGCCGGCCAGACGCCCGATCTCGCGCGCCCGCGTGAGCGTCGCGGGCGGCGTGGCCTGCACATCCGTCATGCGGTAATCGGGATGAAAAGCG
This sequence comes from Betaproteobacteria bacterium, assembly GCA_947482825.1. Classification (GTDB taxonomy): domain Bacteria; phylum Pseudomonadota; class Gammaproteobacteria; order Burkholderiales; family SG8-39; genus SZAS-79. The sequence goes on along the minus strand of CANKMT010000010.1, from coordinate 62,606 downwards.
GTGAAGTGCACCGGCACGTCCTGGCCAAGGTGCTTCCTGATCCAGCGGCACTCGGCCTGTAACTCTTCGTCCGAGTCGTTCTTGCCGGGGATCAGCAACGTGGTGATTTCCGTCCACACGCCGGTTTCCTTGACGAGGTATTCCAGCGTCTCGAGCACCGGTGCAAGGTGCGAACCGGTCTGCTTGAAATAGAACTCCTCGGTGAACGCCTTGAGGTCGACATTGGTTGCGTCGATCTTCGAATAGAACTCGCGCCGCGGGACGGCGCGGATGTAGCCCGCGGTCACCGCCACCGTCTTGATGCCGCGCGCATGGCAGGCGTCGGCCACGTCCATCGCGTACTCGGCGAAGATCACCGGGTCGTTGTAGGTGAAGGCGACGCTCCTGCATTTCAGTTCCTCGGCCGCCTTCGCAATCATGTCCGGCGTCGCCTCGGCCATGAGGGTGTCCATCTCGCGCGACTTGGAGATGTCCCAGTTCTGGCAGAACTTGCAGGCGAGATTGCATCCGGCTGTCCCGAACGAAAGCACGCTGGTGCCTGGATAGAACTGATTGAGCGGCTTCTTCTCGATCGGGTCGACGCAAAAACCCGAGGAACGGTTGTAGGTGGTGAGGACCATGTGGTCGTTGCTGCGCTGGCGAACGAAGCAGGCGCCGCGCTGTCCTTCATGCAGGCGGCAGTCGCGCGGGCACAGGTCGCATTGCAGGCGGCCATCTTCGGTTGCATGCCACCAACGGGCGGGGTGGTTCATTGAGCGACTCTCAGTGCGCCGATAGCTCCGACTGCTTCCACTTGGCGACCCGGTAGCGCAGCACCCGGCAGCGCGCAAGGCGGAAGTCGGCCGGCAGGCCGGCCTTGAGCCGCAACTGCTCGAGGAACTGCTGCTTATCGGGAATCGATTCCCAAACCTGGGGCAAAAACGTGCCGCGCCGCCCGGCGGCCTCGAGGATCAGCCCATCCTCGCCGGGCACGATCTTCGCGAGCAGTTCCTCTTCGTCGGCAAAGCGGATCAGCCGCGCGGGCGAAAGCAGCGAAACCTCGGTCTGGACCGAAGGCCATTCGACCAGCGTCATCGGCGGAAACCTCGGGTCGTTGAACGCCGCGGCCTGTGCGTTCGAGATTACGTCTTCGCCCAGCGACCGGTGCGGCGCGAGACTTCCGATGCAGCCCCGCAGGCGGCCTTCGCGCATGAGGGTGATGAAAGTCGCGCCGGGCTGCGCGAGCCATGCGGCGCCGTCGGGCCTGGGTGCTTCGCGAAAAGCGAGCCTCGCGTCGATCGAAGCGCGCGCCATGCCGATCAGCGTCCGGCCGGCTTCCTCGAGCGTTACGGCGCCGCCTTCGTCCAGGGCGAAGGCCGAGTAGCCGACCACGCGTCCACGCCCGCCTGCGGTGTCGCCTGAATTGCAGACCGCGAGGCGGCGGATCGAGAGGCCTTTCTTCTGCGCGAGGCCGAGCAGCCCGTTGAGCGGGGTCGCGCCGCAAGCCTGGGTGTGGTCGAGGCCGGTTTCCAGCCGCGCGATCCGATCGGCCGTGTCGCTGTCGATGCGCTGCGCGGTCTCGTACCCGTGATAGTGCGAAAGATCGGTGCTGATCACGATCAATGTTTCCGGGCCGCCCCAGAGGCGCTCGAGCACTTCCGCAACCTGCGCCTGGGTTGCATCGCCCACTGCCAGCGGCACAAGCGAAAACTCACCGAGCACCCGCTGCATGAACGGCAGCTGGACTTCGAGCGAGTGCTCCATGGCATGCGCGGGCGCGCTGGTGACGACCTGCGGCAAATCGGCGAGAGCGCGCACGGCTTCGGCATCGATCGGGATCCGGCCTAGCGGCGTTTCGAACAGGTCGACGCCGGGCAGCGCAAGTCCGCGCACCGCAACGCGATGGACCGGTCCGAGAAGAACCACGCGCTTGACCAACCCGCGCGCGGAAACGAGTTCGCTATAGGCCTGCGCCGCGGTGGAGCCGGAATAGATATAGCCTGCATGCGGAACGATGAGCACCTTGGGGTGGCCGAAACGCACCTCGAGGCTGTCGACGCCTTCGAGCAGCTCGTTGACTTCGCCAAGGAGCGCCTGGGCGTCGCCCGGGTAGAAGGTGCCTGCAACGGCTTGGGGTCGGAGGGTGGGCATGGGCAAGCGCCTGTTATGGGTTGGACAGTTCTAGTCCCGGACGGTTCACCCGTCAAGACTTGCCGCCGCCCCTTCAGGAGTAGGTGATCGCGTCGGCGCGGTCGGGCCGATCCAGATGCGGGATGCAGTTGAAACTCACCAGGCGCATCGAGCGCGGGCTGACGAAGATCTCGCAGAAGGCGGCGTTGCGGTACTGCAGGTTGAGTTCGATCGCCGTGCTCGCCGGTGCCTGAAGCAATGTGGACACGGCGCGCGCAATGGCCCCGCCGGAGGAGGCGGCGAGCACGCAGGCCTCGGCCGGCATCCCTGCGCAGGCGGCCCGCATCGCAGCCGTTGTGCGCTCGCCGAACTGCTTCCAGGTCTCGGGGAGGTCGCCGGCGAGTTTTTCTTCCGACCAGTCGAGCAGCGCGGCCTTGATCGTGCGGTAAAACTCCCTCACGTCGCCCTTGGCGCGCGCCTTCGCCCAGCCTTCGCCGTGATACGCCCGGTAGAGCGCGTCGCCGGAATATTCGTTCCAGCCCGGATGCTCGTCGACCTGGGTCGAAGCGCCCATCGCATCCAGCAAAGCGCGCGCCGTCTGCCGCTGGCGCTCGAGCGTGCCTGACACCGCGCGCGCGAACGCAATGCCGCGCGAGGCGAAGTGCTCGCCGAGCCACGCCGACTGGCGGTGGCCGAGGTCGGAGAGGCGGTCGTAGTTTTCGGAGGCGAACGACGCCTGCCCGTGGCGCACGAGGTACAGGGTCGTCATGACCCTCCCCCGTCGTCCAGGAGCTCGCTCACGCCCTGCAGCGCACGGGCCACGGACTGGCGGCGCACGCTTTCGCGGTCGCCCGCAAAGCGGCGCGTCTCCGAGCGCGGCATTGCCTCGCCGCTCCTCGCCCACGCGAAGCAGACCGTGCCCACCGGCTTGGCGCGAGAGCCCCCGGCGGGTCCCGCTATGCCGGTGACGGAAACCGACACCGTGCCGGGACTCACTGCAAGCGCGCCGAGCGCCATCTCGCGCGCCGCTTCCTCGCTGACTGCACCGTGGTTTGCGAGCGTGGCCGGAGAAACCCGGAGCATCTCCATCTTGGCTTCGTTCGAGTAGGTGATGAATCCCCGGTCGAACCACTCCGAGCTGCCCGAAATCGCGGTCACGGCCTCGGCGACACCGCCGCCGGTGCAGGACTCCGCGGTCACCAGCTTCTCGCCTTTGGCCTTTAAGCGGCGGCCGACAACAGCGGCGAGTTTTCGTGAAGGATCGTCTTCCATGGGGTTCAGAACCAGATTCGCTTGATGATCGCCAGCGCAAGCAATGTGTATCCGGCTGCGAGGATGTCGTCGAACATTACCCCGAACCCGCCTTTCATGCGCATTTCGAGCTCGCGGATCGGCGTGGGCTTCACCACGTCGAAGAAGCGGAAGAGGAAGAACGCGCCGGCCTGCCACCAGGGATCGTCCGGCGTGACGTAGAGGATCAGCAGGAAGGCGACGATCTCGTCCCAGCACATACCGCCGTGGTCGGAAATGCCGAGGTTGCGCCCGGCGATACCGCAGGCCCACACGCCGATGGCGAAGAGCGCCGCGATCAGGGAAAGCATCACCCAGGGCGAGTACGTCGGTCCGAGCAGCCAGTACAGCGGGAAACCCACCAGCGTGCCGGCCGTGCCGGGCGCGAAGCGCGACAGGCCCGCGCCGAATCCGAACGCGATGAAATGCGCCGGATGGCTGAAGACGAAGCGGAATGTCGGCCGAAGAATCATCGATCGGAACAGGGGACCCTACGGTTCCCCCGTTACCCCCTCCCTCAACAGCTCACCCGTTTCCGTCTCCCCGAAATGATCGAAGCTGCGAGGCACCGGCATCGTATTTCCTTCGGCGTCGAGGAGTACGAGCCTTGCGTCGCCGGCCTGCACGAAACCGACCCGCGTGAGGCCGATGGCCAGTTCGGCACCAAGAGCATCGATCTCGGCGCGACGCGCTTGCGGCGCCGTGAACACAAGCTCGTAGTCGTCGCCTCCAGCGAGCACGCAGGCTTTCTCGAGCTCGGGTTCGCTCAGGCGCGCGAACGCCGCGGGCCGCGGAAGGTCGGCGTAGCGCACCAGCGCGCCGGCCGAGGATCGCTCCAGTATGTGCGCCAAATCGCCGGCGAACCCGTCCGACACGTCGATGGCCGAGGTCGCAAGGCCGCGCAGGCGTTCGCCAAGCGCCACGCGCGGCTCCGGTTCGTGCAACCTGGCGAGCAACCCCGCGCGATCGCCAGCACCAAGCGTGACGCGCCCCTGTTCATGCGCGAGCGCAAGCGCCGCGCCGCCGAGTTCGCCCGACACCCAGATCTCGTCACCCGGCAGCGCGCCCGCGCGATGCAACGCGAGTCCGGCCGGTACCTCACCGATGATCGTGATCGAGATGTTCAGCGGTCCGCGCGTCGTGTCGCCACCGACCAGCGCGACCTCGAAGCGATCGGCCAGGGCGAAGAGCCCTGCCGCAAAGCGCTCGAGCCAGGCCTCGTCGGCCTTCGGCAGCGCAAGCGCCAGCGTGGCCCACCGCGGCGTGGCGCCCATGGCCGCCATGTCCGAGAGGTTGACCGCAAGGGACTTGTGGCCAAGCTTTGCAGGGTCGGCCCCGGCGGCGAAGTGGCGCCCCTCGACCAGCATGTCGGTGGAAACGGCCAGGTGCATGCCGCCTGCGGCCCCGAGCAGGGCGCAGTCGTCGCCTATGCCCAGATGGACTCCCCAGGAGGGGCGATTCGATCGAGTGCGCTGTTGCGCCGCCCGCTCGAAGTAACGCCGGATGAGCTCGAATTCGGACAACGCCGGGCGGCTGCTAGCGCAGCGGTTCGGCGGCCTGCACGGCACTGCCGCGCGCGCGCCCGAACTCGTCCGGCCGCAGGCTTGCGGCGAGCTTTTCGAGTACCCCATTGACGAACTTGTGGCCGTCGGTGCCGCCGAAGCTTTTGCCCAGTTCGATCGCCTCGTTGACGATCACCTTGAACGGCGTGTGCGGCTGCGTGCGCAGCTCGAACGTACCGATGTAAAGGATGGCCCGCTCGACCGGCGAGAGCGAAGCGAAGCTGCGGTCGAGGAACGGCGCGATCAGGCTCTCGAGCTCGGCCGCGCGCTCGACCACGCCGCGCACGATCGTCTCGGCCAGCTCTGCGTTTGCGCGCTCGTAGCCTTCGTAGCCACGCACTTGCTCGACGATCTCCTTCGGGGTCCCGTGCGCGATCTGCCAGGCGTACAGCGCCTGCAGCGCGAACTCGCGCGAGCGGCGGCGCGCGGTCTTCGTCGAGACGCCCTTGGCCTTGGGCGCGCTTGGGCCTTCGCTCATCGCGCATGCCCTTCTATGACCGAGCGCAAACGCGCCATCTCGACCGCGACGCGCGCGGCCTCCGGGCCCTTGCCGATGCGCGCTTGTGCCTGCGCTTCGCTTTCGGTGGTGATGATGCCGTTGGCGATCGGGACGCCCGTCTGGAGCTGCACGTCCATCACGCCGCGGCCGGACTCATTGGAGACCAGCTCGAAGTGGTAGGTCTCGCCGCGGATCACGACGCCGAGCGCAATGAGCGCGTCGTACCTTCCGCTCTGCGCAAGCCACTGCAGCGCCATCGGAATCTCGAGGGCCCCGGGCACGCGGACACTTTCCATGTCAGCCTCGGCCACACCCAAGCGGGCCAGCTCGCCCACCGCGCCTTCGAGCAGGCGGTCGCAGAAGCCCTCATTGAAGCGGCTGGTGACGATGGCGATCCTGAGGCCTGCTCCGCCCAGGGTCGCCGCGGCGGGTCCGGCGCTTCCCATGTCTCAGGCCCCGCGCTTTGGCAGGTCGGCGTAGCCGAGCACTTCGAGGCCGAAGCCGGTCATGCTCGGCATCTTGCGAGGCGCGGCCATGAGGCGCATGCGCCCGACGCCGAGGTCGCGCAGGATCTGGGCGCCGATGCCATAGGTGCGCAAATCCGCGCTGCGATCCGACCGGCGTGATGCGCGCGCATCGGGCGAGTCGTCCCGCAACCGCGCTTCGAGCGCGTCGTCGGTCTGGGAGCAGTTGAGGAGCACCATGACGCCGCTCCCGTTCTGCGCGATCGCGGCCAGCGCCTCGTGCACGCCCCAGGAATGCGCGCCGGTGCCGGTCTCGATGAGGTCGATCACCGAAAGAGGCTCGTGCACGCGCACGAGCGTCTCGCGCTCACCCGAGATCTCGCCGCGCACGAGCACGAGGTGGCTCGCGCCGGTGGGCATGTCGCGGTACGCGATCAGGCGGAACCGGCCGCCCGCGGTTTCGATCTCGCGCTCGGTCGTGCGGCGCACGAGCGACTCGTTGGCGCTGCGATAGTGGATGAGCTCGGCGATGGTGCCGATCTTGAGGCCGTGATGCGCGCAGAACTCGATCAGGTCCGGCAGGCGCGCCATCGTGCCGTCGTCCTTGAGGATCTCGCAGATCACGGAAGCCGGCGTGAGGCCCGCCAGCGCCGCCAGGTCGCAACCGGCCTCGGTATGGCCGGCGCGGACGAGCACGCCGCCGGGCTGTGCGCGGATCGGGAAGATGTGACCGGGCTGCACGATGTCCGAGGGCTTCGCATCCCTCGCCACGGCGACCTGCACGGTGCGCGCGCGGTCCTGCGCGGAAATGCCGGTGGTCACGCCCTGCGCGGCCTCGATCGACATCGTGAAGTTGGTGCCCATCGGCGAGCGGTTGTCGCGCACCATGAGCGGGATCTCGAGTCGTGCGCAGCGTTCACCCGTGAGCGTGAGGCAGATCAGGCCGCGCGCGAACTTCGACATGAAGTTGATCGCTTCGGGCGTGACATGCTCGGCGGCCAGAACGAGATCGCCTTCGTTCTCGCGGTCTTCCTCGTCGACGAGCACCACCATGCGGCCGGCTTTGATCTCGGCGACGATCTCGGTGACTGGACTGATGGCTGTGGCTTCGCGCCGCATGCAAAAACCCCGGGGATTCAGGCGTGGATTATACCGCCGCGGCGCAGGCCGCCTCACAAAGGCAAACGGGGCGCGAGCGCCCCGTTCCTTGATTCTCCGATCGTCCGCCTCGCACGCAAACCCGTACAAGCGCGGCGTTTCGTTCAGCCCGCTTTAGGTGCTTCCGCTGCGGGTGCCGGCGCCACGGGGGCTTCCGGCGCGAGGATTTCGCCGGCTGCCTCGGCCTGAGCGCGGGTGCCGAGCTTTTCCTTGATGCGCGCCGACTTGCCCGAGCGCTCGCGCAGGTAGTAGAGCTTGGCGCGGCTCACGTCGCCGCGGCGCTTGATCTCGATCGAGGCGATGATCGGCGAGTAGGTCTGGAACGTGCGCTCCACGCCTTCGCCGGAAGAGATCTTGCGCACGATGAACGAGGAGTTGATGCCGCGGTTCTTCTTCGCGACCACGACGCCTTCGAAAGCCTGCACGCGCTTTCGCTCGCCTTCGACGACTTTCACGCTCACGATCACCGTGTCGCCGGGGACGAAATCGGGGATCGTCCGGCCGAGCCGGGTGATCTCTTCCTGCTCGAGTTTCTGGATCAGGTTCATGTTCAGCTCCGTTGCACTGTCAGTGATTACCGCGATTCTTTTCAGCTTCCTGCCGCAGTTCTTCCAGCAGGGCCTTTTCTTCCGCCGTCTGATTGCGCTGCTTTTTCAACAACTCAATCAGATCGGGCCTTCTTTCCAGCGTCCGCGCAAGCGCCTGCTTCAACCGCCAGCGCCGGATCAATTCATGGTGCCCGGACATCAGCACCTCCGGTATTCCCCGGCCCGACCAATCTTCGGGCCGCGTGTACTGCGGGCAATCGAGCAGGCCTTCGGCAAACGACTCCTGCACCACCGACTGCGCCTCATTCAGTGCCCCGGGCAATTGCCTCACCACCGCATCGATCAGCACCATCGCGGCCAGTTCGCCGCCTGAAAGCACGTAATCTCCGATCGACAACTCCTCGTCGACGCATTTCGCGATCAGCCGCTCGTCGACGCCTTCGTACCTTCCGCAGAGCAGCGTTATCGCCGGCTCTGCCGCAAGGCTCATCACCTTTTTGTGATCAAGCCTTGCGCCCTGCGGCGACAGGTAGATCACCCTGCCGCCTCCTGCTGAACCTGACAACTCGCGCTGCGCGCTCCGGGCAGCCTCTATCGCCTTCTCCAGCGGCTCGGCCAGCATCACCATGCCTGGACCGCCGCCATACGGCCGATCATCGATCGTCCGGTAGTTATCCGTAGTGAAATCGCGCGGATTCCACGTTTGCAACTGCCAGAGGCCATTCTCCAGCGCCCTGCGCGTAATGCCGCTCGCGGTCACCGCCGCGAACATTTCCGGGAACAGCGTGATCGCGTCGAAACGGATCACCAATCCTTCTCCCACTCCACCTCGATGCGCCGTGCTTCGAGGTCCACTTTCCGCATCGCCGTCCAGGGAATCAACCGCTTGATTTCACCTGCGACATCGATCACATCCTGCGCGCCGTTCGAGAACATCTCCTTCACTTCGCCGAGCGCCTCGCCCCCGGTATTCACTACGGCCAAGCCCACGAGGTCCGACCAGTAATAGCTGCCGTCTTCCGGCTTGGGCAGCGAATCGCGGGGAACCGCCACTTCGCAGCCTTTGAGCTTCAGCGCGGCATCGCGGTCGTCCAGGCCCTCCAACTGCGCCACCACCTGAGTGGTATGCAGCCTTGCCTCCAGCACCGAGTATTCCTTCCACTCGCCTTCGCGGCCGACCAGCCAGGTCTTGTAGCCGGCCAGCGTTTCGGGGTCTTCGGAGTACGGGTCTACCCGGACACCGCCGCGCACCCCCCATGAGCCGAAGATCCGGCCCATCGTGACGAGCTTCGAGGTCAGGCGGCTTTGGGCGCCGGGTTGGCCGAAACCCCGCGCGAAAACTGCTTGACCAGGCGCGTCACGGTCGGCGAAAGCTGGGCGCCGACGCCTTTCCAGTGCTTGACGCGGTCGACGTCGACGCGCAGCGCTTCGCGGCCGGCCGGCGCTTTGGGGTCGTAGAACCCGACGCGCTCGATGAAGCGGCCGTCACGCGGATCGCGGGAGTCGGCCACCACCATGTTGTAGAAGGGGCGGTGCTTGGCGCCACCGCGGGCCAGACGAATTACAACCATTGGGAACTCCAGGTTCGTCGCAAACGAAAGGCGCGGATTATACGCAGCTTTTTGGGCTCGGCGCCAGCTTTTTGGGGCTTTAAAGCTAAGTATAATTCGACTCACTTGACACAAGGTCACAAGTATTTAAGTATCAACCCATGCCCACCATCAGAATCGAGCAGGACGTCTTCGACGGGCTGAAACAACTCGCCGAGCCTTTCGTTGATACGCCGAGCGCCGTGATCCGCAGGTTATTGGCGGAAAAAGGAATTCTTGAGAAAATGCCGCCCCGCGCGAAGCCAGCGCCAGCGCCCGCCCCTGAAGAGAGAGCACTTACTCCGGTTCTAACTCCCCAACCAGTCTATGAACAGTTCCTGCTTGTCACACTCGCGCAGGACTTCGACGGCCGCGGCGACAAGCGCGGTGTCACGCAGGCTGTCATCGAGAGGATGGTGAAACAGGGTTTCATTGCGCCTGCCGACCTCGAACTCGTAGCCACTGGCGAAACGCGCGCCGAGAACACGATCACTTGGGGCCGCAATGCGCTGAAAAACCGCGGGCTGATCGCGCGCGGCTCGCGCCGCGGGATGTGGGAGCTGACCGAGGAAGGGTTGGAAGCGGCGAGAGGCGCTGAACTGCCTAAACCCGAAAGGCGGTAGGCATCGCGGCAGTGGACGGACGAAAGCGCATCATTCTGGCCGCTCTGTGGATGCGATGTAACTTCGCGTCCGTTCAAACCAGACCATTTCGCGCGTCCCGGCATTTACTCCGCGGTCCGGAATGACGCTGTTCGGTGTACCCGGCAGGATCTCTTCCTTTAACGGGTTCCCGGTCGGGCTGATATCGGGCCACGGCATTCTATAATGGAGTATTGCCAGGCCCGTTGCGCCAACCCCGGGGATACACTCATGACCGAACTCACCGTGCAACTGCCCGATGACCTTGCGCGCAAGGCTCAGGCTGCGGGTCTTCTCAATGACCAGGGGATCGAACGCGCGCTGCGCGATGCGCTCAAGCGCGAAGCGGGCCGCAGGCTTCTCGAGATCGGCAAGGCCATGCAGGACCTGCCCCCGATGAGCGAAGAGAAAATCCAGGCCGAAATCGACGCCGTGCGCGCCGCGCGTCGCGCAAAGCGCGATGCGCCTGGTGCTTGACACCAATGTGGCGCTCTCGGCCGCCCTCGGCGACAGCGCTCCGCGGCGCCTGATCGAACTCGCCACCGAAGGCGCGATCGAGCTTTTCAGTTCGGCTGAACTTCTCGCCGAGTTCAGCGAAGTGCTCCAGAGCAAACATATCCTGTACAGATTCGAGCGCAAGCGCCAGTCCGCCCCGGAGGCGCTCGCGCTCTACGAAGCGCTCATCGAAACCATCTGCCCCGCCTCGATCGCACCCACTGCTTCGGACCCCGACGACGACGCCGTGCTCGCCTGCGCCCTTGCTGCCGGCGTCGATCTCATCGTCTCCGGCGACCGAAGCCTGCGAAACCTCAAATCATTCCACCGCATCCCCATCCTCAGCCCAGCCGATGCGCTCGCCGCCATCAACGCGCGCGCCTGAGCTCGCACCGCCTGCTCGCATCCCCGAAAGTAGCAACGCCCGGCGCGAAGCGCGACGGCTGGTCGCCTTTCGAAACCAGCCCGGCCGATCAGGAATCGAGATCGCGCGCGACGTCGCCAGGAAGCTGCTGGAGGCGCAATCCGTCAACGCACAGGAGGAAGCGAATCGAAAAGAGTACGATCGAATTTCCGTTTCGCTCGCATAAGACGCCGGAGGAGACCGTGACATCACGACCACGCTTAAACTCACGCTGAATCTGCCCGACGAGCTTGCGAGCAAAGCGCAGGCCGCAGGCCTGCTCAACTCCGAGGCGATAGAGAAGCTGTTGCGCGAGCAGTTGCGCAAGCAAGCCGGTGAGGAACTGCGCGCGATGCTGAATAAAGTCGATGCCTCGGGCATACCACCGATGAGCGAGGACGAAATTCAAGCCGAGATTGATGCATACCGGGCCGAGCGCCGCGCCAAGCGCGGCACGGCTTCGTGAGGGTCGTGCTCGACACTAACCCGCTGCTCATCGAACGCTACAGCGCCCTTGCCGACATCATCGAACCGGCAATCCTCTCCTCTGCAGTCTCGATAATTTCCCAATGATGTGGACTGGAAATACAAGGATTGACGGCGCGACTGCAAAAATGCTTTACGAGCAGAGGTGCGTGAACGGACACGTAGCTTGGACCTTATCGGCAAATTGATGAGTGAGTTCTGCCGAAGAGAGCCCTCGACGAAATCAAGTGAAGCTGGCGTGGCACGGTCGGCAGCGGCGCGGCCGTTTTGCGCGGAATGCCATGCGACCATGTGTTCAAGTTAGTGGCGCAAGCTGCGACCATAAACTGGCGAATATCCGTTGGTCGCCGGCCAAGGCCCGCCGTCAGGCGAAAGTGAAACTTTTATGTCCGAACGTCCGCTCCTGACGTGGCTCTCCGTGGATTTATCGTACCAAATTAGACAACGACAGCTCTAAACTTAGATTCGTTTTTTCATTCTCGATGCGCACACGAGTGTTGCGTGCGCCCCCTACCGCATCCCCGGCATCATCCCTTTCATGGCCCGCATCATCTTGGCCATGCCGCCCTTCTGCATCTGCTTCATCATCTTCTGCATCTGCTCGAACTGCTTCAACAGGCGGTTGATCTCCTGCACCGGCACCCCGGCCCCCGCGGCGATGCGCCGCTTGCGCGAGGCCTTGAGCAAGTCCGGGTGCGTGCGTTCCTGTGGCGTCATCGAATTGATGATCCCCTCGATGCGGCGGATCTGCTTGTCGTCCTGCATCTGCGCCGGGTTCACCTGGCTCGCAAGCTGGGCGGGGAGCTTGTCGAGGAGCGACGAGAGGCCGCCCATCTTGCGCATCTGGGTGATCTGGCCCTTGAAGTCCTCCAGGTCGAAGCCCTTGCCCTTCTTCAGCTTGATCGCGAGTTCCTGCGCCGCCTCCTGGTCGACGCCCTTGCGCGCCTCCTCGACGAGCGAAACGATGTCGCCCATGCCGAGGATGCGGCTCGCCATGCGCTCGGGGTAGAAGGGTTCGAGCGCCGCGAGCTTCTCGCCGACACCGACAAACTTGATCGGCTTGCCGGTCACATGGCGAACCGACAGTGCCGCGCCGCCGCGCGCGTCGCCGTCGAGCTTGGTGAGGACCACGCCTGTCAACGGCAATGCCTCATTGAAGGCCTTGGCCACGTTCACCGCGTCCTGCCCCTGCATCGCATCGACGACAAACAGCGTCTCGATCGGTTTGAGCTGGGCGTGCAGCTCGGTAATCTCTTTCATCATCGCTTCGTCGATGGCCAATCGCCCGGCCGTGTCGACGATCAGCACGTCGTGATAGTGCGTCTTCGCAAACTCGACCGCCGCACGAGCGATGTCGGCGGGCTTCTCTCCCGCATTCGACGGAAAGAAATCGGCATCGACCTGACCCGCGACCGTCTTCAACTGCTCGATGGCGGCCGGGCGATAGACGTCGCACGAAACCACGAGCACTTTCTTCTTCTGTTCGCGCAGGAACTTCGCGAGCTTGCCGGTCGTAGTGGTCTTGCCCGAGCCCTGCAGGCCGGCCATCAGGATCACCGCCGGCGGCGTGGTGGCGAAATCGAGCGGCACGTTCGCGTCGCCCATGAGGTGCGTGAGTTCGCGATGCACCACGCCCACCAGTGCCTGTCCCGGCGAGAGGCTGCCGATCACCTCTTCGCCGAGCGCCTTGTCCTTGACCGCGGCGACGAATTCCTTGACCACCGGCAATGCCACGTCGGCCTCGAGCAGCGCAACGCGCACCTCGCGCAGCGCTTCCTGGACGTTGGATTCGGTGAGGCGGGCCTCGCCGCGGATCGTCTTGACGATGCGCGCGAGGCGGTTGGTCAGGTTGTCGAGCATGGCGTGGGCACAGGTCGAGCGGCGCGGCGAAAATGCGCGCTCTGGTAGACTGATTGGATGCCGGACATTGTACTTCACCTCGCCGTGAGCGCCCTCTACGGCGGGCTGGCGCTGCATTTTTGGCGCACTCGCTGGCGGGACGGCGCGCCCTCGAACGGCGGCATGGCCCCATGGGAGCGCGCCGCGCTCCTCGCGCCGCTCGCGCTGCATGCATGGCTGCTGCACCTCGATCTGGTTGCGCCGGACCAGCCGCGCTTCGGTTTCGGGCAGGCGCTTTCCGTCATGCTCTGGCTCGCGGCGGTCATCTACTGGGTCGAGAGCCTGTTCTACAACCTCGACGGAATGCAACCGCTCGTGCTGCCGCTTGCCGCCCTGTCGGTGCCGCTTCCGGGGATGTTTCCGGGTATCGCGATTGCACATGCGGCCTCGATGCAGTTCAAGCTGCACCTGATCCTCGGCATGGCCGCCTACAGCGTCTTCACGATTGCAATGCTGCACGCGCTCCTGATGGCGCTGGCGGAGCGGTCCCTCCACAGGAATCTATCGGCACAGTCCGGTCTGGGTCCGCGGTCGGGGCCGCTCGCCGGTCCGCTTGCCGGCTTGCCTCCGCTTCTGACTCTCGAGCGACTGCTGTTTCGCCTGATCGGACTGGCATTCGTGTTGCTCACGCTGACGCTGGCCACCGGATTGCTCTTTTCCGAGTCCCTGTTCGGGCGCGCGCTGAGGTTCGACCACAAGACACTGTTCGCGCTCCTTTCATGGCTTTCCTTCGCGATCCTGCTCATCGGCCGATACGCGTACGGATGGCGGGGACGCACGGCCCTGCGCTTCACCCTTCTGGGCTTCGTGATGCTGCTGCTTGCCTACGTCGGCAGCCGGTTCGTGCTCGAAGTCATCCTCGGCCGGGCCTAGAACCGCCGCTGTGGACGCGATCCCGCTAAGCTGGCAGTTCGGCGCGCTTGCGGTGCTGCTCGTCGTGTCGGCTTTCTTCTCGATTGCCGAAACGAGCATGATGGCGCTCAACCGTTACCGCCTGAAACACCTCGTCGCTCAAGGCCATGGCGGGGCGACGCGCGCCTCCGCGCTGCTCGCGCAGACCCACAGGCTGTTGGGCGTGATCCTGCTGGGCAACAACCTCGTCAACGCAGCGGCAGCCACGCTGGTGTCGGTCATCACGATCCAGCTCTTTGGCGACAACGAGATCGCGCTTGGCCTGGGCACCCTCCTCGTGACTTTCCTGATCCTCGTGTTCTCCGAGATCACGCCCAAGGTGATCGGAGCCGCGTATGCCGAGCGCGTCGCGCTGCCGATCGCCTACGTGCTCGGGCCGCTGCTCAAGTTGTTTGCTCCCGTGGTGTGGTTCGTCAACATTTTCGTTGCGGTCCTGCTCAAGATCCTGCGCATCGACCCGGCGAAGGGCAACGAGCCGCAGCAGCTGTCGACCGACGAGATCCGCACGCTGGTGCTCGAATCGGGCCAGTTCATGCCGAAGAAGCACCGCTCGATCCTCGTCAACCTGTTCGACCTCGGGAGCATCACGGTGCAGGACATCATGCTGCCGCGCTCCAAGATCGAGTCGATCACGCTCGAAGAGGGGCTCGAGGCCGTCGCACACCAGCTCGCCACTTCGTATCACATGCGGCTGCCCGTGTTCCGCGACCGCGAGGGCAACCTGGTTGGCGTCCTGCACTTGCGCAAAGTGCTGGGGCTGCTGCACTCGGGAGAACTCACGAGCGAAGCGATCGAGGAACTGGCCGACGATCCGTATTTCGTTCCCGCGTCGACCGCGGTGCTCGCGCAGCTGCAGTACTTCCAGGAGAACTCGCAACGCCTCGCCCTGGTGGTCGACGAATACGGCGAAATCATGGGACTGGTCACGCTGGAAGACATCATCGAGGAGATCATCGGCAAGTTCACCACTTCGATGCCCAGCGCAAGCGGCAAGCTTGCATGGGACGCAACCGGCTCGGCTCTTGCAGACGGCGCAACTCCGGTGCGCGAGCTCAACCGGGCCCTGCGACTGAGTCTGCCGCTCGACGGTCCGAAGACGCTCAACGGCCTCATCCTCGAGCATTTGCAGGACATCCCGGAGGCCGACCTGAGCATCCGCATCGAGGGTGTGGCGATGGAAATCCTCCACACGCAAGGGCGCGCAGTGAAATCGGTGCGCCTTTTCAAGCCGCCCGAGCCGGTCGATTCTTCCCTCGAGGACGCCTAGCGAGGGCCTCGCCGAAGCCCCTTTTCAAGAGCCCCAAAATCCAATCGCCTCAGACTGTTATGCGCGATACTTGAGGCTTTACAAAATACGCCCCGCAAGGCATCATCGATTCGCTTACTGGGAAGGTGGGCGGAATCGCGTTGCAATGCCTTCGAGGCGTGCAGGGTGACATCCTTCACAGCGCGCGGCTTCACAATCAGGCTAGGCTCCGAGCGATGTCCATGCGCATGACGTCGGCCGGCAATGCGCGGCCGGGGAACGAGGCAAGGGAACTCACATATGGCGACCGCAGCAGCAACAGCAGCCAAGGGCCCCAAGGAGATCAGTTTCTCCTACGAGGGCAAGGATAAGTCTGGCAAGGTCGTGCGCGGCGATGTGCGTGCCACCGGCGAAAACGTCGCGAAGTCCAACCTGCGCCGGCAAGGCATCAACGTCACCAAGATCAAGAAGCAGAAGGTGGGCGGCGGCGGGAGCGTGTCCGAAAAGGACGTCACGCTGTTTTCGCGCCAGCTCGCCACCATGATGAAAGCCGGCGTGCCGCTGCTCCAGGCATTCGACATCGTCGGCAAGGGCGCGTCGAACCCCGCGGTCACCAAGCTGCTCATGGACGTGAAGATGGAGATCGAGACCGGCTCGACGCTCGCGGCCGCTTTCCGCAAGTACCCGAAGTATTTCGACCCGTTGTTCTGCAACCTGGTGGCCGCCGGCGAGCAGGCCGGCATTCTCGAGACGCTGCTCGATCGCCTGGCGACCTACAAGGAAAAGACGCTCGCCATCAAGTCGAAGATCAAGTCGGCGCTCTTTTACCCGGTGGCGATCATCGTCGTCGCCTTCGTCATCACCGCGGTCATCATGATCTTCGTGATCCCGGCGTTCAAGACGGTGTTCGCCAACTTCGGGGCCGACCTGCCGGCGCCGACCCTGGTCGTGCTCGCGATATCGGAAATCTTCGTCGCGTACTGGTATCTCATTTTCGGCATTGCCGGCGGCGGCATCTATGGCTTTCTCGCGCTATGGAAGAAATCGCTGGCGGTGCAGATCTTCATGGACCGGCTGGCCCTCAAGATTCCGGTGTTCGGCGAACTCATCCGCAAAGCGACGGTCGCGCGCTGGACGCGCACCTGCTCGACCATGTTCGCGGCGGGCGTGCCGCTGGTCGAGGCACTGGATTCGGTCGGTGGCGCCTCGGGCAACTGGGTTTACCTGAATGCGACCAGGCAGATCCAGAGCGAAGTCTCCACCGGCACCGCGCTGACGGTGGCGATGGTCAATGCCAAGGTCTTCCCGAACATGGTGCTCCAGATGGTGTCGATCGGCGAGGAGACCGGCGCGCTCGACTCGATGCTCTCCAAGGTCGCCGACTTCTACGAGGCCGAGGTCGACGATGCCGTCGACGCTCTGTCCTCGCTGATGGAACCGATGATCATGGTGGTGCTGGGCGTCCTGATCGGCGGCATGGTGATCGCCATGTACCTGCCGATCTTCAAAATGGGCCAGGCTGTCTGATGCGGCAGGCATGGCTGCGTTGGCAGGGCTGACCGAGCCTTCCGTTTTCCCCTGGGTGGCGCTGGCGTTCGGCCTGTGCGTCGGCTCGTTCCTGAACGTCGTGATCCATCGGCTGCCGAAGATGATGGAGCGCGAGTGGCGCGACCAGTGCGCTGAGATGACGATCGAAACAGGGGAACCCACGATCGGCACAGGGGAACCCTACGGTTCCCCCGTACCCCCTCCCCAGCCGCAAACCGGAACCACCGAGCCAACTGGCCGCGCGAAGAGCGGTGCGTCCAAGCCGGAGAAGTACAACCTGATCGTCCCGCGGTCTGCATGCCCGAAATGCGGGCACAAGATCACGGCGCTGGAAAACATTCCGCTCGCATCCTATGCGGTGCTGGGCGGGAAGTGTTCGGCCTGCCGCGCGCCGATCTCGCTTCGCTACCCGCTGGTGGAAATGGCCGCGGGGGCAGCGGCTTGCTACGCCGCGGCGCGATTCGGCTTCACGGTTGCCGGCTTTGGCGCGATGGTTTTTGCATGGGCCCTGCTTGCACTGGCCGCAATCGACTTCGACACGCATCTCCTGCCCGACGACATCACCCTTCCGCTCCTTTGGGCGGGACTGCTCGTGAATATTCCCGGCACTTTCGTTCCTCTGGGATCGGCCGTCATAGGCGCGGCGGCGGGATATCTCACATTGTGGAGCGTCTACTGGCTGTTCAAGTTCGTCACCGGCAAAGAAGGCATGGGCTACGGCGATTTCAAGCTGCTGGCCGCCATCTGCGCATGGCTGGGGTGGCAGGCGCTCGCCATGGTGATCTTGCTTTCCTCGGTGGTCGGGGCGGCCGTCGGCATCGGCCTCATGGTGCTGGCCAAGCACGGGCGCGACAAGCCGATCCCCTTCGGCCCCTACCTCGCTGCCGCGGGGTTCATCGCGCTCTTCTGGGGCGATGTGATCAGCCGCAAGTACCTTCCCTTGCTTTCCTGACGACGAACCCGCGCCGGCCGATGCACGCCCCTGCCCCGGGATCCATGCCCTACATCGTCGGACTGACCGGCGGGATCGGCAGCGGAAAGAGCGCGGTGGCCGACCTGCTCGCCGCACAGGGCGCCGCGATCGTGGACACCGACGCGATCGCCCATGAGCTGACCGGCCCGGGCGGCGCCGCGATCCCGGAAGTCCGCGAGGCATTCGGCGACGCCTGCATCGCGCCCGATGGCGCCATGGACCGCAGGAAAGTGCGCGGGCTCGTGTTCGCAGACCCGGCTGCCAGGAAGCGGCTCGAGGCCCTGCTCCATCCGTTGATCCGGGCCGAGTCCGAAAGGCGCATTGCCGCCTCGACCGGCGCCGCGCCCTATGCCGTGCACGTCGTGCCTCTGCTGATTGAATCGAAGGACTACCGCAGCCGGGTCGACCGAGTGCTCGTGGTCGATTGCGCGGAGGCCGTCCAGGTCGAGCGCGTAAAGCAGCGCAGCGGCCTGGCCGGGGACGAAGTGCGGCGCATCATCGCCGCCCAGGCCCCGCGCGCGGCGCGCCTTGCCGCCGCCGACGACGTGGTCGACAACAGCGGCCCGATCTCCACCTTGGGCGCGCAGGTGGAGGCTCTGCACGCGCGCTACCTGGCGCTCGCCGGGAAGGGGCGCTGACATGAAAGCGCGCCCGCAATTGCCTCACCCGGCCAATTGCCTCAAAATTCAGCGAATTTCCGCTTTTATCCGGTGCGAGACCGGATCGACTACGGCGCGGTCGTGATCACCTACGAATACCCGCTCAACGAACGTATCCGTACGCTCCTCCGGCTGGAGGACCTGTTCGCGCGCTCGGGCCATTTCATCCTGCAACCGGATCCGCAGGACCATCACGTCGCGCTGCTCACGCTGTTCGAGATCATGGAGGTCGCAAGCCGCGCGGACCTCAAATCGGACCTGCTCCAGGAACTCGAGCGGCAGAAGCAGGTGCTGCGCGCCTTCCGGAACAATCCCGAAATCTCCGAAGAGGCGCTCAACCAGGTGCTTGGCGACATGGAGCAGGCGTCCACCGCGCTCTTCGGCATGACCGGCCGCATCGGCCAGTACCTGCGCGAGAACGAATGGCTGATGTCGATCAAGCAGCGCACCGGCATCCCAGGCGGCGCATGCCAGTTCGACCTGCCTTCCTACCACTACTGGCTGAACAAGCCGACGCAGGAGCGCGGCGCGCAGCTGGCCGGTTGGACAAGCCCGCTCTACCCGCTGCGGGACGGATCGGCCATCATCCTGCGTATCCTGCGCGAGTCGGGCAAGCCTGCGCAATTCGTCGCGCCGCAGGGCACTTACCAGCAAATGCTCGGTGGCAAGACCGCGCAGATGCTTCGCGTGCGCCTGGACCCGGCGCTGGGCTGCGTGCCCGAGATGAGCGCGAACAAGTACGTGCTCAACATCCGGTTTCTTATGCAGGGCGGCGAAGACCCGCGCCCGCGCACGGCCGGAGGCGACATCGGCTTCGAGCTGACCTTCTGCAACCTGTAGGCGCATGTCCCCGATCCACGCAGTCCCCTGCCCGCGCTGCGGCATGCAAGTGGCCTGGTCGAGCGAGAACAAGTACCGGCCCTTCTGCGGCGAGCGCTGCAAGATGATCGACCTGGGGCAGTGGGCGACCGAGGCGTACCGCGTCCCGCAGGCCGAGCCGGCCGATCCGGGCGAACAAAATCCGGAGACCCCGAGCTAGGAAATATTTTCCGTTTATGGAAAGTCAATTGACCTGAGAGCCAATGAAATAGCCATTCTACGGAAATTGAACCTTATGAATTTCGGGAGCCCCATGCGCCCGAGATCATCGCGATGCCATGCCCACCGGCGCGCCACGCCGCCTCCATGTCTTCTTTGCGCAGGCCCCCGATCGCGTAGACCGGCAGCGCTGCGCGGCGCGCAATCCGCGCGAATCCTTCCCATCCCAGCGTCTGCGCCCCGGGATGCGACCCGGTCGGGTTCACCGGCCCAAGCACCGCGAGGTCGAGCCCAAGCGCCATGGCGCGCGCAAGCTCCGTTGCGTCATGGCACGAGGCGCCGACAAGCGGCGCGCGTGGACGGGAGTCGAGCTTCATGAGTTGCCGTGCGCCAAGGTGAACGCCGTCGGCGCCGGCTTCCTCGGCAAGTGCCGCGTCGCCGTTGAGGAGCACTTTCGCGCCGTGGCGATGGGCGAGCGCGCAGACCTTTTTCGCCAAGTCGAACAGCTTGTCGCGCGGTAGCTGCTTCTCGCGCAGTTGCACGAGCTTGAGGCCGCCCTGCAGTCGGATCGCCAGCCGCCGCAGGAATTCTTCTTCGCCAAGCGAAGCCACCGCGCTGACCGCGTACTCGGCCGAAAGCGCAAGCGAGGCGAGGATCGGCGCATTTGCCGGCAGCATCGGCTCCACCATCGCTTGATCGAGTCGCTGCCACGCGAGCACCTGGCCCTCCTTCGGATGGGGAGTGCCGCTCCAGCGGGTGACGCGAAAGAAATTCAGCCGCACCGTGGCGTGCTCGTACGTGAACACGCGCGTCAGCCAAGGCCATGCCTGTTCGACTACGATGCCGAGTTCTTCGTGCAGCTCGCGGGAGAGTGCCGCCTCCGCGGGCTCGCCCGCTTCGACCTTGCCGCCTGGGAATTCCCACCAACCTGCGTACACCTTGCCAGGCGGCCGCCTGGCGAGCAGGAAGGCGCCGTCGGCGCGCAGAATGACCGCCGCGGCAACCTCGACGATCACGCTACTTGCGCGATTTTGCCGGCTTGCCGGAGCCGCCGACGTGGCGCCCTGCCCAGTCGCGCGCGAACTGGAACGCGATGCGGCCGCTGCGCGAGCCGCGCAGCAGCGCCCACTGCAGGACCTCTTCGCGCGCAGCTTCGATCTCCCGCTCGCCGCAGCCGAAATGGCGCATCCAGTGTGCGGCGATCGCAAGGTACTCGTCCTGGTCGAACGGGTAGAAGGACACCCAGAGCCCGAAGCGCTCGGAAAGCGAGATCTTCTCTTCGACCGTCTCGCCGGGATGGATCTCCTCGCCGATGTACTTGGTGGCGAGATTCTCCTCCATGTATTCCGGCATGAGGTGGCGCCGGTTGGAGGTCGCGTAGATGAGCAGGTTGTCCGAGGTCGTCGAGATCGACCCGTCGAGCGCGACCTTGAGCGCCTTGTAGCCGGGCTCGGCCTCCTCGAACGAGAGGTCGTCGCAGAACAGCATGAACCTTTCCGGCCGTTTGTCGATCGCATCGACAATTGCGGGGAGGTCGACCAGGTCGCTCTTATCGACCTCGATCAGGCGCAGGCCGTCCTTCGCGTACTTGTTGAGCAGCGCCTTGATGATCGAGGACTTGCCGGTGCCGCGGGCGCCCGTGAGAAGCACGTTGTTGGCGGGCTTGCCGGCGACGAACTGGCGCGTGTTCTGCTCGACCTTCGCGATCTGCGCATTGATCCCCTGCAGGTCGGCCAGGCGCATCTTGTGCACGTGGTGCACCGGGTCGAGCCAGCCTCGCGCCACAAGTCCTGGGGACCGGCGCCAGCGGAACGCCTGGGACTTCCAGTCGACCGGCGGCGGCGCAGGGGGGAGCAGGCTTTCGATCCGCTGGAGCAACGAATCGAAACGCGCAATCACGTCCGCCACATCGGGTTTCGCGGCCATCAGGTCCGGTACTCCGCATTGATCTTGACGTAGTCGAACGAAAAATCGCAGGTCCACACTGTGGCCGAGGCCGGCCCGCGGTCGAGCACAACGCGCACCGTGATTTCCGGCTGCTTCATGACGGCATTGGCCTCTTCTTCGCGGTAGGCCGGGTTGCGCCCGCCCTTGCTCGCGACGAGGATATCGCCGAGATACAGGTCGACCTTCGAGGTGTCGAGGTCTGCCACGCCTGCATAGCCGATGGCGGCAAGGATGCGGCCCAGATTGGGGTCCGACGCGAAGAACGCAGTCTTCACCAGCGGCGAATGCGCTATCGCGAACGCGACTTTGCGGCATTCATCGCGCGTGCGTCCGCCTTCGACCTGCACAATGATGAACTTGGTCGCGCCTTCCCCGTCGCGGATGATCGCCTGCGCAAGCTGGACGGAGACCTCGCCGATGGCGTCGCGCACCGCCGCGTATCCTTCGGCCGCTTTGTCCGCGATGTGGACACCCGAAGCGCCGGTGGCGATCAGGATGAACGAATCATTGGTCGAAGTATCTCCGTCGACCGTGATGGCGTTGAAAGACTCATCGGCCACTTCCTGCAACATCTCCCGCAACAGCCCTGGCGGCAGGCCGGCGTCGGTGGCGACGAACCCGAGCATCGTAGCCATGTCGGGATGGATCATGCCGGCGCCCTTGGCGATGCCGGTGACCGTCACCGTCCGGCCGGCGACAACGACCTTGCGCGAAGCCGCCTTGGCCACGGTGTCGGTCGTCATGATCGATTCGGCCGCATTCGCCCAATTGTCCGCGCGGAGGTCGGCTTTCGCCGCGGGGAGCCCGGCCACGATCCGCTCGGAAGGCAGCGGTTCCATGATCACGCCGGTCGAGAAAGGCAGGACTTCGTTCGTCGCGCAGCCGATCGCGGCTGCGGCCGCGGTGCAGACTTCAAGGGCGCGCTTCAATCCATCGTCGCCGGTGCCCGCGTTTGCGTTTCCAGTGTTGACCACGAGGGCGCGCGGCGCCTTGCCGGACGCAAGATGCTTCCTGGCAAGGATCACTGGTGCTGCGCAGAACCGGTTTTGGGTGAAAACGCCCGCGACGCCGGCGCCGGGCGCGATCTTCACGAGCAGGACGTCCTTGCGTTCGGCCTTGCGCACGCCGGCCATCGCGACGCCAAGCTCCACCCCGGCCACCGGGAACAACTGCTCCGGCTTGGGGGGCAGGAGGTTTACGGGCATGGTTTGGTTTTCCTCAGGCCAGTTTTCCGTGGCATTGCTTGTATTTCTTGCCCGAGCCGCAGGGGCAGGGGTCGTTGCGCCCGACCTTTTCGCCGTAGCGGACGAAAGGCTGCTTCGCGGGCTTGTCTTCCGCAGCCGGCGGTGCAAGCGACTCGGCTGCGGTCTCTTCGGCTGACGCAAGCGAAGCGACCGGCTCCGCGTGCTGGTAGCTCACGTTCTCCAGAGCCGGCGCGGCGTCCGGCACCTCGAGCGGGGTTTCCGCCTTGATCTGGACGGCAACGAGCGTTTTCGTGACTTCGAGCTTGACCGAATCGAGCAACGCGACGAAAAGCTCGAAGGCCTCGCGTTTGTATTCCTGCTTCGGGTTCTTCTGCGCATAGCCGCGCAGGTGGATGCCTTGACGAAGGTGGTCGAGCGCGGCAAGGTGCTCGCGCCAGTGCGAGTCGAGGATCTGGAGCATCACGTACCGCTCGTACTGGTGGAAAGACTCCTCCGCACCTTCGGGAATCTTTGCCTTGTAAGCCTCATGAGCCTTGTCGATGATGCGATCGAGCACCGCATCGTCGGTGAGGTCCGGCTCTTTCTCGAGCCATTCCTTGACCGGCAAGACGAGTTGGAGGTCGGCAGCGAGCGCCTTTTCGAGCCCGGGAACGTCCCATTGCTCCTCGACGCTTTCGGCCGGCACATGCAGGCGAAAAAGGTCCTTGGCCACGCCTTCGCGAAGGTCGGCAATGCGTGCGGAGACGTCCTTGGAATCCATCAGCTCGTTGCGCAGCTGGTAGATGGTGCGCCGCTGATCGTTGGAGACGTCGTCGTACTCGAGCAATTGCTTGCGGATATCGAAGTTGCGCGCCTCGACCTTGCGCTGCGCGCTTTCGATGGAGTTGGTGACCATGCGGTGCTCGATCGCCTCGCCCTCGGGCATCTTGAGCATGACCATGATCTTGTTGATGCGCTCGCCGGCGAAGATCCGCAACAGCGGGTCTTCGAGCGACAGGTAGAAGCGCGAGGATCCCGGGTCGCCCTGGCGTCCCGAGCGGCCGCGAAGCTGGTTGTCGACGCGACGCGACTCGTGCCGCTCGGTGCCGATGATGTGCAGGCCGCCTTCCCGGATCACGAGGTCGTGCAGCTGTTGCCATTCGCTTTTGAGCGTCTCTATGCGGTGTTGCTTCTCCGCCGTGTCCATGCCCTCGGTCGCCTCGATCAGCTCGCACTGCTTTTCCACATTTCCGCCGAGCACGATGTCGGTGCCGCGGCCGGCCATGTTGGTCGCGATCGTGACCATCTTCGGCCGGCCCGCCTGCGCGATGATCTGGGCTTCGCGTTCGTGCTGCTTTGCGTTCAGCACCTGGTGCGGCAGGTCGTCCGCCTTCTTCAGCATCCCCGACAGGAGCTCCGAGCTCTCGATCGACGTGGTCCCCACGAGCACCGGCTGGCCGCGCGTGTGGCAGTCGCGGATGTCCTCGATGATCGCGTCGTACTTCTCGCCGCCGGTGCGGAACACCTGGTCCAAGCGGTCTTCGCGGATCATCGGGTGGTGCGTCGGCACGACCACGGTCTCCAGGCCGTAGATCTCCTGGAACTCGTAGGCCTCGGTGTCGGCCGTACCGGTCATGCCCGAGAGCCTCGCGTACATGCGGAAGTAGTTCTGGAACG
Organism: Betaproteobacteria bacterium; assembly: GCA_947482825.1. Taxonomy (GTDB): domain Bacteria; phylum Pseudomonadota; class Gammaproteobacteria; order Burkholderiales; family SG8-39; genus SZAS-79. Next base: position 38,279 of record CANKMT010000010.1, on the reverse strand, counting down.
TGATCGACGCCAGCGTCTGGTTCTCGGACTGGATCGGCACGTTCTCCTTCGACTCGACGGCCTGGTGCAGGCCGTCGGACCAGCGCCGCCCCTGCATCAGGCGGCCGGTGAACTCGTCGACGATGATCGCTTCGCTGTTCTGCACCACATATTGCTGGTCGCGATGGAACAGGTGGTGCGCCCGCAATGAGGCATACAGGTGATGCACGAGATTGATGAAGGTCGGCTCGTAGAGGCTGGCGCCCTCGGGCAGAAGGCCGACGCGCACGAGGATCTCTTCGGCGTGGGCATGGCCGGCTTCGGAAAGCAGGATCTGGTGGTTCTTTTCATCGACCCAGAAATCGCCGTCCCCTTGCTCTTCCAACTGCTTGGCGAGCAGTGGCGCGACCTCGTTCATGCGGTGATAGAGCTCTGTGCGGTCCTCGGCCTGCCCGGAGATGATGAGCGGGGTGCGCGCTTCGTCGATCAGGATGGAGTCGACCTCATCGACGATCGCGAAGTTGAGGCTGCGCTGGTAGCGGTCCTCGACGTGCATCGCCATGTTGTCGCGCAGGTAATCGAAGCCGAACTCGTTGTTGGTGCCGTAGGTGATGTCGGCGCGATAGGCTGCGCGCTTCAGGTCGGATTCGAGCTGCGCGAGGTTCACGCCGACGCTCACGCCGAGGAAGGTATAGAGCTTGCCCATCCAGTCGGCATCGCGCTGCGCGAGGTAGTCGTTCACCGTGACGATGTGGACGCCCTTGCCGGCTATCGCGTTCAGGTAGGCCGGCAAGGTCGACATCAGCGTCTTGCCTTCGCCTGTGCGCATCTCGGCGATCTTGCCGGCATGGAGCACCATGCCGCCCAACAACTGGACGTCGAAGTGGCGCATCTTGAGCGTTCGCACGCCGGCCTCGCGGACCACGGCAAAGGCTTCCGGCAGGAGGGCGTCGAGCGTCTCGCCGTCGGCGTAACGCTTCTTGAACTCGTCGGTCCTGGCCCGCAACGCCTCGTTTGAAAGAGCCGAGATCGAGGCCTCGAGCGCGTTGATCTGCGTGACGGTCCGCCCGTATTGCTTGAGCAGCCGCTGGTTGCGGCTGCCGAATATCTTGGTGAGGAACTTGGAGATCATGCTGGCCGGAGTAGGCTGCGGCGTGCGCCGCCAGGGAACGGCATAGGTGGCGCCGTTTCGAAAAGAATCGAGATTTTATCATGCGCCCTCGGGCGCCCCGAGGGGCGGAATGTGCCCGGCCGGGATCACGGGCAATCGCGGTTTTTTGCCCCGAGCCTGCCTACCGGCGTGCGATGGGCTGCGGGTTCGCTGCGAAAAGGAAGCGTGCCGGGTTCTGAGCCGCACCCTTGAACCGGACTTCGAAATGCAGGTGCGAACCGGTCGACCGGCCTGTTGAGCCCACCTCCGCGATCTTGCGCCCGCGCTTCACGAGGCCGCCTTCCTTCACGAAGACTTTCGAGGCATGCGCATAGCGCGTGACCAGGTCGTTCCCGTGGTCGATTTCGATCATGTTCCCGTATTGCGGGTGATAGCCGGCGAACTGCACGACACCGCCTGCGGCGGCCACGATCGCGGTGCCCGTATCGGCCAGAAAATCGATCCCTTCATGCATCGTCTGCTGGCCGGTGAAAGGGTCGATGCGCACGCCGAAGCTCGAAGCGTTATAGGTGTAAACGCCGCTGACCGGCAGGATGGTGGGGAGCAGCTTTTTCTTGACGGCCTGCTCGAACATCTGCGCTTCGAGCACGCCGAGCAGGTCGGTGCGATTCTCCATCTGGAGCGAAAGCAGGTCGAGCTTGCGGCTGAACTCCTGCATCGACAGGTTCTGCGGCGGGAACACGGAGGATTGCGGTCCGCCCAGGCCGGGGGCCTCGTTGAGGCGGAATTCCTGGGGCTTGATGCCGGCAATCGTCGAGAGTCTTTCGCCAAGCGCATCCAGGCGCGTGAGTTGGGCCTGGATCTCGCCAAGCTTGACGGCCATCGCGTTGATGTTCTGCTGCACGAATTCGCGCGCCTTCAGGGTTTCGCCTTGCTGGGAGGCGGCGATGACCTCCTGGAGATAGGGGATTCTGACCTCGCCCGCGATCCGGATCGTCAGGGCGTACAAGCCGATCGTGAGGCCGATGAGCATGACCACACCCAGGAGGCCGGACACCAGCAGGTGGCGCGTCGTGAGGGTGACGGTCCTCGCTTTCGCCAATCGGTCCGAGATTACAATGATCTGCAACTACAGCACCTCCACGCAACGATCCGAAACGACCCGATGACTTCCCGATGACTTCCCGATGACCGCCCTGAAGATCAACCGTTTTCTGGCCGCACAGGGGGATTTCCGTCCCGTGATCGAGAAAGCGAAAGAAATCGAGGCCTTGTCGAAGCTCCTGAAAGAATTCCTGCCCCCGGAACTGGCTCCCTTGGCGCACGTGGCCAACTTCAAGGACGGCAAGCTCTCCCTGCTCGCTGCCAACGGCCCGACCGCAGCCAAACTGAAGCTCTTGTCGGAAAGCCTGGGGGGATACATCTCGAAACAGCGGACGCAGGTTAATTCAGTTTCCGTGAGGGTGCAACCTGCCGCCTACGAGCCGTTCGAACCGGTTCCCAAGCAAGCGCAGCTTACCCACAAATCCTTACAGGAACTTGTCGCGCTTTACGGGCGCATACCCGAATCGGCATTTCGTAAGGCCTTGAAAACCTTACTCGAACGCCATGGATGCCTCAAATCATGACGGCCAGGCGCTCGAAAAACAGCAAGCCAAGGAAGCCCAGGATCGCGACCAGCGCGACTTGAAACACTCGCCAGGCGAAGCGAAGATATTTTCGATCGCCGGTGAAGGCCCAGGCGAGCAGGGCCGCACCGACCGCGATCGCCGCCAGGAGGGCTACGACGCGCAGGACGAGCATCCGCCCGCCCTGCCTCAGGCGCCTTGGGCGGCCAGGCCGAGCACGCCGGCAGGCGCGTCCTCGGCGCGCTCGAAGCTCACTTTCTCCCAGGCGTCCGGCCGCAGGATCAATTCGCGCAGCAGGCGATTGTTGAGCGCGTGGCCCGACTTATGGGCGCTGAACGCGCCCAGGATCGGGTTGCCCATGAGGTAAAGGTCACCGATCGCATCGAGGACCTTGTGGCGGATGAATTCGTCGCTGAATCGCAGGCCTTCGGAATTCAGGACCCGGTACTCGTCGAGCACCACCGCGTTATCCAGGCCGCCGCCGAGCGCAAGCCCGTCCTCGCGCAGTTGCTCGACGTCCTGCATGAACCCGAAAGTGCGTGCCCGAGCGATTTCCTTGAGGTAGGAGGTCTCGGCGAAATCGACGGTGACCGACTGGTTGCTCTTCTCGATCACGGGATGGTTGAACACGATCGAGAACGAAAGTTTGTAACCGTCGTACGGCTCGAGCCGCGCCCACTTGTCGCCGTCGGCGACTTCGACGCGCTTCTTGATGCGGACGAACCGCTTGGGGGCGGCCTGCTCTTCGATGCCGGCGGCCTGGATCAGGAAGGCAAACGGCGCGGCGCTGCCGTCCATGATCGGGACTTCGGGGCCGTCGAGGTCGATGAAAACGTTGTCGATGCCCAGTCCCGAAAGCGCCGACATCAGGTGTTCTACGGTATAGACCCGTGCTTCACCCTTGACCAGGCAGGACGACAATCGGGTTTCGCCGACGGATTCGGCGTTGGCTCGCAGGTCCGCGACCGGCTCGAGGTCGATCCTGCGGAAAACGATGCCCGTGTCCGGCTGCGCGGGCCGCAGCACCATGCGGATCTTCTTTCCTGTATGCAGGCCAACGCCGGTGGCGCGGGTCAGCGATTTCAGGGTGCGTTGGCGAATCATCGGGTAGGCGGAACCGGGGAAAGAGCGGATGGTAAATTATAAGTACCTGTTTCGGAATGAAGTGTAGCACATTTGTAAATAAATTGTGCCATGCAGCAAACACGGCGTGATAAGTACGCGGCGGCCGCCGCGCCGGAATCCGGTCCGCCCGGCAAGGTCGAGAACCGGTTTCCGGCAATGCGCGGTGACCTCAGTCGGCCTGTTTCCTCAGGAAAGCAGGAATGTCGTACTTGTCCACCCCGCTTTGGGCCAGCGCCTCGGCTTGCCTTTGGCGATTGTTCCGCATCACGGCAGGCATCTCGAGTTGGTCGTAATTGACGCCTGCGCCCGCGGCCATTACCGGCTGGTTGTCCGTGCCGGTCTTCTGGGTCATCACCAGTTGCGGCTTCTGCTGCCTTTGCGCAGCCGCGGCCCCGAGGCCGGTTGCGACTACGGTCACGCGCAGATTGTCTTCCATTGCCGGGTCGTAAACCGCACCGAAGATGATCGTCGCATCGTCCGCTGCAAAACTGCGCACCGTGTTCATCACCGCCTTGACCTCGCCGTGCTTGAGGCTTTCGCGCGTAGCCGTGATATTGACGAGCACGCCTCGGGCGCCCGATAGCGTCACGCCTTCCAGCAACGGGCTCGCTATCGCCTGCTCGGCCGCAATGCGCGCGCGATCCACGCCGGCCATCTGGGCCGAACCCATCATTGCCATGCCCTGCTCCGACATCACCGTGCGCACGTCCTGGAAGTCCACGTTCACCAGGCCTTCGCGGTTGATGATCTCGGAAATGCCGGCCACCGCATTGTTCAGCACGTCGTCGGCCGCCCTGAACGCCTCGTCCATCGTCACGTCTTCGCCGAGCACTTCCTCGAGCTTGTCGTTGAGGATCACGATCAGCGCATCGACATGCCGGCCGAGATCGTCGATCCCCGCCTCGGCAAGCCGCATGCGCTTGGTGCCCTCGAACGTAAACGGCTTGGTCACCACGGCCACCGTGAGGATGCCCATTTCCCTGGCGATCTCCGCGACGACGGGCGCCGCGCCAGTGCCGGTTCCGCCGCCCATGCCGGCGGTGATGAACACCATGTTGGCGCCTTCGAGCGACTCCTGCAGGAGCGCGCGCTCCTCGAGCGCCACGGCGCGCGCCTCCTCGGGCTTTGCGCCGGCGCCCAAACCGCTCGACCCGATCTGGATCTGGTTGCTTGCCTGGTTGCGGGCAAGCACCTGGGCGTCGGTGTTCACAGCGATGAACTCGACGCCCTCCACGCCCTTGCCGATCATGTGGTTGACGGCGTTTCCGCCGGCGCCACCCACGCCCACCACCTTGATCACGGGCCCTGACCCCTTGCTGTCTACGATTTCGAACATTTTATTTTCTCCTTGCCGGTTGAACTGACTGCTTGTAAGTGAAACTTGCGATGAATGCCTTCATGGACTTCAGAAATTCCGCTGGAACCATTCGCGCATGCGCGTGAACACGGCCTTGAATGAGCCTCCCTGGCGCATGACGTGGCCCTGCTGGATCTGCGAGGCGCCTTCGAGCAAGAGCCCCATTGCGGTCGCGTAGCGTGGGTTGCGAACCACGTCGGAGAGGCCTCCGGAGTACACGGGCAGGCCGATGCGCACCGGCATGTGGAAGATCTCCTCGCCCAGCTCGACCATGCCTTGCATGGTGGCCGAACCTCCGGTGAGCACGACGCCGGAGGACAGCAGCTCCTCGAATCCGGATTCGCGCAGCACTTTCTGCACGAGGGTGAAAAGTTCCTCGACCCGCGGCTCGATGACTTCGGCCAGCGTCTGGCGGGACATCATGCGGGGCGCCCTCTCGCCGATGCCCGGCACCTCGACCATTTCGTTGGCGTCGGCGAGCTGGCGCAGCGATACGCCATGACGGATCTTGATTGTTTCCGCATCCGGCGTGGGCGTGCGCAGCGCCATTGCGATGTCGTTGGTGATCTGGTCGCCGGCGATCGGGATTACCGCCGTGTGGCGGATCGCGCCATGGGTGAAGATCGCGATGTCCGTGGTGCCCCCGCCGATGTCGACCAGGCACACGCCGAGATCCATTTCGTCTTCCGAGAGCACGGCGCGCGAGGACGCGAGCGGCTGGAGGATCAGGTCGTTCACTTCGAGCCCGCAGCGGCGAACGCACTTGACGATATTCTGCGCCGAAGACACCGCGCCGGTCACGATATGCACCTTCACTTCGAGCCGCACGCCCGACATGCCGATCGGCTCGCGCACGTCCTCCTGCCCGTCGATGATGTATTCCTGCCGCAGCACGTGCAGGATCTGCTGGTCGGTCGGGATATTGACCGCGCGCGCGGTCTCGATCACGCGATCGACATCCAGCGCGGTGACCTCGCGGTCTTTGATGGCAACCATGCCGGTCGAGTTGAAGCTCTTGATATGGCTGCCGGCGATGCCGGTGAAGACCGAAGCGATCTTGCAGTCGGCCATCAGCTCGGCTTCCTCGAGCGCCCGTTGAATCGCGCTGACTGTCGATTCGATGTTGACGACCACGCCCTTCTTGAGACCCTTGGACTCGTGGCTTCCCATGCCAAGGACCTCGATCCGTCCGTCAGGCATCACCTCGGCGACAAGGGCCACGACTTTCGAAGTCCCTATGTCCAGCCCGACGACGAGTTGCTTCGTTTCCTTGGCCATGTTCTCTTCTCAGCTCAGCTTTTCGCCCTGGGGGTGCCGGCGCGCTCGAACTCCGGCACCCGAAGCGCAAAACCATTCGGGTACCGCAGATCGACGTATTCGTGGCGCAGCGAGATGCGTCCAAGCGTTTGCGGATAGGCGGCGGCGAAGCGCGCGAGGCGCGTCTCGGCCGGGTCGTTAGCAAGATCGCGGCCGAGCTCGATGTTCAGGCCGCTCGACAGGCGCAGCTGCCACGCAAACCGCGGCGTCAGGATCACGCGGTCAAAAGTTCCACCCAGCGGCGCAAGCAGCTCGGTGTAGCGGCGGTATCGGCGCGTGACTTCGCCCTCGGTCCCAGGCGGACCGGCAAGAGTGGGCAGCGTCGCCTCGGTGCGCCCGGCAAATCGCTCGCCGAAGGTGTTCACCAGCCCCGTGTCGCCCCAGCGGGCAAGCGCGACATGTTCTTCGAGCGTCACCTCGACCCTGTCGGGCCAGACACGGCGCACATCCGCGCGCCGCACCCACGCGAGCTTTTCCAGGCCTTCACGAAGCACTGCGAGATCGACCGCAATGAAATTTCCCGCCAACCGCCCGCGCGTGGCCGCTTCGAGCTCGGCCCGGCTCGTATGCGCGAGTTCGCCCCGCACCGTTAGTTCGCGCAGCGGGAACCACGGCGAAGTCAGCAGGAGCTGCGCACCCGCGAATGCGAAGATCATCAACGCTGCCGCGATCAATGCACCGGCCGCCAGATTAAGGAGCCGCGGGTTATCCCACATGCGCGGCCTCCAGGATCTTCACGCACAGGGCTTCGTACGAGATGCCCACCGCGCGAGCGGCCATCGGCACGAGCGAATGCCCGGTCATGCCCGGCGAGGTGTTCACCTCGAGCAGTTGGGGATGGCCTGAAGCGTCGAGCATCAAATCGACGCGGCCCCAGCCGGTGCAGCCGACCAAGCGGAACGCGCGCAGCGCTAGGGCCTGCAGTGCCTGCTCCCGCTCCGTCGGCAGCCCGCAGGGGCAGTGGTACTGGGTGGCGTCGGTGAAGTACTTGTTCTGGTAGTCGTAGTTGCCCTGAGGCGCCTCGATGCGGATGAGCGGCAGCGCCGTCTCGTCGAGGATGCTGGCGGTGAGCTCGGGCCCGTCGATGAATTGCTCAGCGAGCGCCGTGTCATGAAACTTCTTTGCCGTCAGTTCGTACGCCGCGGGCAGTTGGGACACATCGGTCACCTTCGTCAGGCCGAGCGTGGAGCCCTCGTTCGCGGGCTTCACGATCAAAGGCAGGCCGAGGTCCTTCGCGACCGCATCCCAGTCATCGTTCGCCGACAGTATCCGATAGCGTGGCGTCGGCAGGCCGCTCGCAAGCCAGATCATCTTGGTGCGCCACTTGTCCATGGCAATGGCCGAACCGAGCACACCGCTTCCGGTATACGGGATGCCCAGCACCTCGAGCGCCCCCTGCAAGGTGCCGTCTTCGCCGCCGCGCCCATGGAGCGCGATGAAGCAGCGCGCGAAGCCCTCGCGCCGCAGGTCGGCGAGGTCCCGCTCCGAGGTGTCGAACGCATGCGCGTCCACGCCTTTCGAACGCAAGGCCTTGAGCACGCCGCCGCCACTCATGAGTGAGATCTCGCGCTCGGAGGACCTGCCGCCCATCAGCACTGCGACCTTGCCGAAAGCACTCATGCGGGATCCCCGATGATGCGCACTTCGGGATGCAGGTCGATGCCGGTCTGGCGCCGCACCTTCTCCCGTACGGTCTGGATCAACCATTCGATGTCGGCGGCGCGCGCCGCGCCTTTCGGGTTCACTATGAAGTTCGCATGCTTTTCCGAGACCCGGGCGCCGCCTCGTTCGAGACCTTTGAGCCCGCAGGATTCGATCAGCCGTGCCGCATGGTCGCCCGGCGGATTGCGAAAGACGCTGCCCGCGTTCGGCAACGAGAGCGGCTGGGATGCGATCCGCTTTGTGAGCAGTTCCCTGATCCGGGCGCGCGATGCTCCGCCATCGCCGGCCGCCAGTTTGAAAAATGCGCCTGTGAACCACTCGACCGCGTCCAGGCGCCCGCCGGTCTTCAACTCGCAGTGCCGGTAGCCGATCTCGAAGTCGCCTTTGGCGCGAATCCTGATGGTGCCGGCGCGATCGATCGTTTCGACGCTTTCGACGATCTCCCAGGTCTCGGAGCCGTAACAGCCTGCGTTCATCACTAGGGCGCCCCCGACGCTACCCGGGATCCCGGCGAGGAACTCGGCGCCCTCGAGGTCGTGCATTGCCGCAAAGCGCGCCACCTTGGGGCTTGCGACCCCCGCTTCGGCAAACACGCGTCCATCGGCCAGCGCGGGCCGCTTTGCCGAGGCGTGGGTCAGGACGACAGTGCCGCGGAACCCCCCATCACGGACGAGCGCGTTGCTGCCAAGGCCGATGAAAACCACAGGCTCGCCGATCGGCAATTGCGTCAGGAATGCGGCGAGGTCGTCGCGGTCCGCCGGCGTGTAGACACGCGCGGCTGCGCCTCCGGCGCGCCAGCTCACGTGGCGGCTCATCGGTTCATTCGCCTTCAGTTCGCCGCGCAATTTGGCCATGTGGCTCGTTTCGGATAGGCCCATGCCGCTCACGCTTCCCCGGCCGAAAGCTGTGCAGGCACTCCGCCGATCGAGCCGGCACCCATGGTCACGACGACATCCCTGTCCTTTGCGACTCGCAGGATCGCATCGGCCATTTGCGCGATGTCATCGACGAAAATCGGCTCGACCTTGCCGGCGACGCGGATTGCGCGCACCAGCGAACGGCCGTCGGCAGCGACGATCGGCGGCTCGCCGGCCGCGTAGACCTCGGCGAGCACCACGGCGTCTACGGTGGAGAGAACGCGCACGAAATCCTCGAACAGGTCGCGCGTGCGCGTGTAGCGGTGCGGCTGGAAGGCGAGCACCAGCCTGCGCCCCGGGAAAGCCCCGCGCGCGGCAGCCAACGTAGCCTCCATTTCGGCCGGGTGATGGCCGTAGTCATCCACCAGCGTGAATTTCCCTCCGTCCGCGGCAGCGATTTCCCCATAGCGCTGGAATCGCCGCCCCACCCCGCGGAATTCGCCAAGCGCCTTGCGGATCGCCGCATCGGCAACCGACAGTTCCCCCGCCACTGCGATCGTCGCCAGCGCATTGAGCACGTTGTGACTCCCGGGGAGGTTCAGCGTGACTTCGAGCGCGGGACGCCCCTCGCGCAGGACCTTGAAGCGCATCCTGCCATCGACGTGCTCGATTTCGACGGCACGCACCATTGCGTCCTCTGACAAGCCGTAGGAAACGACCGGCTTGGATACGAACGGCAGGATCTCGCGCACATTGCGATCATCCACGCAAAGGATCGCGCTGCCGTAGAAGGGCAGGTTCTGCAGGAACTGGATGAACGCCTGCTTGAGCCGCGCGAAGTCGTGCTGATAGGTTTCCATATGGTCGGCATCGATGTTCGTGACGACCGCCACCACCGGCTGCAGGTGCAGAAACGAGGCGTCGGACTCGTCGGCCTCCACCACGATGAAGTCGCCCGCGCCAAGCCGCGCGTTCGAGGCGGCGCTGTTGAGGCGGCCGCCGATCACGAAAGTCGGGTCGAGGCCGCCCTCGGCAAGCACGCTGGCGATCAGGCTCGTGGTGGTCGTCTTGCCATGCGTGCCCGCGATCGCGATCCCCTGCTTAAGGCGCATCAGCTCGGCGAGCATGAGGGCCCGCGGGACCACAGGGATGCGTTTTGCGCGGGCGGCGAGCACTTCAGGGTTGTCGCTCCCGACGGCCGTCGACACCACGACCGCGTCGGCCTCCGAAACGTTTTCGGCGGTGTGCGAGGACTTCACGCCGACCCCGAGCTTCTCGAGCCGCCGCGTGGCGGCATTGGCGGAGAGGTCCGAGCCGCTGACTTCGTAACCGAGGTTGACGAGCACTTCGGCGATCCCGCTCATGCCGGACCCGCCGATGCCGACGAAATGGATGCGCCGCACCTTGTGCCTCATGCAGGCACTCCGCCGGCAAGTTGCATGCACGACTCCGCCACCAGGCGCGTGGCCTCGGGCTTGCCCAGCGAGCGGGCCTTTTCCGCCATCGCGAGCAGCTTGGTGCGGTCCAACGCCCGGATGAGGCTTGCAAGCAGCGCAGGATTCATCTCCGACTGGCGGACCAGCATCGCCGCGCCGCTGTCGGCGAGGAACTTCGCGTTCGCGGTCTGATGGTCATCGACCGCATAGGGGAAAGGCACCAGCACGCTCGCCATGCCGGCCGCCGCGAGTTCCGACACGGTCAGCGCGCCGGCCCTGCAGATCACGAGATCGGCGCCGGCATAGCGAGCGGCCATGTCGCCGATGAACGCCACCAGTTCGCCGTTGACGCCGGCTTCGGCATAAGCGGAGCGCAGTGTTTCAAGGTTCTTTTCGCCCGATTGGTGGACCACTCGCGGGCGATCCGCTTCCGGGATCAATGCGAGCGCCTTTGGAACGGTTTCGTTCAATGCCTGCGCCCCAAGGCTGCCGCCGACCACCAGCAAGCTGAGCGGGCCGCTGCGCCCGGCGTAGCGACTGCCCGGCGGTTGGACGCCCGCGATGTCCGCACGCACGGGATTGCCGGTCCACTGGGCGCCCGGCAGCGCGCCCGGGAACGCCACCATCGCCTTGTCGGCAACCTTTGCGAGTACCCGGTTGGTGAGCCCGGCGATTGCGTTTTGCTCATGCAACGCGAGCGGCTTGTTGAGCAATGACGCCATCATGCCGCCCGGGAAAGCCACGTAGCCCCCCATCCCGAGCACTACGTCGGGCCGGGTCGCGAAGATCGCGCGCGCGCCCTGCCAGAACCCGACCAGAAGGTTGGCCGGCAGCAGGACCTTGGCCAGCACCCCCTTGCCGCGCATCGCGCTGGCGCGCACCCACGCCATTTCATACCCTTGCTGTGGAACGAGCCGCGCCTCCATCCCGGCGCGTGATCCCATCCACACCACGCGCCAACCCAGGGCACGCATGAAATCGGCGACCGCGAGTCCGGGAAAGACATGCCCGCCTGTGCCGCCGGCCATGATCATGATCGTCTTGCCGTTGGGCGTTTGCGCATCGGTCGCGATCATGCAGTGATGCCCTTAGCAAGCTGGCGGCCTTCCCAGTCGATGCGCAGAAGGATTGCAAGCGCGACGCAGTTCACTAGCAAACCGGATCCGCCGAAGCTCATCAGCGGAAGCGTGAGCCCCTTGGTCGGCAGGAGCCCCGTGTTGACGCCCATGTTGATGAGCGTCTGGAACCCGATCCAGACGCCGATACCCTGCGCGGTGAGCGCCGCGAAATGGCGCTCCTGCAGCGCAGCCTGCCGCCCGATGGCGAACGCGCGCAAGACCAGCCAGACGAACAGTCCGATGACCAGGGCCACGCCTGCAAGCCCGAGTTCCTCCGCGATCACGGCAAGCAGAAAATCGGTATGCGCCTCGGGCAGGTAATGCAGTTTCTCGATGCTCGCGCCCAGGCCCACGCCAAGCCATTCGCCGCGTCCGAACGCGATCAGCGCATGCGAAAGCTGGTAGCCCTTCCCGAAAGCATCCGACCAGGGGTCCATGAACCCGAAGATGCGCTGCATGCGGTACGGCGAGGACAGCACGAGCGCCGCGAATCCCACCGCAAGCATGCCGACCAGCGCAATGAAATGGCGCCCGTTCATGCCTCCCAGGAACAAGATCCCGAAAGTCGTGACGGCAACGACGACCAGGGCGCCAAAGTCCGGCTCGCGCAACAGCAGCCAGGAAACTCCCAGCATGACGCCCAGCATCGGCAGCAGCCCTTTCTTGAAACTCTTCATGACGGCGTGTTTGCGAACGGTGTAGTCGGCCGCATAGATCACCGCAGCTAGTTTCATCAGTTCGGAAGGCTGCAGGTTGAAGATCACAAGGTTGAGCCAGCGGCGCGCGCCGTTCACCTCCCGGCCTACCCCGGGAATGAGCACGAGAACAAGGAGCACCAGGCCGGCGAGAAAGAACCAGGGCGCCCCTTTCTGCCAGAAGGCGATCGGCACCATGAACGTGAGCAAAGCGGCCAGCAGCGCGACCATCAGGAAGAGGCTTTGCCGGACAAGGAAGTACGCGGGGTTGCCGGACGTGAACCGGCTCGACTCGGCAATCGCGATCGAGGCCGAATAGACCATCACCAGACCGATCGCCACCAGCAGGAACGCGGCCCAGGCGAGCGACCGGTCGTACTCGGGCGAAACTGTGCGTTGCGCAAAGACATAGCTAGCCATGCGCGGCCTCCAGCGATCTCACTGCAGCCGTGAAGGCCTCGCCGCGATGCTTGTAGTCCCGGAACATGTCGAAGCTCGCGCAGGCGGGCGACAGGAGTACGGCCTCGTGGGCGCGTGCCTCGTGCGATGCGCGCGTTACCGCCTCCTCCAGGCTTGCGCAATGCTCGGATCGAACGCCGCTCGGCATGATCGCCGCCTCGATGCGCCGGGCGTCTTCGCCGATCAGGCACACCATGCGCGTATGCTCGCCCACGGGCTTTGCCAGCGGCGCGAAGTCCTGGCCCTTGCCAACCCCGCCGGCGATCAGGATGACCGGGTGGTCCATGCCGGCCCGCGCCCCCTGTGTAGCGATGCCGGCGAGCGCGGCGATGGTCGCGCCCACGTTGGTCCCTTTGGAATCGTCGTAGTAGTCGACCTCGCGGATCGTCGCGACTTTCTCGAGGCGGTGCGGCAGTCCGCGGAACGTCTTGACGGACTTCGACAACGTGCATCGCGGCAAGCCGATCGCGCGGGCCAGCGCCATCGCGGCCATGACGTTGGCCGCGTTGTGCCAGCCGTGAACCGGCAACCCTGCGACCTCGACCAATGCATCGTGCCCTTGCGCGATCCACTCGGCGCCGTTTGTCCCGACGCATCCGAATTCAGCCTCGTCCTTGGGCGCCCCGAGGCCGAACGTGATCCGGCTGCGCCCCGCAAGGGCCATCGAAAGCGAGACGGCATCGTCACGGTTGAGGACCTGCCCGCCGCCTCCCCGGAAAACGCGCGCCTTTGCCGCGGCGTAAGCGGCAATCGATGGATAGCGGTCGAGGTGGTCCTCGGAGAGGTTGAGCATCGTCGCCGCATCCGGCGCGAGCGACCATGTCGTCTCGAGTTGGTAGCTGGAGAGTTCGAGCACCCATGCGTCTGGAAGGCGGCCCGAGTCGAGCCGCGCGCAAAGCGCATCGAGCGCCGGCGGCGCAATGTTTCCGGCGACTTCCACATCGAGCCCGGCGCCGCGCAACAGATGCCCGGTGAGCGAAGTGACCGTCGTCTTGCCGTTCGTGCCCGTGACCGCGAGGACCTTGCCGCGCCCGTGGGCTTCGAGGCCCCACGCGAAAAGTTCGATGTCGCCGCATACCGGGATGCCAGACCCGACGGCCTCCCGAACCAGATCGAGTTCGAGCGAAAGCCCCGGACTCAGGCACAGGAGGTCGACCCCTTCCAGAAGACGCGACGAAAACGGTCCGCAGTGCGCTTCGGCCGATGCGACCTGCGCCTTCAGTTCGCCAAGGCGCGGGGGCGCCGCACGCGTATCCGCCACACGCGGGAGGCCCCCTTCACGCGCCACCCACTTCGCCACGGAAAGCCCGGTATCGCCCAAGCCGAGCACCAGCACGCGCCGGCCGGCCAGCGGCGTGCGCAGGGGCCGGGCAAGCGATTCGAATGCGGGTGCTCTTGCCGGGACCATGACTATCTGAGCTTGAGCGTCGACAGGCCGAACAGCACGAGCATCATCGTGATGATCCAGAACCGCACCACGACCTGGGATTCCTTCCAGCCTTCGAGTTCGTAGTGATGGTGCAGCGGGGCCATGCGGAAGATGCGTTTGCCCCCGGAGGCCTTGAAGTAGATCACCTGGATCATGACCGAGAGCGTTTCGGCGACGAACACGCCGCCCATGATGAAGAGCACGATCTCCTGGCGCACGATCACGGCTATCGTGCCGAGTGCCGCGCCGAGTGCGAGCGCGCCCACGTCGCCCATGAAGACCTCGGCCGGGTAGGTGTTGAACCAGAGGAACCCGAGTCCCGCGCCGGCCAGCGCGCCGCAGAAAACGATCAGCTCCCCGGCGCCCGGGATGTAGGGAATGCCGAGATACTTCGAAAATACCGAATGACCGGCGACATAGGCAAACACGCCCAGGCCGCTACCCACCAGAACCGTCGGCATGATGGCGAGGCCATCCAGGCCATCAGTGAGATTGACGGCGTTGGACGTCCCGACGATCACGAAATACGTGAGCAGGATGAAGCCGAACGTGCCAAGCGGGTAGGCCACGTGCTTGAAGAAAGGGACGATCAGTTCGTTGAGCGCGGGCATCGTGTTTGCGTTCAGCGCGAGGTACCCCGCCGCCGCCAGCGCGAACAGGGATTGCCAGAAAAGCTTCGACTTGGCAGAAAGGCCCTTCGGATTGCGGTGGACGACTTTCCGATAGTCGTCCACCCAGCCTATGCCGCCGAATGCCACCGTCACCAGGAGCACTACCCACAGGAAGCGGTTTTGCAGGTCGCCCCACAAGAGCGTAGTGAAGGCGATCGAAAGCAGGATCAGCGCCCCGCCCATGGTCGGCGTGCCGGCCTTGGTCAGGTGCGACTTTGGCCCATCGTCGCGCACCGACTGGCCGATCTTGTACGCAGTGAGCTTGCGGATCACCAGCGGCCCGAGGATCAGCGAAATCGCGAGCGCCGTCAGGCACGAGAGCACCGCGCGCAGCGTGATGTAGTTGAACACGTTGAACACGCGCATGTCCTTGGCAAGCCACTGTGCGAGCTCCAACAGCATCAGTGCGCCTGCACCGGTTTGCGTGTCAGTCCAGCGACGACGCGCTCCATCCGCATGAAGCGCGAGCCCTTGACCAGCACCGTGGTGCCCTTGTCGCGGGCGCGGTCCAGCGCTTCGGCGAGATCCTCGAGCGTCGCAAAATGGCGTGCCCCGTGACCGAAGGCCGCCACTGTATGCGCGGTGGATTCGCCCAAGGCCAATACGCTCGATATGCCTCTTTCCCTGGCGTAGCGCCCGACCTCGCTATGAAAATCCGGACCTTCATCACCGACTTCACCCATGTCCCCAAGAACGAGTACGGTGCGCCCGCCAGCACCCGCAAGGACGTCGATCGCCGCGCGCACCGAATCGGGGTTCGCGTTGTAGCTGTCGTCGATCACCGTCATGCCTTCGCCGGTCGTCTTGACCTGGAGGCGGCCCGTGTAGGGCCGGAAAGCCGACAGCCCCCGGTCGATGGCCTCAGGCGCGATTCCGGCGGCATGCGCGCAGGCTGCGGACGCAAGCGCATTGAGTACGTTGTGCACGCCGGGGATCGCAAGGGTGGCAGAGGCCTCTCCTGCGCTGCACGTGATCCGGATCGCCGAGGATAGCGCCCTGAGCTCGTATCGCCCAGTGACCGAAGCCCCCCGATCGAGCGCGAAGTCGACCACGCGGCGAGCGCCGGCGGCGGCGCGGAACACGCTTGCATGGTTGTCATCGGCGTTGATCACCGCCGTCCCGTCGGCGGGCAACGCGCGCAGGATGGCGGCGTTCTCCTCCGCGACCTCATCGACCGAACCCAGGAATTCAAGATGCTCGCGCTGCGCGTTCGTGACCACCGCCACCGTTGGTCCGGCGATGTCGGCCAGATACGCGATTTCTCCCTTGTGGTTCATTCCCAGTTCGATCGCGCACCAGCGATGGATCGCCCGCATGCGCAGCAGCGTAAGCGGCAACCCGATGTCGTTGTTTAGGTTGCCGGCTGTGGCGAGGACCCGGTCCTCGCCGGCGGCCGAACGCAGGATGCTCGCAAGCATTTCCTTGGTCGTGGTCTTGCCATTGGATCCGGCCACGCCGATCAGGACCGGGTTGAACCGGGCGCGCCAGTGCTTGGCCAGCGCGCCAAGCGCAAGGCGGGTGTCCTCGACGACGATGAGGCAAATGTCCGCGCCAGCGGGAACGAAAGCTCGATCCACCATTGCCGCTGCGGCGCCGGATTTCGCAACGGCCGCGATGAAGGCGTGGCCGTCGAACCGCTCGCCGCGCAAAGCGACGAAGAGTTCTCCCTTTTTGATCGACCGGCTGTCGGTCGACACGCCCGTGAATCCGCAATCCGCGCCGACGATTGCGCAATCCAGCGCCCGGGCGGCTTCGGCCGCGCGCATCATGGCTGACCCCACGTTGCGATCGACTGCTCGGCCACCGCTGCATCGGAGAAAGGCAGGCGTCGCCCGGCGACTTCCTGGTAGGTCTCGTGGCCCTTGCCCGCGATCAGCACGACGTCGCCGGCTTTCGCGCTGCGGATCGCCGAGGCGATCGCCTTGGCGCGATCGGGCTCGTAATCGTGGTCGATGCTCACGCCCGCACAGATCGCCTTGATGATTGCGGCCGGATCTTCGTTTCTCGGATTGTCCGAAGTGATGACGACGCGATCGGCCAGGCGCGAGGCGATTTCGCCCATGCGCGGGCGCTTGGTTGCATCGCGGTTTCCACCGGCCCCGAAAACCGCGATCAACCGCCCGCCGCCGGCTTCAGCCACCGGACGCAGTGCGTGGAGAACCTTGTCGAGCGCGTCAGGCGTATGGGCGTAGTCGACCACCGCCACCGGCCGCCCGCCCCCGCCCACGCGCTGCATGCGTCCCGGAACGTCCGGGAGGTCTTCGATCGCCCGCAACGCACTGTCGATATCGAGGCCGTACGCGACCAGGCAGCCGAGCACGCCAAGGATGTTGGACACGTTGAAGCGCCCGAGCTGATGCAGCGTCGCCTCGCGCGCGCCCCAACTCGTGGACAGCGAGACCTGCGTGGCGTCGGCGCCGACCCGGATTTCGCGAGCCGCGAGAAAATGCCCGGCGCTGCCCGGCGCAATGCCTTCAGGCGAAAGGCTGTAGCCGATGGTCGGCACGCGGCGCTCGCGAAGCCTGTGCGCAAGCCTGACGCCGAACACGTCGTCGAAATTGAGCACCGCGTGCTTGAGCGAAGCGAACTCGAATAGCCGTGCCTTTGCGGCGGCGTAGGCCTCCATCGTTCCGTGATAGTCGAGGTGATCGTGCGTGAGGTTGGTGAACAGCGCGCAATCGAACTTGACGCCGTTGACGCGCCCCTGCACAAGCCCGTGCGACGAGACCTCCAGGGCCACCGCCCTGGCCCCCTCTTGGACGAATTCGGCCAGCACGCGGTGAAGCTCCAGCGCATCCGGGGTGGTATTCCCGAGTTCGATCGACAGATCCTTGAAACGCGCCCCAAGCGTGCCGATGACCGCGGATTCGTCGCCTTGCGAGGTAAGCGCTGCCGCGATCCACTGCGAGCACGAGGTCTTGCCGTTGGTCCCGGTAACACCGCAGGTCCAAAGCGATTCCGAGGGCCGGGCATAGTAGTGGTGCGCGATCTGGCCGGCCTGCTGCTTGAGCCCCGTCACGCCGAGGTTCGGCACCCGCCACGCGGCGTTCCATTCGAACCCTTCGGATTCCCAAATCACCGCCGCGGCGCCCCGTGCAAGCGCTTCGGGAATATGGCGGCGTCCGTCGGCGGCCTCCCCCGGATACGCGAAGAACGCCGTGCCCGGCCCGGCACGCCGGCTGTCCGAGGAGATCCGATCGATCATCGCTCCCTGCTGAGCCAGTGCGCCGAATATGTCCACTCGCCCATCCCGTCATGAGGCTCGCGCGGGCCACCCCAGCAGCCGCCCAGCACGCCCTTGGTAGACAACACTGCTTCTACGATTGCCAGCAGGATCCTCATCAGGTGCCCTCCTTCAATTCCTCGCCTTCGCCCGGCAGTTCGATCGGCCGCATTGGCGCATCCGGCTGGACGCCAAGGCGCCGCAACGCGCCCTGCATGACCTGAGCGAAGGCCGGCGCGGCCACGGCGCCCCCGTAGTACTGCCCGTTGGAAGGTTCGTCGATCATCACGGCGATCACGAGGCGCGGGTCGGAGACCGGCGCAAATCCGACGAACGAAGAAATGTATTTGTGCGCCGCGTAGGCGCGGTTCTCCTGCTTGTGCGCGGTGCCTGTCTTGCCGGCCACGCGGTAGCCCATCACCCTGGCGCGCGGCGCGGTTCCGCCGGCCTGCACGGCCATCTCGAGCATCTCGCGCACCGAGCGCGCGGTTTCGGCGGAAATGACGCGCCGGCCGGCCACGGGCATGTCCGCCTTCACCAGCGTGAGCGGCACGAGTTCCCCGTCGCGCGCGAAGATGCTGTAGGCGCGCGCAAGCTGGATCAGCGAGACCGAAATTCCGTGGCCATAAGACATCGTCGCCTGCTCGATCGGACGCCAGGTCTTCCAATCGCGCACCTTGCCTTGGGCTTCACCTGGAAAGCCCAGCGCAGGCGGGTTTCCGAACCCGACCCGCTTGAACAGGTCCCACATGTCTTCGCGCGGCAGGCCCAGGGCGATTTTTGCCGCGCCGACGTTCGAGGACTTCTGGATCACCTGCGCGACGCTGAGCGCGCCGGAAGCATGGGCGTCGCTGATCGTGTAGTTGCCGATGGTGTATTTGCCGGGCGCAGTCTGGATCATCGTGTCCGGGCGCACGCGTCCTTCGTCAATTGCAAGCGCAACGGTGAACGGCTTGAGAGTCGAGCCCGGCTCGAAGGTGTCGGTCATGACCCGGTTGCGCAGCTGCGCTCCGGTGAGCCGGCCGCGGTTGTTCGGGTTATAGGAAGGCATGTTGGCCAGCGCAAGCACCTCGCCCGAATGCACGTCGAGCACGATGACTGCGCCGGCCTTGGCCTTGTGCGCTTCCACGGTCGCCTTGAGCACGCCGAAAGCGATGTTCTGGATCTTCCCGTCGATCGACAGAGTCAGGTCCTTGCCGTCCTGCGCCGCGCGGATTGACTCGATGTCCTCGACGATCCGGCCGAGGCGGTCCTTGATGACGCGCCGGCTCCCTGCCTTGCCCGCAAGCGAAGGCTGGAACGCGAGCTCGATGCCCTCCTGGCCCTCGTCTCCCACGCCGGTAAACCCGATCACATGGGCCATCCCGTCACCGCCTGGGTAATAGCGGCGGTATTCGCGCTGGGAAAAGATGCCGCGCATGCCGAGTTCGGCGACCTGCTCTGCCTGTTCGGGAGGGATCTGGCGCCGCAGATAGACGAAGTCGCGGGTGGTGTCGGAGATCTTGCGGTCCAGCTCGTCCGCATCGAGGCCGAGGACTTGCGCGAGCTTCTTCAACTGCCCCGGCGTCGCCTTGACATCTTCCGGGATCGCCCAAATGGACCGCACCGGCGTGGAGATCGCCACCGCCTCGCCGTTGCGATCGAGGATTCGACCGCGCGTGGCCGGCACTTCGAGCACGCGCAAAAACCGCGATTCACCCTTCATCTGCAGGAAGTCGGTATTCACGGCCTGCAGGTAAACCGCCCTTCCCGCCAGCACCGCAAATGCAGCCAGGAATGCAAACAGCACAACGCGCGCGCGCCAAACCGGCAGGCGAACCAGGACTGGCGCGGCTGCCATGCTCATTTGGTGCCGGTCTCCCGGTTCACGAGGCGCACCCTGCGGAGATCGGGCGCACGCATGCCGAGCGCGACGCCGGCGATCTTCTCTACTCGGGAATGCAGGCCCCACGTGCTGGCCTCGAGCTGGAGCTGGCCGTACTCGATGTCGAGGTTGCGCGCGCGCTCCTGCTCGCGCTCGAGATCGGAAAAGAGCTTCCGGGCCTTGTGCTGCGAAGTGACCAGGCCCAATGAGCACGCCACGAGCATGGCGAGCAGGACGAGGTTCAGTTTCGCCACGGCGCTTCCGTGCGTTCAGCCACGCGCAGCGTCGCGCTGCGCGCACGCGGATTGGCCCGCACTTCGGCGGGCGAAGCCTTGATCGCGCGCCCCACGGGCTCGAGCAGCGCCTTCGGCAATTCGCTGGCCCTCAATGGGAGGTCGCGCGGCAGGTCGGGCACGCCCGAGGCGCGGATGAAGCGCTTGACGATCCGATCCTCGAGCGAATGGAAGCTGATGACCGCGAGGCGCCCGCCGGTGGCGAGCCTCGCGGCGGCCAGCGGCAAGCTCAACGACACTTCCTCAAGCTCCCGATTGACGAAAATCCGTAGAGCTTGGAAGGTGCGCGTCGCCGGATCCTGCCCAGCCTCGCGTGTGCGGACCGCTTCACCCACGAGATGGGCAAGTTGCCTTGTGCGCCCGAGAGGCTCGGCTGCCCGAGCAGCAACAATCGCCGCTGCAATCTGTTTAGCAAACCGTTCTTCGCCATAGTCGCGGATCACCTCCCTGATATCGGACTCGCTCGCCCTGGCCAGCCACTCGGCGGCCGACTCTCCGCGCGTCGGGTCCATGCGCATGTCCAGCGGCCCGTCCATGCGAAACGAAAATCCGCGCAGCGCATCGTCGATCTGCGGCGAGGAGACGCCCAGGTCGAACAGCGCGCCGTCCAACTGGGCGATGCCCAGTGCACGCAGCACTTCGTCCAGCTGCGAGAAACGCACTTGTTCGATCGAGAATCGCGGATCGGCAATCTGCGCTCCGGACTCGACCGCCGCGGGGTCGCGGTCCAGCGCGACCAGCCGCCCTTGCGGGCCGAGCAGCGCGAGGATCGCGCGCGAATGGCCGCCGCGTCCGAAAGTCGCATCGAGATAGGTCCCCTCCGGGCGTACCGCGAGCGCATCCACCGCTTCGGAGAGAAGGACCGCGCGGTGTTCGGCCATTCGTCGCTAGGCCATCGGCAGAGGGTCGGGGGACTCTCGCCGGGCTCACAGCGAGAAGCCCTCCATGCCTGGCGGTGGTGTCGAGCTCGGCTGCGCCATGGCCTGCGTGAGCTTGGCGGTCCACTGACCGTGATCCCAGAGCTCGAAGTAGCTGCCCTGCCCGAACATCACGAGCTCGCGCTCGAGCTTTGCGTACATGCGCAGCGCGGGCGAAATCAAGATGCGGCCGGACGCATCCGGCGTCAGGTGCTCTTCATGACCCAGAAGCAGGCGCTTCCACCAGCTCGCCTGCATGTCCAGCGAGGGAAATTTCTCGACTTTGGAGCGCACGGGCTCCCAGGCATCCATCGGGTAGAGCAAGAGGCATCCGACGGGATGTGCGGTAAGTACCAGCTCACTCTTGCCCGCGGACAGCGCATCGCGATGCCGCGTGGGCAACGCGAGCCGCCCCTTCGCGTCGAGCGTAATGACCGTTGCGCCGTGAAATGTCCCGCCCATTTTCTTGTCCCGGGGCGAAAGAGCTACAAGCCGCTCAATTTCGCCACTTTTTTCTACGTTTTCCCACTTTATTCGAACGAATACTCAAGGTCAAGGATTTTTTCTTATTTCCAACAAGGACTTAGGTGTGCTTTCGTAGGCAATGCCTTAAAAACAATAATCATTTTTAATCAATATGTTAAGAAATTTATCGAAAGTAAACTCTTACGCGCGCGGCGCCTTGGCGGCCAATTGCGAGACGCCGGCCCCGTTTCCGGGCGGTACCTCTAGAATCACGCGATGATCAACAAAATCGTGGCTTCACTCGAAGAGGCCGTCGCGGACATCGCCGACGGATCGACCATCCTGATAGGCGGTTTCGGGGGCGCGGGCATGCCCTCGGCCCTGATGAGCGCACTGATCGCGCAAGGCGCGCGCGAACTCACCGTCGTAAACAACAACGCCGGCAACGGGGACACCGGCCTCGCGGCGCTGATCGGGGCGAAACAGGTTCGCAAGATCATCTGCTCCTTCCCGCGCCAAGCCGACTCATGGCATTTCGACAAGGCCTATCGCGCGGGCGAACTCGAACTCGAGCTCGTGCCGCAGGGGACGCTCGCCGAGCGCATCCGCGCCGCGGGCGCGGGCATCGGCGCATTCTTCACGCCCACGGCTTACGGCACGCGGCTTGCCGAGGGCAAGGAAACGCGCCGCATCGGCGATCGCGATTACGTGCTCGAGCATCCGATCCACGCCGACTACGCGCTGATCAAGGCCGATCGCGGCGACCGCTGGGGCAACCTCACCTACCGCATGACTGCGCGCAACTTCGGCCCGATCATGGCGAGCGCCGCGAATTGCACGATCGCGCAGGTGCGCGAGACCGTCGAGCTCGGCCAGCTCGATCCGGAGGCGGTCGTCACCCCGGGCATCTTCGTCAAGCGCGTGGTCAAGACTGGAGCAACGGCATGAAGAGGATGGACCGCAACCAGATCGCCGCGCGAGTGGCGCGAGACATTCCCGAAGGGGCCTATGTCAATCTCGGCATCGGCCTGCCGACGCTCGTTGCAGACCACATCCCCAAGGGTCGCGAGGTACTTCTGCACAGCGAGAACGGCGTGCTCGGCGTCGGGCCCAAGCCCGCGCCGGGCGCCGAGGACGGCGATCTCGTCAACGCCGGCAAGGAACCGGTTACGCTGCTGGCCGGCGGATCGTTCTTCCATCACGCCGATTCGTTCGCGATGATCCGCGGCCGGCATCTCGATGTCTGCGTTCTAGGCGCGTTCCAGGTGGCGATCAACGGGGACCTTGCCAACTGGCACACCGGCGCACCAGATGCGATTCCCGCGGTCGGCGGCGCCATGGACCTCGCCGTCGGCGCCAAGAACGTGTACGTAATGATGGAGCACCTGACCAAGTCCGGCGAAAGCAAGATCGTCGAACGATGCACCTATCCGCTGACTGGTGCGTCCTGCGTGAACAGGATCTACACCGACCTTGCAGTAATCGACGTCACGCCCGACGGCCTGCAGGTCGTCGACATGGTCGAAGGGCTTGGGTTCGAGGAGCTGCAGCGCCTGACGGGCGTGCCGCTTACCCGCGGCAAGGCTGCGCACGGGGCGGCCCTGGCCTGAACGGCTCGATCCCGCCCGCACGGGCATCGCGTTATTGCGGCTTGATGCCCGCGGCTTTCACGACCCTGCCGTAGTCTTCGATCTCGCTGCGCACGAAGCGGGCGAATTCATCGGGCGCCATGTCCAGGGGATCGTTGCCAAGACCGGCAAGTTTTTCGCGCACCCCCTGATCGGCAAGCGCCCGCCTGACATCGGTCGAGATCTTCGCGACGATATCCCCAGGGGTGCCCGCCGGCGCCCAGATGCCGAACCAGAGCGGGGAGTTCGCATTTGGCACACCCGCTTCCCCGGTCGTCGGCACGTCGGGAAGTTGCGAACTGCGCCTGGCGCTGCTGACTGCGAGCGGCCGCAACTTGCCGCTCTTGATGTTTGCCATGCCGGCCGAAATCGGCACCCAATAGCAATCTACCGAGCCGCCAAGCAGCGCGGTGACCACTTCGGGCGTGCCCTTGAACGGGATCTGGGTCACTTTGATGCCGGCTGCGGCGATGAGTTTCTCGGTCGACAGGTGCGTGCCGCTGCCTACGCCCGCGTGGCCGAAATTGAGCGCGCCGGGTTTGGCCCGGGTGAAGGAAATCAAGTCACCGATCGTCTTGTGCGGCGAAGCCGCCGTAACCACCAGCACGTTCGGCTGGACCGCGAGCGGCACGATATCGACGAAATCCTTCGTCGTGTCGTACGGCAGCTTGGCGAAGATCGCAGGGTTGACCGAGTGGGCCGAGGAATTGATGAGCAGCGTGTAGCCGTCCGGCGCGGCGCGCGCCACGATGGCCGAGCCGATCGAACCGCCGGCCCCTGCTCGGTTCTCCGCGACGACCGGCTGGCCCCAGTATTCGGACACTTTCTGCATGACAATGCGTCCGACGATGTCGGTCGAACTGCCCGGCGTGAAAGAAATGATCGCGTGCACCGGCTTTGAAGGGTAGATCTGGGCACTGGCCGAGGTTGCAACGACCGCCGCCACCGCTGCGAAGAGCTTGCGTAGGTTGAGCATTCAATTTCCTCCTTTTGTAATGAGTTCCATGCGGCGCCTGATCCGCCCGGCCGCCTCGTCGTCTCCCGCGCTCGAGGCGCGTTTTCCTTCCAAACCGAGCCATGCGAGCAGCGGTCGGCGCCACCCGTTGGCGGAGGCCGTCTCGATGGCAGCCGCAATCAATGCGGGCGTGGCGCGCTCGGCGCGCAAAGATGCGCCTGCAGCAACCAACCGGGCCATCGGATCGATCGGCAACGCGCCGCCGGCGATCACTGGACGATGCTGCTCCGGGAGCAGGTTCACGTCGATTCCCTGCCAGCGCCCTGCGAGATACTCGCCGTAGGCACGCTCCGGCGCGCCCGCGTCGAGCGCAAGCGACCGGAACGCCGGGCAGTCATCGAACGCAAGGCTTGCCGTATGCAACGCGCAGCGCGTGAGTTCGGCGCGTGCCACCAAGTCGGCCCGCCCGGTGCTCGAGAGCTCCCTGCGCGCGCGCGCAAATTCAGCGTCCGCGACCCGTGAATTGCCTGCGAGATACGCCGCCTCGAAATTCTTCAGGGCGACCTGCGCATTGAGTTGCCAGTCCGGCGGCGCAGGCGCGCCAGCACAGGCCGCAAGAAGCGCCGCAGTGATCAGCGCGGGAAGCGCACGTATCAAGGAAGCCTCATCTCGGTCTCCCGCTTGAAAGGCCACTTGCGGTTGATTTCGTCGATCAGCGCGCCCACCTTGCGCAGGCTGGCGTCCACTTCGGCGCGCAGGCCCGCAAGGTCGTCGGTCGCGCCTTTCGCATTCGCGCTGATTTTTTGCGCATCGGCAAGCACGGCATCAGCCCTTTTCAGGCTCTCACGCGCGTCGCCGAGCACTGCATTGAGCTGTGCCACAGCCCTTTGCGTTTCATCCATCACGCCCTCGCGGCCGAACACCCGCTGGTCGGCTTTCACTAGCGCCTGGTCGGCCTTGGCGAAGACCTGGTCGAGCCTGGCCGAAGCCGCCGTGAGCGAGTCGAGCAGCTTGTTCGAGCGATCCAGCGCGGCGACCACTTTCTTCGCGTTTTCCTCGCTGCCGAGGGCGCCGGCGAGCAGCCCGCCCTGCCCGGCGATTCGATCGGTGGCCACCCGCACATTGGCAAGGCTCGCGCCGAGACTCGAATCCGCGGCCGTAAGGCCCTGCAAATTATTGAGCAGGTCCTTCAGGTTTGTGACAAGGCGGGGGATATCCTCGCTCCCGTCGCCGCGAAGCACGGTGCATATCGCCCCGCTGAGCCCCCCCTGCGGAATACACTCCGCTCCATCGGGCAGCAGCGGATTGTCGAGCTGAACCGCAGCGGCCCGGATGCCCACGCCCCCTACGAGCGCTCGCTCGATGATAAATACGTTCGCCACACGCAGCCACCGTGCGTCCTTTTTCGGCACTGCAACCTCTATGCGTACCGTAGCGTCGCCGCCGAGCGCGATGCTGCGTACGCGTCCGATTGAAAAGCCCCGGAAGGTCACTTGCATGCCGACACTCACACCGTCCGAACTGTCCGTGACCAACACCACCTTCTGCGTGCTTTCAAATACCCCGCGTGCATACAGCACGTAGGCGACGAACGAAACCGAAAGCACCAACGTCAATGCCAGCAACAGGGCCACCTTGAACTCCAGGTGCCGGACCGGCAGCGTGGTGGTGGTCTCCGCAGACGTCGCGGGCGGGGAGGTTGGCGTTGGGGTCTGATCCATGCCGGCGGCTAGATGTACTTGATGGCCAGGGAAGCGCCTTCGATCAGCGCCAGCGCCAGGAACAGGCGCACCATGCCGGAGCGCACCGCGATCGCCGCAAAACGCGCCTCACGCGGCACCTCCAGGCTCGCCGAAATCGGGATGATCGCGACCGCAAGACCGAAGAAGGGCGCCTTCAGGCCGAGTCCGAGGGCGACGGGCAGGTCAAAAATGCTTCCGATCACTTCCGTGTATTCATCTATTCCACCCGGCGAGAAACCATACATCGCGACATAGGCCAGCATGAGCGCGATGGCACCGCCAATCACCGTCAGGGAGACCACCGAAACCGCACTGCCTATCACTCGCGGCACGAGTTGGTGGCGCATCGGGTCGGCGCCGGCGCGCTGCAGTGCATCGAGGTCGCCTCGGATATGCATCAGCGCGACTTCCGTATTGATGGCCGCGCCCGAACGCAGCGCCACGAACAGGGCAACGAATGTCGGAACCAGCTCGAGCACCTGCACGCGCACCGCAAACGACAGTGCATACTCGGCCAGGCCGTAGGTGCCGGCCGCCGCCACGACGATCCGGATCACCATGTAGCTGAGAAGCGCGCAAACGAGGACGAACCCAGGCAGGATCTGCCAGGCGGTGAAGTAGATCTGGCGCGCCATCAGGTTCGAGGTCGCCCGGTCGTAGGCCTGCGGCGAGGCGGCCATCACCAACGCGGTGGCGCCGAAATGCAATACCCGCCACCAGCTGGCGCACCAGGCGGCAAACACTTCAAGCCCCCCCGAAGCGGAGCGGCCAATCGCGCGAATTGACATCAGCCGATCATACCTCGCGCAGATTAGAATCTTGGTTTCCGGAATCGAGGAGCAAGCGTGAAGAAAAAATCCGAAGACCTCCGCAGCCACCGCTGGTTCGGCGTGAACGACTTGCGCTCCTTCGGCCACCGCTCGCGCACTGCGCAGATGGGCTACGACCGCACCGACTACGCGGGCAAGCCTGTCATCGCGATCATCAACACCTGGTCGGACATCAACCACTGCCACACGCACTTCAAGCAGCGCGTGGAGGAAGTCAAGCGCGGCGTCTGGCAGGCCGGGGGGTTCCCGCTCGAGATGCCTGCAATGGCGCTGGCAGAGACGATGCAAAAGCCCACCACTATGATGTACCGCAACTTCCTCGCCATGGAGACGGAAGAGTTGCTGCGCTCCTACCCGGCCGATGGCGCGGTCATCATGGGTGGCTGCGACAAGACCACTCCGGCGCTCATCATGGGCGCCACTAGCATGAACCTGCCGACGATCTACATTCCGGCGGGCCCGATGCTCAATTCCCACTGGCGCGACCAGACGCTCGGCTCAGGCTCCGATACATGGAAGTACTGGGACGAGTTGCGCGCCGGGCGCATCACGCAGAACGACTGGAACGACATCGAGGACACGATCGCGCGCTCGCCGGGCACCTGCATGACGATGGGCACCGCCGCGACGATGATGTCGCTGGCCGAGGTGCTCGGTTTCACGCTGCCGGGCTATTCGTCGATCCCCGCGCCGGACTCGAACCACGCGCGCATGGCCACGCTGACCGGAAAGCGCATCGTCGAAATGGTGTGGGACGACCTCAAGCCGCGCGACTTCCTTTCCAAGAGCTCGTTCGACAACGCAATTACGACGCTCATGGCCCTTGGCGGCTCGACCAACGCGATCGTGCACCTTGTCGCGATGGCGGGGCGCGCAGGATTGCCGTTCCCGCTCGAACGCTACAACGAGATTTCGGCCAAGACCCCGGTGATCGCCAACGTGCGTCCGTCCGGCAGCAAGTACCTCATGGAGGACTTCTTCTACGCCGGCGGCCTGCGCGCGCTGCTTAACCAGCTGCGCGACCTGCTCGACCTCTCGGCGAAGACGGTCAACGGCAAAACGCTCGGCGAGAACATCGAGGGCGCCAAGGTCTGGAACGCCGACGTGATCCTCCCGCGCGACAAGCCGCTCAAGGCTTCCGGCGGCATCGTCATGATCCGCGGCAACCTCGCGCCCGACGGGGCGGTGATCAAGACCAGCGCCGCCGACCCGAAGCTGCTCAAGCACACCGGCCGCGCCGTGGTGTTCGAGGACTACAACGACATGGCGGCGCGCATCGACACCGACGAGCTCGACGTAGACAAGGATTGCGTGCTGGTGCTGAAGATGTCCGGTCCGCTCGGCGGCCCGGGCTTCCCGGAGTGGGGCATGCTCCCCATGCCGAAGAAGCTCATCAAGCAGGGCGTAAAGGACATGGTGCGGCTGTCGGATGGCCGAATGAGCGGAACGAGCTACGGCACCTGCATCCTGCACGTCGCGCCGGAAGCGTACGTCGGCGGCCCGCTGGCTTTCGTGCAGAACGGCGACCTGATCGAGCTCGACGTCGACAGGCGGGTGCTGAACCTGAAGGTGTCCGAAGCCGAACTTGCGAAGCGCAAGGCGGCCTGGGTCCGCCCGCCGATCAAGTACGAGCGCGGCTACGGCGCGATCTTCTCGCGCCACATCAAGCAGGCCAACGAGGGTTGCGACTTCGATTTCCTCGAAGGCACGGCGCCGATCCCGGATCCGGAGATCCACTGATAATGTGGAACTTTAGTTTCTAATAAACAAGCACTGGTGCGGCGATCATGCCAATTTATTGTTCTATTTTGACATAGACACCCATGGGCTGGGAAAAGGAAGTCGAAGCGCTGCGCGAGCGGCAACGCCTTGCGAAGCAGATGGGCGGGTCCGAGCGCCTGGAGCGCCAGCGGGCCGGGGGCAAGCTCAACGTGCGCGAGCGCGTCGAACAGCTGCTGGACCCGGACTCCTTCATCGAAGTCGGCAGCATCGCCGGCAAGTCGAGCTACGACGAAGCCGGCAACCTCGTGTCGCTTGCGCCAGCGAGCCTGGTGATCGGCCGGGGGAAGATCGCCGGCCGCAACGTGGTCGTGGCCGGTGACGACTTCACGATCCGCGGCGGCACCAACGAAGGCAGCATCCGCGACAAGCTCACGCGCGTGGAGACCATGGCGGCCGACTTGCGGCTGCCGCTGATCCGGCTGGTCGATGGCTCCGGCGGCGGCGGCTCGGCCGGCATGATGGACAAGGACGGTCATTCGCGTGTGCCCGGCTACTTGGGGTGGGACCTCGTGACCGCCAACCTCAACACGGTGCCGGTGATCGGCATGGCGCTCGGCTCGACTGCGGGCCTCGGATCTGCGCGCGTGTGCGCGAGCCATTATTCGGTGATGGTGAAGGACACCTCGCAGCTTTTCGTTGCCGGCCCGCCCGTGGTGAACCGGCTCGGCGCGCACCAGTTCGAAAAGAACGAGCTTGGCGGCAGCCAGATCCACACGCGCAACGGCGCAATCGACGACGAAGCCGAGAGCGAGGCCGATGCGTTCGCGCGGGCGCGCAAGTTCCTCTCCTACCTTCCGCCCTCGGTTTTTGAGCTGCCGCCGCGCAGCGAGAAGCGTGACGATCCGAAGCGCAATGTCGGCTGGCTGATCGAAGCCATTCCGCGCGAGGACCGCAAGGTCTACAAGATGCGCCCGATCGTCGAGGCGGTCGTCGACGCAGGCTCGTTCTTCGAGATCGGCCGGTTCTGGGGGCGCGGCGTCATCACCGGCTTTGCGCGGCTGGACGGCTGGCCGGTGGCGATCCTTGCAAGCGATCCGATGCACTACGGCGGCGCATGGACCGCGGATGCCTCTCGCAAGGTGGCGCGGTTCACTCAGCTCGCACAGCTCTTCCACCTGCCGATCGTGCACCTGGCCGATATCCCGGGGTTCCTCGTGGGGCTGGACGCGGAGAAAACCGCAGCCATTCGTCATGGCGTGGCCGCGCTCACCGCAATTCAGCAAACCACCGTGCCGTGGTGCGCGATCATCGTGCGCAAGGCCTATGGCGTCGCGGCTGCGGGACACTCGAATCAGTCACGCTATTCGGTGCGCTATTGCTGGCCTTCGATGCGCGCGGGATCGCTGCCGCTCGAAGGCGGGATCGAGGCCGCGTTCCGCAAGGACATCGAAGCCTCACCGGACCCCCAGGCCAGGATTGCGGAACTCCGTGAGCGTTTGCAGCGGCTGGGTTCGCCTTTCCGCACGCTTGAAGCCTTTGCCTACGACGAGATGATCGATCCACGCGAAACGCGCGCGCTGCTTTGCGAGTTTGCCAACCTCGTGGCGCCGTTGCGCGAACCCGGGCGCTCCACTTTCGGATATTTCCCCATATGAATCCCGCCAAGGTCCGCACCGAAGTCGCCGGCACCGTGTGGAAGATCGTCGCTGCAAAAGGGGCGAGCCTCGCGGCCGGAGAGACCATCCTCATCATCGAATCGATGAAGATGGAGATCCCGATCGAGGCGCCGCGCGCATGCACGTTGAGCGAGATCCTCGTTTCGGAGGGCGATGTGCTCAGGGAAGACGACGTTGTGGCGCTGATCGCCTGAGCCATGTTCATCGGCCATTTCGCGCTCGCGTTCGGCGCAAAGAAAGTGGCGCCAAAGGCCTCGCTCGGTGTGCTCTTTCTGGCGGCGCAACTGGCCGACCTCGTCTGGCCGACGCTCGTTTTGCTGGGGATCGAGAAGGTAGTGGTCGCGCCGGGCATCACGGCGGTTACGCCGCTCGACTTTGTGAGTTACCCGTATTCCCACAGCCTCGTGGCGCTGATCGGATGGGCTTTGGCGCTCGCGATCGCGTATCTCCTGATTCGCCGCGGGCGGCCGCGCGAAGCATTTGTGCTGGCGCTGCTCGTGCTCAGCCACTGGGTGCTCGACGCGATCTCGCATCGGCCCGACATGCCGCTGGCGATAGGGGAAGGACCGAAGTTCGGGCTCGGGTTATGGAACTCGATTCCCGCGACCCTCATCGTCGAATCGCTGTTGTTCGCCGCAGGCATTGCCATCTACCTTAAGTGCACTTCGGCGGTCGATCGCATCGGGAAACTCGCGCTGTGGGCCTTGGTGGGCTTCCTTGCGATCGTGTACGTGATGAATGTTTTCGGGTCGCCGCCGCCGGGCGCCGTGGCTGTAGCGTGGGTGTGCGAGTCCCTCTGGATTCTTGTCGCGTGGGCCTGGTGGGTGGACCGCCACCGCCGGCCAATCAAGGAGTGAACATGGCCAAGGGTAGCTGCCTCTGCCGGGCGGTGCGTTTCGAGGTGAACGGGCCTTTCGACCGCGCCAGCCACTGCCATTGCTCGATGTGCCGCAAAGCCCATGGCGCCGCCTTCGGCACTTATGCACGCGTGAAGCAATCCGATTTCAAGCTGCTGTCGGGGGCGGAAGACATCGCGGCTTACGCTTCCTCGCCGCGCACGAAGCGCACCTTCTGCCGCAAGTGCGGCTCGACGCTGCAGTTCCTTTCGGAGAAATTTCCGCAGGAGATCGACATTGCCCTCGGCACGCTCGACGACGACCCCGGCGTGCGCCCGGTGATGCACATCTTTACCGGCTCGAAGGCGCCCTGGTATGAGATCGGGGACCGCCTGCCGCAGCACGAGGGCTGGCCTAAAGCCTAGCCCGCCTGCCCCCGGCGCGGAGTTCGCCGGGTAGAATCCTTCCCGGTATTCGATCCATGGATTTCAAACTGGCCGGGCGCCTGCACTACTCCGCGCGACGGCCCATAACATTGGAGGGACATCAGGTGTTCAAGCTCACTGCAGTCGCCATTTCGTTTTCGCTCGCGGCCGGCGCCGCGTTCGCGCAGGCCTACCCGAACAAGCCGATCCGCATCGTGGTGCCGTTCGCCGCGGGCGGCACCTCGGACATCCTCGCCCGCGCGATCGGCCCCAAGATGACCGAAGCGTGGGGGCAGCCTGTCGTGGTGGAGAACAGGACCGGAGCCAACGGCAACGTGGGTGCCGAGTTCGTCGTTCGCTCGGCACCGGACGGCTACACGATGCTGCTGTCCGACGTGGGCGCCATCGCGATCAACCCGAGCGTCTATCTCAACATGCCCTTCGACCCGGTGAAGGACTTCGCGCCGGTCATCATGGTGTCCTACTCGCCGCATGTGCTCGCCGTGCACCCTTCGATCCCGGCAACCAACGTGAAGGAGCTCGTTGCGTATGCAAAAGCGAATCCGGGCAAGCTCAACTTCGCGAATTCGGGTACGGGCGGTGCGCCGCACCTCGCCGGCGTGGATTTCGCGCAGCGCACCGGCATCCAGTGGGCCTATATCCCCTACAAGGGCGGATCCGCCGCGGTGACGGATGTGGTTGCAGGACAGTCGAACGTGCTCTTCAACGGCATGCTCGCCACCTACCCCTCGGTCAAGAGCGGGCGGCTGCGCGGCATCGCGATGACCGGTGCGCAGCGGGCCGCTTCGGCGCCGGAGCTGCCGACCCTGATCGAATCCGGCCTGCCGGGATTCGTGACCGGCTCCTACCAGGGGCTGCTCGCCCCGGCCAACACGCCGCGCGATACGATCGCCAAGCTCAACGCCGAGCTGACGAAGATCCTGAATACCGCGGACATGAAAGACATGCTCGCCAAGCAGGGCACCGAGGTCCGCGCCGATACGCCCGAGCAGCTTGGAGGGTTCATCGTCAGCGAAAAGGCGCGCTGGGCGAAGGTCGTCAAGGAGGCCAGGGTCAAGGCCGACTGACCGGATTCATGCACTTTCATTTCCGGAGATCCGCCTCCAAAGCGGCTCTCCGGTCGTTTGAATTGCCGAATATGGAACTTTAAGAATGGAACTCCCGCCGAACCAATTCAAACGCGCGCTCAAGGCCGGCAAGGTACAGATCGGCCTTTGGTCAAGCCTCTCTTCGAACTACACGGTCGAGGTGATCGCCGGCGCGGGCTTCGACTGGCTGCTCCTCGACCAGGAGCACTCGCCGAACGACCTCGAAAGCGTGCTCTCGCAACTGCAGGCGGCCGCGGCCTATCCGAGTCACCCGGTCGTGCGCGTGCCGTGGAACGACATGGTCGCGATCAAGCGCCTGCTGGATGCAGGCGCCCAGTCGCTGCTGATCCCCTACGTTTGCAACGCCGAGGAAGCGAAGGCCGCCGTTTCGTACACGCGCTACCCGCCGGCCGGCGTCCGCGGCGTCGCCGGCACCACCCGCGCCACGCGGTTCGGCCGGGTCAAGGACT
The DNA here is from genome assembly GCA_947482825.1 of Betaproteobacteria bacterium. Lineage (GTDB taxonomy): Bacteria > Pseudomonadota > Gammaproteobacteria > Burkholderiales > SG8-39 > SZAS-79. Next base: position 5,280 of record CANKMT010000010.1, on the reverse strand, counting down.
ACGCCAGGCGCGCGCACGAGGAAATCTGCGTGCTGGTGCAGGTCGAGACCGAAGAGGCCATGAAGAACATCGAGTCCATCTGCGCCGTCGACGGCGTGGACGGGGTTTTCATCGGCCCTGCGGACCTGCATGCATCGATGGGCTATCCCGGGGAGACGTCGAACCCGAAGATCCTGCCGCTCATCGAGGACGCCATGCGGCGCATCGCGAAGGCCGGCAAGGCGCCCGGCTACCTTACGCCCGTCGAGGCCGACGCACGCCGGATGCTAGCCGCCGGCACGCTCTTTTGCGCCGTGGGCGCGGACGTGGGGCTCCTCGCAAGAAGCGCCGAGGCCCTGTGCGCCAAGTACAAGTCCTGAAACCCGAACCGAAACGAAGGAAGCAATGAAACCCGACATCATCATCGTCGCAAAGCTGCACCAGCCGACCCAGGAGATCCTCGAGAAGGAATTCAACGCGCACCGGCTCTATGAGGCCAAGGATCGCGACGCCTTCCTGAAGGAGCTCGCCCCCAAGGTGAAGGGCATCGCGAGCGGCGGGGCCGGCGTGAACGCGGCAATGATGGACGCGTTGCCCAACCTCAAGCTGATCTCGCATTTCGGCGTGGGATACGACTCGGTCGACGTGGACGCCGCCAAGAAGCGCGGGATCCGGGTGACCAACACGCCCGACGTGCTGAACGACTGCGTCGCCGATACCGCGATGGCGCTGACCATGAACACGCTGCGCAAGCTCCCCCAGTGCGAGGCCTACCTGCGCTCGGGCTCATGGGCTGCGCGCGGGGGTTATCCGCTCGCCACCTCGCTTAGCGGCAAGACCATGGGCATCGTCGGACTCGGACGCATCGGAGAGGCGATCGCCCGGCGCGCGCAGGCCTCGGGCATGAAGATCGCGTACCACAACCGCAACAAGAAAGACGTGCCCTACCACTACCACCCGGATCCGGTGTCGCTTGCCAAGGCGTCGGACGTGCTGATGCTGGTGACGCCAGGCGGCGCGGAAACGAAGAACCTCGTGAACGCAAAGGTCCTCGACGCGCTCGGGCCAAAGGGATACCTAATCAACATCTCCCGCGGCTCGGTGGTCGACCAGCCGGTGCTGCTCAAGTACCTGCAGGACGGAAAAATCGCGGGCGCGGGCCTGGACGTGTTCGCGGAGGAGCCGAAAGTGCCTTCCGGCTTCTACGCGCTCGACAACGCCGTCCTTTTCCCGCACGTGGGCAGCGCGACGCACGAAACGCGCTTCGCCATGGGCATGCTGCAGGTGGACAACCTGCGCGCCATGTACGCGGGCAAGCCGCTGCTGACGCCGGTCGTCTAGCGAATCGACCAGGGCGCCCGCCCGGCGCCCCCAATAGAAAACGCGCCCTGTTGCCAGGGCGCGTTTATTTTGCGGAGAGCCGGGTTACTTCTTCTTCGGATCCTCGTCTTCCTCGGCTTCCTCGCCGAATCCCTCGGGCACCGAAACGCCCGTCTCGTCGATCGTGTGGTTCATCGGCGGGCTCACACCTACGTCGCCCGCGAAGCCGTAGTTGATCTGCTGCGCCACGCTGTCAGTGTCGAAGCCGACTTTCGAGGCTTCCGCGACCGCCGTAGCCGCGGTTCCCTGCACGCTCGAAACAGTGGCATTCGCCAGCAACTGGGAAGCATTCGCGGCCAGAACGACTGATGAACCCGACCCGCCCAGGAACGCCGACACAGACGAACCCGGGAAGAAGATCAATCCGGACGGCTGTTCCGGGGATGTGAATGACAATCCGATTGCGTTGAGGGTCTGCACGTTTACAGGAGTCTGGGTCAGGATCAACGGATTGGCGATCGAGCCTATCGCAGACGTGCCTGTAATGATTACCGAGCCGGAGGTGCTGATGCTCAGGGTGATCGGCGCCGTGAACGAGAAGCTGTTCATCGTCACCGCCCCGCCGTTGGTGCTGGTCAGCGTGACGTTTCCGGTTGCCCTTGCGGAGTCGCCGATCGTGATCAGCCGGGAGGCCGGATTCGCCGCAGTCCCGCTTACGGTGACCGAGCCGGCAAGACTCGTGGTGCCCCCCGCATCTGTCGTGAATGTGGAGAGGGCCGTCGATCCGCCAACTGAGCTCCCGAATGTAGTGTCTCCCGAACTCAGGATCGTGAGCGACTGGCCGCCGGCCGTTGCGCCGTTGACTGTACCGGTCAGGACCACGTTGCCGGCGCCGGTAGTGATGATGAGCTGGCCGTTACCGAGATTGCCCGCAATCGTGTTGCCGGTGACGGTGAAGGCGCCACCGCCCGTGCTGAGCGTGCTGTTGAACGTTGCGTTGCCAGTGAACCTCTGGTCACCCGTGGTGGATATGTTTCGGGTCGTGGTCGAAGGCGCAGTCACCGACAATCCCGTGAGGGCCGTGGTTGCGCCTACATCCGAGCCAAAAGTAACCGCGGCCCCACCGTTGATAGTCAGCGTCTGCGCACCATTCACGGCGCCGGTGAAGGTCACCAAACCTCCAGTCCCGGTGGTCACATTCGTTGCGCCGGCCAGCGTCGTAGTGCCCGCCACGCTGAACGGCGATGCCCCCGTCGTGTACGTCCCGTTGGTCGTAACGCTATCGCCGTACGCCTGTGCCCCGGTCGTCGTCACGCTTTGCATGCTCGAAGTACCGCCTGCATCGGTCGTCAGGCTGGCCAAGGCCGTCGTTCCGCCGACGGCGGAGCTGAAGAGCGTCGCTCCTGTGCTGTTGACCGTCAGCGCGTTCGCGCCATTTACCGCGCCCGAGAAGGTCGCGCTGCCCGTCCCGGTTGAAACCGTGGTCGCCCCCGCCAGCGTCGTCGTGCCCGCCACGTTCATCGCGCTGTTGGTCGTCGTGTACGTGCCGTTGAGCGTCGCGCTATCGCCATAGCTCTGCGCACCCGTCGTGGTCACGTTTTGCAGCGAAGTGGTGCCACCCGCGTTGGTGGTAAGGCTGGCCAGCGCCGTGGTGTTGCCCACCGCAGCCGCGAAGGTTGTGGCACCGCTGTCTACGATCGACAGGGATTGCGCGCCGTTCACCGTGCCGTTGAAGGTGTTGCCCACGCCCGTGAGCGTCGTGGCCGCACCTAGCGTGAGCGCATCGCCGTAGGTCTGCGCCGCCGAAGTCGTCACCACCCCGCCGTTGATCGCCGTCGTCCCACCAGCGTTCGTCGTCAGGCTGGTCAGCGCCGTCGTGCCACCCACCGCGCCCGTGAACGTCGTCGTGCCGCTGTCAACGATCGACAGCGTCTGCGCACCGTTCATCGTCCCAGAGAACGTGTTGCCCACGCCCGTGATCGTCGTCGCCGCACCCAGCGTCACCGCATCACCGTAGGTCTGCGCCGCCGAAGTCGTCACCACCCCGCCGTTGATCGCCGTCGTCCCACCCGCGTTCGTCGTCAGGCTGGTCAGCGCCGTCGTGCCACCCACCGCGCCCGTGAACGTCGTCGTGCCGCTGTCAACGATCGACAGCGTCTGCGCACCGTTCACCGTCCCAGAAAACGTGTTGCCCACGCCCGTGATGGTCGTGCCTGCACCCAGGGTAACGGTGTCGCCATACGTTTGCGCGCCCGATGTCGTTACGCCACCACCATTGATTGCGGTCGTGCCGACTGCGTCCGTTGTCAGGCTCGTGAGCGCCGTCGTGCCGCCCACAATGCCGCCAAGGGTCGTCGCGCCCGAGGTGTTCACCGCAAGCGTCTGCGCGCCGTTCACCGTGCCCGCCAACGTGATCGCCCCGCCACCGGTCGAGGCCAGCGTCGTGCCCGCGCCGAGCGTCACCGGATCGTTGTAGGTCTGGGCGCCCGTGGTCGTTATCGAACCGCCGTTGATCGCCGTCGAGCCTGCGGCGTCCGTAGTGATGCTGGCCAGGGCGGTCGTGCCACCCACGATGGCGCTGAAGGTCGTCGTCCCGCTGTCGACGATCGACAACGTTTGCGCCCCGTTCAGCGTGCTCGAGAACGTATTGCCCGCGCCCGTGATCGTAGTCGCCGCGCCCAATGTCACCGCATCGCCGTACGTCTGGGCCGCTGTCGTCGAGACCGCCCCGCCATTGATCGCCGTCGTGCCGCCAGCATCCGTGGTCAGGCTGGTCAGCGCCGTCGTGGTACCCACCGCCCCCGTGAAGGTTGTCGCGCCGGTCGTATTGACCACCAGCGCCTGGGCACCATTCACCGCGCCCGTGAAGGTCACGCTACCCGAGCCCGTGGTCACCGTCGTCGCGCCGCCCAGCGTCGTCGTGCCCGCCGCCAGGAAGGCCGCGTTCGTCGTCGTGTAGGTCCCGTTGGTGGTCAGGCTGTCGTTGTAGGTCTGTGTGCCGGTCGTCGTTACGCTCAAGGCGCTGGTGGTGCCGCCGGTATTGGTCGTGACACTGGTGAGTGCCGTTGTTCCACCCACGACACCACCGAACGTCGTTGCTCCAGTGGTATTCGCCGCCAGCGTCTGGGCACCATTCACCGTGTTGTTCAGTGAAATCGCCGAATTGCCCGTACTGGTTAGCGTGGTTGCGGCCGACAACGTGACCGCATCGGTGTAGGTCTGCGTGCCGGAGGTGGAGATCGTCCCCGCAAGGTCAGTCGTGCCGCCGTTGTTGGTGACCAGGCTGCCGACCAGCGTGAGGCCGTTCAGCGTTGTGGTCCCCGTGTATCCAAGCGTCAGGTCGAAACCGCCGCCGTTCAGTCCGCCGGCGAAATTGGCGGTCGTACCGTTGAAGCTGGTGTTCGCGCTTAGGGTTATCGAATCGGTGTAGGTTTGGGCGCCACTCGTGGTCACGCTGCCGCCGTTGAACACGGTAGTGCCCCCGCCGTTCGTGGTCAGGCTCGTGAGCGCCGTACCACTGCCCACCAGGCCCGTGAACGTCGTCGTCCCCGAATCGGTCACCGTCAGCGCGGCCGCACCGTTCACCGTGTTGCTGAAGGTCACATTGGCGCCCGTGAGCACCGGCGAATTGGCCAGCGTCACCGCACCCGTGTAGGTCTGCAGCCCCGAGGTCGTCAGCACATCCGTGTTGATCGCCGTCGTGCCCGACACCGTCAGCGTCGTCAGAGCGTTCACCGTGTCCGCACCCGCATCGCCAAACACCGCGTTGCCCGTCACCGCCAGCGAATTCGTCCCACCGGCCAGCGTCCCGTTGAAGGTCGCCGTCGAGGCCGTCAGCGTGCGCGCCCCACCCGAGAGCGTCACCGCGCCCGTGTAGGTCTGCGTGCCCGTGGTCGTCACGTTCGCACCCAGGTTCGAAGTCCCGCTCACGCTGTAGTTCGACACGCCCGTGATCGCCCCATCCACGTCCGCGATCCCCGT
>CANKMT010000009.1 GCA_947482825.1 Betaproteobacteria bacterium | reverse complement strand
GGGGCAGGACCTCGCGGCGGCACGCGTGCGCGGGCTCGAACTGCTGGGCCGCTACGGATTGCGCGAGTTCGTCGATCTCTATCCCCACCAACTCTCGGGCGGAATGCGCCAGCGCGCGGCGCTGGCGCGCACGCTGTGTACCGGGCCCGAGGTGCTCCTTCTCGATGAGCCGTTCTCGGCCCTCGACTACCAGACGCGCCTCGCGCTGTCGGACGAAATCGGCCTGATCCTGCGCGAGGAGGGCAAGACGGTGATCCTCGTCACCCACGATATTTCCGAGGCGATCAGCATGACCGACCGGGTGATCGTCCTCGGCCGGCGCCCCGGGCACCTGAAGGCCGAGCACAAGATCACTTTTCCGAGTTGCGGAAGCTCGCGCCCGTCGCCGTTCGCCGCACGTAGCGCCGCGGAGTTCCGCGACTATTTCAACGTCATCTGGGAGGAGCTGGACGTCCATGTCGGCACCTGAACCCAAAACGCAGGCCGCGGAAAAAGGCGCTTCGAGCGAAGGCTATCGCGCCTACCTGGCCAAGCTGCGCAGGGACACGCGGCGTGTGCGTTTCATGCAGGTCCTGCTCATCATCGCCTTTCTCGCGGTCTGGGAGATCGCGTCCAAGCAGCTGTGGGTCAACCCGATGCTCACCAGCCAGCCCTCGGCCGTGGTCGAGATGTTCTTCACGCTCGCGCGCGAGAATCGCCTCGAACACCACGTGTGGGTGACGCTCAAGGAGGCCGTGGCGAGTTTCGTCGTCGCAATGGCCGCCGCGATCCTGATCGCAATGGCGCTCTGGTGGTCGCAGTTCCTTTACCGGATGCTCGACCCTTTCCTGGTGGTGGCCAATTCGCTGCCCAAGCTGGCTCTGGCGCCCATCTTCTACATCTGGCTGGGCGACCAGTGGTCGGTTTACGGCATTGCGATCGCAATCAGCGTGTTCCTCACCATCCTGATGATCTACGGCGGGTTTCGCGAGACGGATGCCGACAAGATCAAGCTCGTGCGCACCTTCGGCGGCAGCCGGTGGCAGGTCCTCGCCAAGGTGGTGCTGCCGGCCAACATCCCGGTGATGATCGGCGCGCTCAAGATCAACGTCGGCCTGGCGCTGGTGGGCGTGATCGCGGGCGAGTTCCAGGCCTCCAAGGCGGGCCTGGGCTACCTGATCATCTACGGCAGCCAGATCCTGCAGATGCACATGGTGATGGCGTCGATTGCGATACTTGCGTTGATGTCGGTGGTCATGTACCTGTTGATCGCCTGGCTCGAAAATGCGGTCGTACGCGATCGCCATTAAAAAGGAGAGTGGAGATGAGCTTCAACCCGATCGGCAACAAGGCAGGGAAGTCTGCCCGGCTCGCAGTCTTCGCCGCGGCCCTTGGCGGGGTCGCGCCTGCTGCACTCGCACAGGCGACCACGGTCAACTACATGGAGGTGATCCGCTCGATCTTCTACCTGCCTTCGTACATCGCCATCGAAAAGGGGTACTTCAAGGAGCAAGGCATCGACGTCAAGATGGACACCGGCTGGGGCACCGCCAAGGTGATCCCCCCGCTGATGGGCGGCCAGAGGGACATCGTGCTGCTCGGGCCGGAATCGCAGGTCTACATCGAGAACTCGCCTTCTCCGGACAAGACCAAGATCTTCTGCCAGCTCACCGCTAAGGACGGCCTCTTGGTGCTTTCGCGCAAGAAGATGGCGACCAACGAGTTCAAGTGGGCGATGGTCAAGGGCAAGGACTATCTCGACTGGACCAACGGCACCACGCCGCAGATCGACTCCCAGTGGGTGCTCAAGAAGCACGGCATCGACCCGCAAAAGGACCTCGCCAACTACATCACCAACGTGGCCTCCGGCAACCGCGACTCGGCATGGATCGCCGGCAAGGGCGACTTCGGCACCTTCTTCGAGCCGACGGCCTCGCTGATCGAGCGCGAGAACAAAGGGCAGGTGGTCGCGTCGATCGGCAACGAGATCGGCCCGATGGGCTTCACCGTGTTCATGGCGACCGACAAGTACATCGCCAAGAATCCCAAGGTCGTGCAGGGTTGGTGCAATGCGATCCAGAAGGCGCAGAACTTCGTGGCCTCGGCTGCCCCGTCGGACCTTGCGAAGCTCGCGCTGCCGCACTTCATGCAACTGGACTACGGCCTGATGCTGTCGGCGATCAAACGCTATCAGGGCCTCGGGGTCTGGGCCACGGACGTCACCTATAGCGCGCCTTCTCTCACCAAGCTCCAGGACATAATGGTCGCAGGCGGCGTGCTCAAGGCCGAGCAGCGCGTCACCTATGAGAAAGTGGTGAACCGCGTTTTCTCGGAAAACGCAAGGAAGCAGGCCAAGTGATGGTTCAAACACTCGCCCAGCTTTCCCGCGACCTCGCCTCCGGGGCCGTCACCAGCCGCGCATTGGTCGAGCAGTCGCTTGCGCGAATTGCCGAGGGGGAAGGCCCACGCACTTTCGTTCGCGTGTTCCGCGACGCGGCCCTCGCCGCCGCCGATGCGAGCGACCGGTTGCGCGCGGCCGGTGTCGTGCCTTCGCCGCTGGCCGGCATTCCGGTTGCGGTCAAGGATCTTTGCGATATCGCCGGCGTAACGACCCTCGCGGGATCCGCCACGCGCAAGGGCGATCCGCCGGCATCGCGCGATGCGCCGGTCGCGGCCCGTCTGCGTGCGGCCGGTGCGGTGATCATGGGCACGACGAACATGACGGAGTTCGCGCTCGGGGGGCTCGGGCTGAATCCCCATTTCGGCGACTGCCGCAACCCCTGGGATAGGTCCACCGGGCGCGTCCCGGGCGGGTCTTCGTCGGGGACTGCGGTGGCGATCGCCGACGACATGGTGGCCGCAGGCCTCGGTACCGACACCATGGGATCGGTGCGCATCCCGGCCGGCTTGTGCGGGCTGACCGGTTTCAAGCCCACCGCTGCGCGAGTGCCGCGCGAGGGCATCTTTCCGCTTTCGGTCACCCTAGACTCGGTGGGTCCGCTGGGTCGTTCGGTCGCCTGTTGCGCCTTGGTCGACGCGGTCTTTGCGGGCGAGGCGCCGGTTTCGCCGCGTGCCGTGCCCCTGGCCGGGCTGCGCTTGGGCGTGCCCAAGACGCTGATGCTCGACGGGCTCGACGCCCCGGTGGCCAAGGCGTTTGAGCGCGCCTTGTCCACGCTTTCCGCCGCCGGCGTGAAGATCGAGGAATTCGAGTTTCCCGAAGTCCTCGAAATTGCCGCAATCAACCGCACGCGCGGGCTTTCGATGCTCGAGTGCTACGGGTTGCATCGGCAATGGCTGGAAGCGCGTGGCGATGGTTACGACCCGCGCGTCGTGTTCCGCATCAGGTCCGCTGCCTCGTTGAGCATTGCCGACTACTACGAGGTCCTGCAATTGCGCGCCGAAATGGTCACGCGCTCGGCGCGCACGACTGATCGTTATGATGCGGTCGCGATGCCCACGCTGCCGGTGATTGCGCCGCCGATCGCGCAGTTCACCGCGGGGGAGGGCAGGCTCGACGGCTACCCGATCCTGATCCGCAACACCAGCGTGGCCAACTATCTCGATCGCTGTGCATTGACGATTCCCTGTCATGAGGCGGGCACTGCTCCAGTGGGATTCACATTGATGGGAGAGCGCATGGCGGACCACCGGCTGCTTGGGATCGGCGTTTCAGTGGAAGCGGAGATCGGCACGCGCCGCTAAGAGGTCAGGCCGAGCGCGGGGGGCGGCCACCGGCTGCGGCGCCTGAATCCGGTGACACCACGCGATTGCCGCCCTGTGCCCGGGCGCTCACGAGACCGGCCTGCGCCTGCGCCATCAGGTCGTCGAGCGCCATTTGCTCGCCACCGGTGCCGGACAGGCCGATGCTGACCTCGATTCGAGGGTCGCCGCCGATGTTTGCAGGGTCGCCCGCGACTCTTGCGCGGATGCGCTCGGCGACCTCAATACCCGAAGAAAGGGGCAACTCTGGCATGAGCACGCCGAACACGTCGGCCGAAACACGCCCGGCGATGTCATACATGCGGATCTCCCGCAACGTGGTCGCAGCCACGCGCCCCAGTGCTTTTTCGACAAACGCCGCGCTGTGTCCCGGTGCGCCAACCTCGAGGCGATCGATACGGATCGCCATCGCGCAAACCGGGTAGCCAGCGCGCCCTGCGCGAGCGGGTTCGTTTCCGCCGAGTCTCAAGAACGTCTCTTCGCTGAACAGCCCGGTGACACTATCGGGCTGGTTGGCCGCGTTGAACTTTGTGTTCTGGAGGCGCGCTGTACGAACGATGTCCATATATCCGTAGGTGGTCACCGCGATGCAAACGTCGTGCACCGCATAGAACGCGAGCTGAATCCCGCCTGCGCCGAAGACGCCGGAAACCTCGTCGGCGGCCACAGCGGCGCCGAAGGCGGCTGCGAGGACGGCTATCACCGCATTGGAGCCCAGGATCATCGAAGCGCCGGCGATGTACCCTGCGCGAGCGACTTGCACCGCCCCCCAGCACGCCATCGAGAAGGCGAACAGCCACGCGCACATGACGACGAAGGCGCGGGCCTGGAAAGCGTCCTGCGAAAACCCGATGATCGGCAGCGCAATGCCCAACCCCACCGGGACGATCGCGATTAGCAGCCGGCTCGTGTCCGCGCCGCGGATCCTTTGCAGTGCCACGTATACGAACAGGAGGCTCGACAGGAGCACCGCATGCGCCACCGCAATCGTCCAGACGTCGTCGATAGGCCGCGCTGCGAGATCAGGTTCAGGCCAAGGCCCTTGAAGAGCAGGCTCAGCGTCCACGCATCCGGTAAGACGCGACGGCCGCTCGGTCGCACGGCCTGGAACTCGATCGCCGCGGCGAGGATCCAGCACAGGAACCCGCCGATGATCAGCAGCGTGCGTGCATCGAAACTCATGCGGCAGTCTAGCGCGCAGGCATCGAGAACCACCGAAGGGCGGAAATTTATTCGGTAAAGGTTCTAGTCCCTTTGGGCCGCTCGCGCGTTCGCGCTTCTTATCCTTTCCTCCTGCGCGTACGATAGTGGCTTCGCGACAAGGAGCGCCCATGGCTGTCGTCATCGATTACTGCGCCGGTTGAGGCTACAAACCCGAGGCCCTCCGTGTGAAGGCCTGGATCGAAGCGCGCGGGCACGGCCCGGTCGAGACGCGCACCGGAAAATCCGGCCAGTTCGACGTGACCGTCGACGGCAAACTCGCGTACTCGCGCTACGAGACCGGTCGCTTTCCGTGGGAAGCCGACCTGGAGAAGATCAGCTTCGGCTGAACCCTACGCCGGGACGCCGGCCAGTTCGAACGACGCGATCGTCGCCGGGTCCGGCACGCCCTTGAAGGCCATGGCGTAGACCGCGAACTCCCAGGTCTCGATGTAGACCTTCGAAAATCCGGCCTTCAGCAGCGCGGCCTCGAGGGACCTCGGGGTGAAGCCGGTCTTGTGCGCGAAAAAGTCGCTGCCGCTGCGCTCGATTTCGCTGCCGAATCCGTAGATCACGTCGTGCACCGTGATCGGTCCGGCGTTCGATTCGTACAACGTGTCCTCCAGCGCGAGGCCGCGCGCGATGCAGGTGCGCATCACGTCCTCGATGTCGGGAACGATGACTTGCGCGAATCCAGGCTCTTTGAGCACGTGAAGGAAACCTGCGAGCACCTTCGGCACGTCGTGCGGGTAGTAATGCTCGATGTTGTTGTGCGAGCAGTAGACGGCATCGTAGGCCGCCGGCGCCAGCCTCGCGGCCATTTCACGCGCGTCGCAGACCACGTCGGGCGCCTGCGCCGCGTCGATGTCGAGCAGCATCTGCTCGTAGCCGTCGTACTGGTTCGGCAGCAGGATCTTCTTGCTGTTGCCGCCGACGTTGAGGACGCGCTTTTTCATTGTGCACTTACGGCTTGACGAACTTGTAGACGAATTCGTCCTTGGGTTGCGCCGGTACCGGCGTGTTGCGGTCGCGCGGATCGTTCGGGTTGCGCAGGAAGTTGCCTTCCTCGGCGAGCCGGAAACCGGCCGCCTCGACTTCGCGCCGCAGGAAGGTTTCCTCGATGCGATGCAGGGTGCCGGCTTCCGAGGCGCCAGTGCCGGGCCGGCCCGCATGGTCGGCGATCACGTAATGGCTGCCGGGCTTAAGCGCCGCAAACACCGCGCGGTTCATCTGCGCGCGGTCGATCTTCAGCCACACGAGGTCGTGGTAGTTGAACATCAGCGTGGCGAGGTCCAGCGTACCCGGCGCGACTTCGGGCGGCACCGGGTCCTCGAAGCGGCGCATGACGGCGACGATGTTCGCGGCCGCGGGATTCTTCGCGCGCTCGGCCAGCGCCAGCGGCGAGTTCGGCGGGCCGGCCGGGGGTTTGGCCGTGGCGGGTGCCCCAGTGGCGTTGCCTTCGGGCGCCGGCGGTTTCGGCGGCGGGCTGTTCGGGTCGCGCGGCCGGCTCTGCCCATATACGCGGCCGGTTGGGCCGACCGAGCGCGCGAGAAGCTCGGTGGTGTAGCCGCCGCCTGCGCTCAGGTCGAGCGCGACCATGCCGGGCCGCACGCCGATGAACGCGAGCATCTCGGCGGGCTTGCGCCGCAGGTCGTTGGTGCGGTCGGCCGGGCGGCGGTCGGGGCTCGCGATGATCTCGGCGATCCGCTCCTGCGAGATCGGCGCCGGCAGGCTTGCGCAGGCGGAGAGCAGCGCCGCGCAAAGCAGGGCGGCGGACCGGCCATTACTGCCATTTTTCGGCCGGGCACCGCTTGGATATTGGCTCTCCGGGTGAAATGCTGCCATCGGGTCCTCCGGGTTCAAGATGAGAGTGGTGGTCAGTCGAGCTTGACGCCGGCCTGCTGCACCACCTTGCGCCACCGCTCGATGTCGGACTTGATCGTGGCGGTGAACTGTTCGGGCGTGCCGCCCGCGGGTGCGACACCGTCGGTGGCGAGGAGCTTGTCCATCTCCGGCACTTTCAGGATCTGGTTGGCTTCCGAATTGATCCTGTCCACGATCGCCTTGGGCAGGCCCTTGGGACCGACGAGGCCATGCCAGAGCACGACTTCATAGCCGGGCACGCCGGCCTCGGCCACAGTGGGCACATCGGGCGCCGCGCCGATGCGCTTGGTGGTCGTCACCGCAAGCGCGCGCAACCGGCCGGACTTGACGTGCGGAATGGTGGAAGCCGGGCTGCCGAACAGGAGCTGGGTATTGCCGGCCATCGTGTCGTTCAGCGCCGGGCCGGTGCCCTTGTACGGGATATGCACGATTTTGATCTTTGCCATGTCGACGAACATCGCCGATGCCAGGTGAGTGATGCTTCCGGAGCCGGCCGACGCATAAGAGAGCTTGTCGGGCTGCGCCTTCGCGTACTCGATCAACTCCTTGAGCGTCTTGGCCGGTACCGAAGGATGCACCGCGACGATGAACGGCCCCTGCGAGAGCTGGATGATCGGCGTGACGTCGGTGACCGAGTCGAAGGCCATCTTGTACAGGCTCGGGTTGACGGTGTAGCTGCCGGCCACCAGCAACAGGGTGTAGCCGTCGGCGGGCGATTTCACCGCCTGCTCAGCGCCGAGGTTGCCGCCGGCGCCGGGCTTGTTCTCCACGATTACCTGCGTGCCGAGCTTTTCGGTGAGCTTCTGCGCGATCAGCCGTGCGATGAAATCGGTGCCGCCGCCGGGCGCGAACGGCGCGATGATCTTCACCGGCTTGCTCGGGTAGGGCTGGGCCTGCGCGAATTGCGCGAAGAGCGCGCCGGCGATCAGGACCGCCATCGGGAACATCTTCCTCATTGTTTCCTCCTTTGTGTCGCTGGGCGCCTAATTTACCCCAGATCAGGGGCATTAGAATCCGGCATGGGCAATGCAGCGGCCTGGCCGCGAATCGTCGTCATGGGCAGCGGTGCCGTCGGTTGTTACTACGGCGGCATGCTCGCGCGCGCAGGCGCGCCCGTGACGTTGATCGCAAGGCCGCACCATGTCGAGGCGATCGCGCGCGACGGCCTCGAGCTCGAAAGCACGCAGTTCTCCGGACGTATTTCCGTTGCCGCTTCGAGCGAGGTGAGCTCAGCCCGCGATGCGCAATGGGTGCTGTTCTCGGTCAAGTCGGGCGACACCGAGGCCGCGGCGCAGTCGCTCGCTCCGCACCTCGATCCGCAAGCGATCGTGATAGGACTGCAGAACGGCGTCGACAACATCGATCGCATCCGCAAGCACCTGCCGAATCCGGTCCTGCCCGCAGTGGTGTACGTGGCGGTCGCCATGGCCGGGCCCGGTATCGTCCGCCACACCGGGCGCGGGGACCTGATCGTCGGCAACATGGGGCGCAGCCGGGACTTTTCGCAGGCGCGGCTTGCGGAAATCGCTTCGCTGTTCGAGCGCGCGGCGATTCCCTGCAGCGTGTCGGGCAACGTGGAGGGCGAACTCTGGCTCAAGCTGCTCATGAACTGCGCCTACAACGCCATTTCGGCGCTCGGGCTTTCGCAGTACAAGCGAATGCGGGCCAGCGCCGAAGTGCAGGAGGTCATGAAGACGGTGGTGCGCGAGGTGCTCGCGGTCGCGCAGGCCTCGGGCGTCACGATGCCGCCCGGCGACCTGGTCGACGCCGCGTGCCGGCTGGCTGATTCGATGCCCGAGGCCACCTCGTCCACGGCGCAGGATATCGCGCGCGGCAAGCCGAGCGAAGTCGACCACCTGAACGGGTTCGTGTTCCGGCGCGGCCTGCAACTCGGCGTGCCGGCGCCGGTCAACCAGGCGCTGCACGCGCTCGTCAGGCTGCTGGAGGACGCGCCTTCACCTCGGCGAGGCGCCGCTTGAGTTCCTTGGCGGCGAGGAACAGGCCGCCGTCCGCGCCGTCGATGAAGTGCATGTGCTTGCCGGCATAGTTGAAGACCAGGCAGGTCATCTGCGCGCGGTTGGTGGTGTGAATCCCATAAACCAGCTCGCCGGCCCGGTAGCGCTCCTCCAGCCAGGCGTCGAGTTCCTTCCTCTGCGCGGCGGTGCCGGCGAGGATCTGCCGGTAACCGTCGTTGAATTTGCGCACATCCGAGTTTCGGATCAGCGTCTGCTTGTAGGTGCCCCAGTCGGTTTCCTCGGTGCGGATCCCGAACTTCATCAGGAAAGCGCCGAGCGCCGCGAACCAGCGCATGCGCATTTTCCACAGCCATTGGCCCCACGCGCCCTGGCCTGCGGCGCGCACGCCGGCCTCGTTGCCGAGTTGCTTGCCGTCGAAGCTGAACGCAAGGTCCGGCAGGGCGAGCGGGTGGCAGGTGTCCGGGCTGCCGTAGACATCCGATACCTTGGCGATCACCAGGCGATAGAGCGCGCCGGCCAGCTCCGCATCCGGCGCAAGCGAGCGCACGATCAGGCTGACCGTCTCGCCATGCCGGCTCGGCACGTCCTGCCAGCGGCATTCGAAGCCTTCCATGCTTCCGCGCGGCTCCACGCTCTCCGGCACCAGGTACTTGTTGTCCGCGCGGGGATCCTTGAGGAGCGCGTCGGCATACGCCATTCCGCCGCCGGAGAACACGGCCTGGTCGTAGTGCTCGGTCACCCGGTAGCGCGCGACGAGAATCTCGTAGCCGGCAGCGCGGATGTCGGCCATCGGCACGGTGCCGATGCGCAGGTCCAAGCCGAACGATTGGGTGGCAATTTCGCGCGTTTTGGACAGCGCCGCGCGCGTATCCTCGAGCAGGTGCGGCGGAACGCACAGCACGCACCCGTCGCCTTCGAAGCCGAACGGGATGTCGAGGTTTCCGGAGGCATTCAGCACCGCGGTGATCGCCGCGGCGCCCAAAGTGTTCACATTCTTGTAGGAGCCGGACTGGATTGCGATGGTGGAATTGCGCACATCGCACAACGCAATATGCCAGTCGCCAGGGAGCGGCGAGCAGTTTTGCGGGCGGGTCGATTCGCCAAGGTCCGATACCACCCGCAGGTCCGCGTAAAAGCGCGCGCCGGGATCGGCGCCGGGAGGAGAGGTCATGCGATCGAGCATAGCGCAGATGATGTAGGCAAGACCATGGCGGGGGCGCTATGCTTCGGGACGAAAAAATTCGAGGAATCGGGGCATGGAACTGGGACTGAAAGGCAAGGTTGCGATCATCACCGGCGGCACCCAAGGCATAGGCAAGGCCTCGGCGGTGCTGCTTGCGAAGGAGGGCGCAAGCGTGGTCATCGCCGCCCGCGGGCAGGAATTGCTCGACGCCGTGGCGGCCGAAATCCGCGCCGCCGGCGGCAAGGTCGCGGCGGTTCGTGCCGACGTCGGCAACAAGGCCGATTGTGAAAGACTCGTGGCCGAGGCGCTCAAGGCGTTCGGGCGCATCGATATCCTCGTCAACAACGCCGGCACTTCGGCCACCGGCGAGTTCCAGTCGGTGACCGACGAAGCCTGGCAGGCGGATTTCGACCTCAAAATGTTTGGTGCAATCCGTCTTGCGAGGCTTTCGATTCCCGAGATGAAGAAGCAGGGCGGCGGGCGCATCATCAACATCACCAACATCGGCGCCAAGCAGCCGCGCGCCAAATCGATGCCGACCACGGTCACTCGCGCCGCAGGGCTCGCTTTCACCAAGGCGCTTTCCAAGGAGTTCGCGCCGGACAAGATTCTCGTCAACACCGTGTGCATCGGCCTCATCCGCGCCGGGCAGCACGACAAGAAGGCGGCCAAGGCGGGCATCAAGCCCGACGAGCTGTACGCGACCATGGCCAAGGACATTCCGCTGGGCCGGGTCGGGCAGGCCGAAGAAGTGGCCAACGTGATCGCCTTCCTTGCCTCGGATGCGGCAAGCTACGTCACCGGCACCAGCATCAACCTGGACGGCGGCACCTCCGGTGTCCTTTGAGGGCGGCAAGCACTAGATGAACAAGAACTGGATCTTTGCGCGGCCCGCACCCGCGGGAGGCAACGTGGTTGGCGAAAAGCCTCCCGGCTCGGCGAGCGTCGTGGCGCCGCCCGTGCAGCCCGCAGCGGATGCACCACCGGCGGCGTGGGCCGAAGCGGTGTGCGACGCGACCGACAAGGCGATTGCAACCCAATGGGCCCATCACGTGGTGGGCGACGCCCTGCTCGCCGAGGTGGCGCTGCGCAGCAAGTTCTCCGAGATCCGCCTCGCCGCAGCTCAGCGTATCTCAGACAAGGCGGTCCTGCGGCGGCTGGCCGAATCGAGCAAGGACAAGCACGTGCACCGGCATTGCTCCGATGCCTTGCGCGCCTCGCGCCAGGAAGGCACCCGGGCCCGCCGCGCGGTCGAGCTGGCGGCTTCGGTGCGCGGCCTGCTGGAAACCACGCCGATAGCGATCAATCACCTGCTTGAAATCGAGAAGGAACTCGCCTCGCTCGGCAAGGGCGGCGACGAGACCGTGGAGTGCGAAGCCCTGCTTGCGGAGGCGCGCGAACGCGTGCTGCAGGAGACGCAGGCGCAAATCGAAATGCGCGGACTGCTGGCTTCGGCCGAGGCGCTCATGATCGCGGTCCGCACCGCAGTCGAACCGACGGCCGACCAGCTGGGCGAATGGAGTGCCCAGCACAGCACATTGGTGGAGGCTGCATCGGCCGCGCCCCGGTGGCTCCGGAACGTGCCGGCCGCCCGCAACTTCGTCATGACGCTGGAGGAAGTCGAGAACCGCGTGATCGCGTTCGCCGACGCGATCGAACGCACCGTGCTCGAGGACGAGCGCCGCACGGCCGCCGAAGAGGCCGAACTCGCGGCTAGATTCGCGGCCGAAGCCGCCGACAAGGCGGCTGCCGAGGCCGCCTCGAACGCGCCGCCCCGCAAGAAGATCGACCACGAAGCCATCCAGAAGCTGCTGGGCGAGCTCGAAGCGCACCTCGAAGAGGGCCGTGTAGTCGAAGCCGAGTCGGCCTCCAAGAGCATCGATCGCCTGCTCGGCGGTGTTTCGCCCGGCGGCCAGGTCGCGCGCAGGTTGCAAAGGGCCGGCGCCCAGCAGGCGCGCCTGGCAGGATGGGCGCGCTGGGGCACCGACCAGGCGCGCGAGCAACTCATCGGGGTGGCCGAAGCGCTGTTGCAGGGCGAGCCGGACATCGCAGAGCGTGCGCGGGCGATCCCGCTATTGCGGCGCGAGTGGAAAAACCTCGATGCGCACGGCGGCGCGCCGCAGGCGCTGTGGAAGAAATTCGACCGCGCGCTCGAGCGCGCCTACAAGCCGGTGGCCGAGCAGCGCGCCATCGAGGCGGCGGCCAACGAAGTGGCGCGGGCCGCGAAGGCGGCGGCGCTCGATGAGTGGGACGCCTGGCACGCGGCGATCGCCGAAGCGGACCCGAAGTCCGACCTGCGCGCAATCGAAGGCAAGCGCGAGGAGATCACCCGCCAGTGGCGTTCCATGGCGCGCGCTGGATTCCGCGACGAGCGCCACCTGAGAAAGCGGTTCGACGCGCTCACCGCGAAAATGGACACGCAGCTCGAAGAGGCGCGCACCAAGGAATTCACTCGACTAAAGGACCTCGTTGCGCAGGCCGAAGCGCTCAAGGAAATGGCCGACCTTCCGGAAGCGATGAGCGCGGCCAAGACCCTGCAGCGGCGCTGGAAGGAAGACGTCCCGGTGATCAAGCTGCGGCATGGCGACGACCAGAAGTTCTGGCGTCGCTTTCGCAGCGCTTGCGACGCGGTTTTCGCCCGGCGCGATGCCGAATTCGCCGAGCGCGACGCGCAGCGCGCCCAGCGCGAAGCCGAACGCGCGGCCGTAGTCGAAGCCGCGCGGCAAGTCGAGCAGAAGAAAAAGGACAAGCACGCCGCACGTTTTGCCGAGATGGCGCAGAAAGCCGCGGCACCCGCGGATGCGGCCCCCGACGTACTGGAACGCGGCAAGGCCGAGCGCGACACGCTGCTATTGGACCTCGAGATCGCGTTGGACCTCCCGACGCCGGAATCGCATGCGGCTGCACGCCGTGCGCGCAACCTCTCGAGACTGCAGGAACGCTTCAGCAAGAAGGCTTCTTCGGTTCCGCTGGAGCCGGAAGCCATGGTGAAGAAGTGGTACGAAATCCCCGCGGCCGAGGATGCCTCGCAGGCCTCGCGGATGGCGGCAGTGGTCGAGCGACTGTTGAACCAGCGGCCGGCTCAGGCGAGCAGCCAGCGACCCGCTCAGGCGCGCAGCGCCTTGTTCTCGTCGCGCAGGGACTCCCGGTCGTAGCCGGCGACTTTCTTGTAACCGTCCGAAATCGCCATGATCTCGGCCTTCGAGATCACATCGTCGATGTTCTTGAAAGGCTTGTCGCCGGTGCGTTGCCACACTTCCCTCAGGATTGCATCGGGCGGGTTCTTGCGGTTGGTCAGCACCACGTTGGCGGTGGCCGGAGAGCGCTCGCTTTCGTAGGCCTTGAGCGCGAGGATCGGATCCTTGTCGGCAAGGAAAGCCTTCCGGAGCGCGACGGTGTCGAGGATCGCCTGCCCCGCGCCGTTCGAGCCGCGCGGCACCATCGGGTGCGCGGCATCGCCCAATAGCGTCACCCGGCCCTGTGTCCACCAGGGCAGCGGGTCCTGGTCGATCATCGGGAACTCGAGAATCATGTCCGAGGCGCGGATCATCGCGGGCACGTCGAGCCAGTCCCAGTTCCAGTCCTCGAAAGGGCCGATGAAATCGTCGATGTTGCCCGGCCGGTTCCAGTCGCGCTTTTCGTACTTGGGCGTGGTGACTTCGGTGACCCAGCTGATGAGCGTGCGGCCTTCGGCATCGATGTTGTTGCGGATCGGGTAAATCACGGTCTTGCCCGGCGTAAGCCAGCCGGCGCGGGTGTAGCTGTCGCCCGTGAGGTAGGGTTTCCAGCGCGTAACGCCGCGCCACATGTTCACGCCGGAATACACTGGCTCGCCTTCGGCTGGATGGAGTTGCTTGCGGATCACCGAGTGCAGCCCGTCGCAGGCGACCAGCACATCGCCCTTTTGCGGCGGCCTTTCCTCGCCGGTGGTGCGCGAGACGAACTTTGCCGTCACGCTGCCGGCATCTTGTTCGAAGCCGGTGCACTTCCAGTCGAGGAAAAGGCGTTCCTCCCCGATGCGCGCCTTGAAGGCATCGAGCAACACCGTGAGGATGTCGGCCCGGTGCGCCTGGAACTGTGGCCACTCGTAACCTGCGTAACGCCCCGTGGGCTCGCTGTGGATGCGCTGGCCGAAACGGTTGAAGAAGACGCTTTCGCGGGTTGTCACCGCCAGCTTTGCGAGGTGATCCACCAGCCCCAGTTCGCCGAGCACCTTGACGCAGTGGGGCAAGAGCGTGACGCCCACGCCGACCTGCTTGATCTCCGGGGCGGCTTCGTACACGCGCGTGGGGATCCCGATCTTGTGCAGTTCGAGCGCGAGGGTAAGTCCGCCTACGCCTGCGCCGATGATGATTACGTCCATGTTCAATCTGCCTTGATGTTGGCTTCTTGGATGACCTTGGCCCAGCGGGCCAGGTCGCTCGACGTCAGTTCCGCAAGCTCCGCCGGCGTGCCGCCGGTGGGCTGGAGGCCTTGCTTGGCTAGCGTCTCGATCACATCGGGCGACTTGAGGATCGCGTTGACCTCGGCATTCAATTTGGCGATCACGTCCTTGGGGGCCGCCGCCTGCAAATACATGCCGAACCAGATGTCGACGTCGATGTCGCGGATGCCGGCCGCTTCGCCGAGCGAGGGCACGTTGGGTGTCGCATTCGACCGCTTGGTGCCGCTGGCCGAAAGCATGACCAGGCGCCCGGCCTGTACGTTGGTCAGCGCCTGGTGCACCGGCATGAACACCGCGCTGATCTGGCCGCCGAGGATGCCGGTCATCATGCCGTCCGAGCCCTTGTACGGGATATGCGTGAGGCTGATGCCCGCGCGCTGCTTGAAGAGTTCCATCGAAAGGTGATGGGGCGTGCCGTTGCCCGGCGAGCCGTAGTTGAGTTTGCCGGGTTCTTTCTTCGCCAGCGCGACGAACTCCGCGATGGTCTTCACGTTGAGCGAAGGCGGCACGACGAACGCCATCGTGCCGATCGCCACCGGCGCCACCGGCGCGAAATCCTTGATTGCGTCGAACGGCAGCTTCTTGTTGAGGCTCGGCAGCATGATCATCGTGTTGACCGACATCAGGATCGAGTAGCCGTCAGCCGGCGCTTTAGCCGCGAGGTCGAATCCGATCGCGCCGCTCGCGCCGGGCTTGTTCTCGATGACCACCGGTTGCTTCCAGCGCTCAGAGAGCTTCTGGCCGAGCGTGCGGCCGAGGATGTCGATGCCGCCGCCAGGGGCGAAAGGCACGATGATGCGCAGCGGTTTGGAGGGGTAGGTCTCCTGGGCAAGCGCCGGGGCGCAGGCCAGCACGGCGAGCCACACAACGGACAGGAGGAATGGTTTGCACATTTCAAGGCACTCCGAACAGAAGGGAAACGGGTTGGCCGAGATTATTGGAACCCGCGCCGGATGACCAGCAAATTGTCGATTTCGAGTCCTTCTCAGAAGAAGTCGCGCCGTGCCGAAAGGCGCTCGACCGCGTGAGCCACGGCGCGTGCGAAGTCAGCGGTGCGCGCCTTGCCCGGTGAATCCCAATAGACCATCAAGCCGCACTCGTTGGCCGCGATCATGATGCCGGACCCGGACGGGTCGCGCGAAGGCCCGTAGATGTCGAGCAGGGCATCGCGCAGCGGCGCGCCCGAGAACACGCGACGCACCCCGGCGCTCTCCTCGCCGCTCAACTTGAAGTACCGGTCGAAGGGCGCATCGCCGGTCTTGAGCGTGGCCTCGGCCCCGCGCATCGTGCTCAGCTTGAACCGGTCGGGCAGCGGCCGCACGAGGCGGGCAACCACGAGTACCGCGGTCACGCGAGCAAAGGAAAGGTTCGCCACGCGGTTGGTGCATCCCGGGCCGGCCGGGTCGAGCATGAGTCCGGTCGGGCCTTCGTAGATCGCACAGGTGGCGACCCAGAAATCGTGCTCCCGGACGCAACCCCCGCCAGAGCCGCATGCGCCGGTCGGGCGCTTTCACCGGCTTGAGCGAGAGGCCGGATGCGACGAGCGCCGCGCATGCATCGACCCGGTTGCGCATCCCGCGCCAGAGCGACCAGACCAGGAGCCAGGCAAGCAGGAACGTGGCGCCAATGGCAAGGGTGAAGCCGCCGACGATCTCGAAAAGGCCGAGCAGCGCAGCCAGGATATCGGCGCCCGCCTGCCGCGCGAACTCGATCACGATGCCGCCTCCAAATAGGGCCGGACAGTTTAACCCGTGCCTCTGCTAGCATCTGCGCACTGCCGGATGGCGCAAGCAACAGGAGCGGGAAAAATTGGAAAAGATCATGGAAGACCGGCTGGCGATCGCGGAAGTGGTGCAGAACTGGGCCGTCTGGCGCGATGCCGGCGACTGGGAGCGGTTTCGCACGGTGTGGCATGACGACGGCTGGATGTCGGCCACCTGGTTCCAGGGGCCAGCCGAGCAGTTCATCGCGGTCAGCAAGGCCGGCTTCGAAAAGGGCGTGAACATCCTGCATTTCCTCGGCGGGATCTCGGTCGACGTGGCGGGCGACCGCGCCATCTCGCAATGCAAGATGACGATCAGCCAGCGCGGGCCGTTGGAGGGCGAGACGGTCGATGTGGTCTGCACGGGGCGGTTCTACGATTTCTTCGCGCGGAGGAACGGCGTGTGGAAGATCGTCCGCCGCCAGCCGATCTACGAGAAGGACCGGCTCGATCCGCTGAATCCGCAATCGGGGCTCACGCTCGAAGCCAATCTGCTGATGAGCTTCCCCGAAGGCTACCGGCACCTGGCCTACCTGCAGACCAAGCTCGGCTTCAAGATCAAGATGGACATGCCGCAACTCAAAGGGCCGGTCGTGCAGGCGCTCTATGCGCGCGGCAAACTCTGGCTTGAAGGGGCCGAGTCCCCATTCGACGCGCCGCCGGTGCCGTCGGGGATTCCGGCGAACTGAATCATGACTACTCAAATCGATGCTCTCGTCATCGGGGCCGGATTTGCCGGGCTGTACCAACTCCACAGCCTGCGCGACCGCCTCGGACTTTCGGCCACGGTGCTGGAGGCCGGCGGCGACCTCGGCGGCACCTGGTACTGGAACCGGTATCCCGGCGCACGCTGCGACTCGGAAAGCCATGCCTACCGCTATTTCTTCTCGCGTGAGCTGAACGAGGAGTGGGAGTGGTCCGAGCGCTACCCGGGACCGCCCGAGATCCTCAAGTACCTGGGCCGGGTCGCGGAAAAATTCGACCTGCGCCGCGACATCCGCTTCGGCTGCCGTGTCGTCTCGGCGCATTACGATAAAGCGGCCAATCGTTGGGTCGTCGAAACCGACGCGGGCGATCGTTATGTCGTCACGTACCTCGTTGCGGCGGTCGGGTGCCTTTCGTCGGCGAACGTTCCCGATATTCCCGGGCTGGCCGATTTCGGCGGCAAGTGGTACCACACCGGCAAGTGGCCGCACGAAGGCGTGGACCTCGCCGGCAAGCGCGTCGGCCTGATCGGCACCGGCTCGACGGGCATCCAGGCCGCGCCCGTCATCGCGCAAACGGCGGCGCACCTCAAGGTGTTCCAGCGCACCCCGACCTACAGCGTGCCGGCGCGCAACGCCCCGCTGACCCCGGAGTTCAAGCGCTGGGTGCGCGAGAACCACGCGGAGATCCGCGCCATCGCGGAGTCGACGCCGAACGGGCACGCCTTCAGGATTGCGAAGCGGAATGTGGCCGACGTCACGCCGGAGGAGCGGCAGGCGATTTACGAGGCGGCCTGGGAGACCGGCGGCCTCCAGTTCCGCGCCACTTTCCACGACCTCATGATCGACCAGGCGGCCAACGACACGGCTGCGGCGTTCCTCAAGGGCCGCATCCTCGCGACCGTTCGCGACCCGAAGACGGCGCGCGCACTTGCCGACATCGACCATCCCTACGCCGCCAAGCGGCCGCCGATCGATACGGGCTACTTCGAGACCTTCAACCGCGACAACGTCGAACTCGTCGACCTGCGCGTCGATCCGATCGAATCGATCGCGCCACTGGGCATACGCACGAAAAGCGCGGAGCATGCGCTGGATGTCATTGTGTTTGCCACGGGCTATGACGCGATGACCGGCCCGCTGCTGTCGATCGACATCCGCGGGCGCGGCGCTCGCTCACTGCGCGAGGACTGGTGCGCGGGACCGAACACGTACCTGGGTCTGCAGGTGCCCGGATACCCGAACTTCTTCACCATCACCGGCCCTGGCAGCCCTTCGGTTCTTACCAACATGCCGGTCGCCATCGAGCAGCACGTGGAATGGATCACCGAGTGCATCGACCACATGCGTCGCAACGGCATCGACACCATCGAGCCCGATCCGGAAGCGGCGCGCAAGTGGGGTGCCCACATCAACGAACTGGCGGACGCGACCCTGCTCAGCAAGGCGAAGCACTCGTGGTACTACGGCGCCAACGTGCCGGGCAAGCCGCGCGTCTTCATGCCCTATGCCGGCGGCATGGCCCGCTACCGGTCCCTTTGCACGGATGTCGCGGCGAGGGGATACGACGGCTTCTTGCTGAAGCGGCGCGACGGGCACGAAGTGGCGGCCGCCCGCGGTGGCGGAACCGGCAATTTCGGAGTCGAGCGCGGCCCCGGCATTTAGGACAGACGCTTACGCGCCAGGCTTGATCGGGGCGTTGTCGATGAAATGCTGCGCGATCTCGCCGCTGGTGGCGATCCATACCTGGTCGCGGTGCTTCGCAATATGTTCCAGCGCACGGCGGAAATGCCGCAGGCGGAACGGCTGTCCGATCAGGAAGGCATGGATCGCGATGCCGTAGACCAATGACTGGCCCTTCGATTGCTCGAGCATCTCGTCGAAGTTGTCGATCACCATGTCCGCAAACGCCGGCGCGGTGCCGTGATGCAGGGCGATCATCGGGATGTCGTTCACTTCGTGCGGGTAGGGCAGGCTGAGGATGTGGCCTTTCCTTGTCTTCATCCACACCGGCTGGTCGTCCATCGGCCAGTCCATGAGATAAGTGTAACCGGCTTCCTGCAGCAGGTCCGGCGTGACCAGGCTGGGATTTACGCCGGGGCTGAGCCAGCCCTTCGGCGCCTTGCCTTCGTGCTTCAGGATGGCCGCGCTCACGTCGTCGATGAGTTTCTTCTCGCCGGCTTCGTCGAAGTTGTTCTGGTGTTCCGAGTTGGTGCGGCCGTGGCCGAGGATTTCATTGCCGCGATTGCGCAATGCCGCGACCACCTTGGGGCAGTGGTCGTAGACCTCGGAATTGAGCAGCACCGACATCGGCAACTTCAGCGAATCGCAAAGCTCGATCAGACGCCACACGCCTACGCGGTTGCCATACTCTCGCCACGCCCAGTTGTAGGTGTTCGGGTGCGGTATGCCGGGCGAGTAGGACAGCCCGAGACCTTCGTTGTAGGCGAAGTGCTCGAGGTTGAGCGACAGGTGGATCGCCAGCCGCCGCCCGCCGGGCCATGTGAAATCGGGGCGTTCGGTGATCGGCGAGTAGGTGAAGCGGTCGTGGCTGGCGAGCATGGAGGCGTTCTCATGGTTCCGACATGAAAGAGTTTTCTTCGGCTTCAGGCAATCGGATTTTCAGAAATGCCCAGTGTAAATTTTACCCCGTGGCGTCTTGTTCCACAACAGTACCGGCCTTCTCGTGGAAACGGAAACAGGCGATATCGGCTTTCCGGTCGTAGCTGATCTTCATGCATGACTTCCTCGGTTGGGCCATGCTGGGACGCAGAAATACCATTTACCAAGTGGGCAGACCCATTCTATAATGGTGGTATGAGTTCCATGGTCACCATTGATCGAGCGGGCCGCGTCGTCCTGCCCAAGTCCCTCCGGGATGAGATGCACCTCGCCCCCGGCGACACTCTCGACCTCACGGTCAAGGGCGACGAAGTGACCTTGCGGCCCAGGCGCGGTGTTACGCCCCTGCAAAAGGAGCGCGGCGTCTGGGTGTTTCGCACCGGCAAGCCGATCACCGCCGTCGAAACAGAGGACACACTCCGCAACTTCCGGGCGCAACGCCACCGCCAGAACACCGGGTAGCGCCGGTGAAGGCGTTTCTCGATACCTCTGTGCTCGTCGCCACGTTTTACGCGGATCATGAGCATCATCCGCCCAGCATCGATCTCTTTCTGCGTTTTGGGAAAAAAGCCGTCTGCTGCGGCGCGCACAGCCTCGCCGAGGTCTACGCTACATTGACCGGCATGCCGGGCAAGCGGCGCGTCAGCGGCGACGAAGCGCTGCTCTTCCTCGGCGACATCCGGGAGCGGCTGACGCTGGTCGCTCTCGACGAGCAGGAGTATTTTCAGACTGCGCAAGCTTGCGCCGCAGCCGGTCTCGCGAGCGGAGCGATTTACGACGCGATCCTCGGCCACTGCGCGCTCAAGGCCAAGGCCGCGGTGATCTACACATGGAACACCAAGGATTTCCTGCGCCTGTCCCCGGCTATCGCCGGTCGCGTGAAGAGTCCCGAACCCCAATGAGTACCCGTTGCGTGACCTGAAAAAGCCGATCGGTGTTGCCGGGTGGGAGACGGAGATCGTCGAGAAGCTTCCCGAGAATTTTAAGGGGAGTCAGCCGACGGTGGAGGAGCTTGAGGCGGAGCTCGGGCGCGAGGTGAAGGCCGCGCGCGCGGAGTGCAAACAGCGTGCGGGCGGTTAGTGATACAAATGTGCTTCTAGCCGAACTGGCCATCGGCTTCGCGCGTTGGATGCCGGAATCATGCCGCGAGAATGTTTGCGGACGGACGATGTTAAGATGGATTTCCGCATCCGGCTGGAACGGGGATCTCGAATGAAAACCAACAGCAGACGCGTCGCTGCGCCAAAGCCTGCGCGGGAACTCCCTGCCAAAACGCGCAAAGCGCAGCGTACGGCTTACGGAAAAGCGGTAATCAAGGCCGTTGACGCGCTCGCCCAGCTGGGACCGTTCGACTTCGGCGCCAAATATAAGCGCTGATGCGCTATCTGCTCGACACCTGCATGCTGGTGGCGCTGCTGCAGCGTGAATTGGGAAGCGAGCGAATCCGGGAAAAGATCCTTCTCGCCCCGAGCACGAGATTGTGCAACGGGTCGTTGCACGATTGCCCTGGCGCCACAACATCGCCTTGCTCGAGCGCCTCGACGACGAGAGGACGCGACTGTGGTACGCCTCTTGATTGTGCGTGACTTATAGATTACAATCGTCATGTTTCAGATTCACCACTACGTGACCGCCACCGGCGTTGATCTGTTCGCCCGTTGGCTGGAGGAGTTGGCGGATCGCCAAGCAAGAGCGCGGATCCAGACGAGGATCGACCGAGCCTCGCTTGGCAACTTCGGCGACGTTGAGCCGGTTGGCGAAGCGGTATCCGAGCTTCGGATCGATTGGGGGCCCGGTTATCGCGTGTATTTCGCCCGCGTAGACAAGACCATTCTGCTTTTGCTCTGCGGTGGCGACAAGAAGACACAGCGAAGGGATATCGAAAATGCCAAAACCTATTTCCAAGACTATCAGCGCCGGACGCAAAAAGTTCGTCCCGGCAAGCGTGCCACATGAGCCGTGGCTGATCGAGCGCCTGAAGGACCCCGAGGAGGCGGCAGCTTACCTTGAAGCGGCAATCGAAGATGGCGATCAAGGTGCGCTCATGCTCGCCTTGCGTCACATCGCGCAAGCACGCGGCGGCGTCGCCGCGATTGCGCGCAAGTCCAAGCTCACTCGCGAGGCTACCTACCGGATGCTTTCAAAATCCGGCAATCCCGAACTGCGTAGCCTCACGGCCATTCTCGGTGCGGCGGGACTGCGACTATCGGTGAAGCCGATCGAGCAGCGGCCGAGGAAGGCGGCATGATGGCGGCCAGCGTACGCAGGCGGCCTTCCGGGAAATGTCACCGCGATTGGCGGCGCGGGTGCAAAGGGCTCCTCGTCGAGCGCGCCGGTGATTACGTTTTCACAGGAATAGCGGGCGGGGGCTTATTTGATGGCGCGGATCCTGATGCTGACTTTCATGAGCGGATCGCGTGACGGCGAGGTGGTACAGCTTGAAACCGCCGGCTCGCCGCCGTCGGTTTCGATCGGACGAGAAGCGCCTTGCGAAGTGGTGATCTCCGACGACCCCGATCTTTCGCGCCGCCACGCCCGAATCCTCTGGAACGGCTCGGCCTGGATGCTTGAAGACCTGAACAGCAGCAATGGAACCTTTGTCGGCGAGTTTCAAACCGCCCGCAGACTTTCCGGGCCTACAGAAATAAAAGACGGCCATATTTTTCGTGTGGGGCTTACGCGCTTGCGCTTGGGCAGTACTACGGACTTAGGCGTTGCGGTTGCAGCAGCGTCGGCGAACGCGACACGGATTTGACGCCTAGGGCTAGAACGACCACCAAGATCAATCCAAAAGCGAGGCAGTGTCCACCGCGAAGGACGTCCTTTCCCTGCGCCCCTCATCGCCGTAAATTTCGATCTGCCGCGACTGCGGATAAACGATCCATGCCTCGACCGCCCCGGCGTTGACGTAAGCCATCGCCTTCTCCCGCAACTTTGGCAGTGCATTGCTGGCCGAGACGACCTCGACGCAGAGTTCCGGCGCGCTGGAGAGCGGCATTTCCTCCGGATGCGCGGCGAGGTAGCGTTCGGTGCACCAAGCCACATCGGGCGCGCGCACCCCGATGGAGGTCGCAACACCCACCGCGGCCATGGTGTGTCCGCCAAGCGCTTTCTGCAGCGCCGCGGCAACGCGCATCGCCGATATCCCGTGAGTCTTGCCGACCGGCCTCATCAGGATTTCCCCCCACTCGGTGAGCTCGATCTTCGCGGCGACGTCATCGAAGGTCGGATCGATGCACAAGGCTTGCCAGCGCCTAGCGAGTTGATCAGACGTCAAGTGTGCTTCGATCATTTCGGCAGTTGTCGACACGGTTTTTTCCCCTCCCAGACTATCACCTACGCCAAGTAGAATACCCATCATGACTTCCGCCGCGCGCGGTCTTGCGCCACTGCTGACACCGCACGGCCACCTACTTGCGGCGCCGGATGCCGATGCGGTTCCGCTTCCGGCCGGGCTCGAGGCCAGTCTTGCCGGCGCGTTCGATCAGGGCGCCGGACATGGGCTCTTGCAGCTCGGCGCGACCGAGGTCGGTACCATCCTGCCACCCGCATGGACTTGGTGGCGTGACTTCTCCGCGCGCTACGTGACCTTGCTTTGCGCCGTGCCCGAAGGCGGCGACATCGCCGTCCCCACGCCCGGCGACGATGCCCTGCAGACGATGATTGCCGATGCCCCGCCGATGACGGGCGTGGAGTACCTGACCGCGAAAGTACTGGCCGCCCTGTGGATGGAGCTCGACACCGCCCTGCGCAAGGAACATGCGGCATCGAAAATCCCGCTGCAGGATTTTCTCAAGGCGCGCCATCCGGCCTGGAATCTGGTGGGCAGGGTGCATTTCAACCTTGCGGAAAACCGCAAGGACACTGAGGCGCCTTTTGCATTTCTCGCCACCTATACGTCACGCCTGTCGGCGCACGGCAAAGCACAGCACCTGCCCTTGTCGCGGGCGCTGGCGGAATTCTCCGACGGCAAAAGCCAGGCGCGTCTGCTGTCGTTGTTGATGCCGGTGCAGCGCGCAGCCGAAAGTTGCGAATGGCTGCAAGCCATGGTGACGGAAGGCGAGATTTATCATCCAATGCGCTGGACGCCCGCCGAAGCTTTCAGATTCCTCGCCGACTCCCCGACGCTCCAGGCGGCCGGGGTTGTCGTGCGTGCACCGGGCACATGGCCGGGCGGCCGGCCGGCCCGGCCGCTCGTCTCCGCCAGCGTGGGGACGCAACCTCCTTCGCTACTGGGCACGGACGCGCTGCTCGATTTCAAGATGGAGGTCACCCTCGATGGCCAGCGGCTCAACGCTGCCGACATCGAAGCCCTGCTGGCCGGCGGCGATGGCCTGCAACTGATTCGCGGCCGCTGGGTCGAGGTGGACACGAAGAAACTCGGGCGCATGCTGGAGCGTTTCCAGGCCATCGAACAGGCTGCCGCGCAAAGCGGGCTGCCATTTGCCGAGGCGATGCGGCTGGTGGCCGGGGCCACGCTCGACGATGAAAGTGACCCGGCGGATGCCGACTGGTCCGCGCTCGTCGCAGGCCCCTGGCTGGCCGAGACTTTGCAGGGCTTGCGTCAACCCGAGGGACTGGCGGCGGTGAGCCCCGGCGCGGCGCTGAAAGCCACCTTGCGCCCCTACCAGGAAGCCGGCGTGCGCTGGCTGTATCTGCTGTGCCGCCTGGGCCTGGGCGCGTGCCTCGCCGACGATATGGGGCTGGGCAAGACGATCCAGGTGCTGGCCTTGCTGCTGGTGCTCAAGCGCGAAGCGAAGGTGGCGAGCGCGAGCCTCCTCGTTGCGCCGGCGTCCCTGCTGGCCAACTGGGCCGCCGAGGCCGAACGCTTCGCGCCGGACTTGCGTCTGTTGATCGCGCATCCTTCCTTCATGTCGCCGGCCGACTTGCACAAACTCGATGCCGCGCGCCTTGGCCGCGCCGACCTGGTCATCACGAGTTACGGAACGCTCGCGCGCGTGCCGGCGCTCCAGGCCATGAACTGGCGCCTGGCCGTGCTGGACGAAGCGCAGGCGATCAAGAACCCGGGCGCCAAGCAGACGCGGCAGGTGAAGAGTCTCAAGGCTCGTGCTCGCATTGCGCTGACCGGAACGCCAGTGGAAAACCGCTTGTCCGATCTATGGTCTATTTTCGACTTTACCCACCCCGGCCTGCTCGGGTCCGGAAAAGTCTTCACCGATTTCTCCCGGCGCCTGACCAAGACCGGGCATTTCGGCCCACTGCGCGAACTGGTGCGTCCCTACATCCTGCGGCGCATGAAGACCGACAAGCGGGTCATCGAAGATTTGCCGGACAAGACCGAACTCAAGGCCTGGTGCCACCTGCGCCCGGCCCAGGCCGCGTTGTACGAAAAGGCGGTGAAGGATCTGGCCGCCGCGCTCGAGGCTGCCGATGGAATCGCCCGCAAGGGCTTGGTGCTCGCCTACCTGATGCGCTTCAAGCAGATCTGCAATCATCCTTCCCAATGGTTGGGCGATTCCGCATGGGGCGCCGAGGACAGCGGAAAATTTGCGCGCTTGGCCGAATTGTCCGAAGTGATCGCCGCCAAGCAGGAAAAGGTGCTGGTGTTCACCCAGTTCCGCGAAACCACCGAGCCGCTGGCGGCGTTTCTAGGAACTGTGTTCGGCCGCGAAGGCCTGATTTTGCATGGCGGCACCCCGATGGCCAAGCGTCGCAAACTGGTCGATCGTTTCCAACAGGACGAGCTGACCCCGTTCTTCGTACTCTCGCTCAAGGCCGGGGGAGCGGGCCTCAACCTCACCGCCGCTTCGCACGTGATCCACTTCGACCGCTGGTGGAATCCGGCCGTGGAAAATCAGGCCACCGATCGCGCATTCCGCATCGGCCAGCAGAAGAACGTACTGGTGCACAAATTCGTCTGCCGTGGCACTGTAGAGGAGCGCATCGACAAGCTGATCGAATCCAAGCAGGCTCTGGTCAAGGACGTGCTCGAAGGCGGCGCGGAACTGCTGCTCACCGAGATGAGCGACCGCGAATTGATGGACCTGGTGAAACTGGATATCCACGCCGCGCAGGAAACCTGAGCGTCGAGAGTAAAGGAGAGCAAAGCAGATGAGTTTCTATGGATGGAAGCCCTATGTCCCCGTCGCCGTTCGCCGCAAGAATGCCGAAAAAGTGGCCGCCAAGGCGGCGAAATCCGGCGCCGCCTTTTTGCCGGTGCGCGCCTCGCGCGGCGCCATCGCCAAGACTTTCTGGGGCCGCGCCTGGTGTGAGAATCTGGAACGTTACAGCGACTACGCCAACCGCTTGCCACGCGGGCGCACCTATGTGCGCAATGGTTCGGTGATCCATCTCGAGATTGGCGAGGGCGAAGTGCGGGCGAAGGTGGTCGGATCCAGTCTCTACACGGTCACTGTCACCGTGGCCAAGGTGCCCGACGAACACTGGCGGGCGGTCAGCGCAGAGTGCGCGACGTCGATCGACTCGCTGGTGGAACTTTTGCAGGGCCGCCTGTCGAAGGCCGTCATGGAGCGCATCTGCAAGCCGGGTGCCGGCCTGTTCCCCGCGCCGAGGGACATCAAGCTCGATTGCAGTTGCCCGGACTGGGCCACGATGTGCAAGCACGTCGCCGCGGTCCTGTACGGCGTGGGTGCGCGCCTCGATCAACAGCCGGAATTGCTGTTCCGGCTGCGCCGGGTGGACCCCAAGGAACTCGTCGCCCAGGCGGGAGCAGGCTTGCCGAAAACACGCAGGGGTCCGGCGGCTGGCAAGGTGCTTGACGAGGCGAGGATTGCCGATGTGTTCGGCATCGAGATGGATGAGGGGGCGGCTGCAACAAAGGCTGTGGCTCGAGCAAAGGCCTCGGCGCCAGCAAAGGCCTCGGCGCCAGCAAAGGCCTCGGTGCCAGCAAAGGCCGTCACCATGGCAAAAGCCGGAAAGCGCCCCCTCGCGAGAACCACCGCGTCTGCCAAGAAACCACGCGCGAGTCGGCGCCGGTAACAACGGCCACAAGTCGCCAGCCGATTGGCATATGCGAGGAAGTCAATCCACCTTTGCGCCCGACTCCTTCAGGATTCGGGCGTACTTGGGAATCTCCGCCTGCAGGAACGCGCGAAACTGCTCCGCGCTCGAGCCTGCGGGCTCCACACCCATGCCGGCCATTTTCTCGCGCACTTCGGGCGCGAGCAGCGCCTTGTTGAAAGCGGCGTTTAGCGTGGCGACGACTTCGGACGCGGTGCCCGCCGGCGCCAGCACGCCCGCGAACCCGACCACCTCGAAGCCCGCATAACCCGACTCGGCCAGCGTCGGCAGGTCGGGCAGAGGCGCAATGCGCTTCAATGTCGACACGGCGAGCGGCCGCAGCTTGCCCGAACGCACATGGCCCATTACCGCGGTGGTCGACTCGAAAGTGATCTGCACCTGCCCGCCGAGGAGGTCGGTGATCGCCGGCGCGCTGCCCTTGTATGGGATGTGGATCATGTCGAGGCCGGCTTCACGCCTGAACAACTCCATGCCCAGGTGCTGAAGCGTGCCGTTGCCTGCCGACGCGTAGGGCAGCTTGCCCGGACGCGCCTTCACGTAGTCGACGAGATCCTTCACCGACTTTGCCGGAAGGTCCGGATGTACGAGCAACATGTAGGACGAGCGCGCCACCTGCCCGACCGGCGCGAAGTCCTTGATCGGGTCGTAGCTCACCTTGAATAGCAGGTGATTCGTGGTGTGGTTGGCGATCGGCCAGAACAGCGTGTAGGCGTCCGGCGCCGATTTGGCGACGAACTCGGTGCCGATCACGCCGCTCGCGCCGACGCGGTTGTCGATGATCATGGTCTGGCCTAGCAGTTCGGCGGTTTTCGACGTGACCACGCGCGCGAGCGTGTCCGAAGGACCGCCGGCGGGCCACGGCACGATCACGCGGATTGGCTTGTTGGGGTATTGCGCCTGCGCAAGGGAGGCGGCGAGGGCGGCGGCAGCCGCAACGGCAAAACTAAGGATTCGGTTCATCCACCAATTAGGCGCCGCATGTCGGGATCGGTAACGGCCGATTTCGCAGCGGCACATGCAGTCGCGGAGGGGACTCATGTACCATCCTTCGAGAGGAGGGAAAATGAAAAATCGCCGTGCCATGATCGCAGGCCTCGCGGGGTTGCTTGCCGCGTTCGCGGTTGCAGGGGCTCACGCCGCTTATCCCGACAAGCCGCTCCAGTTCATCGTCCCGTACCCGCCCGGCGGGCTGACCGACGCGCTGGCACGGGCCGTGGCCAAGCCGTTGTCCGACCGCCTGCAGCAGCCGATCGTCATCCAGAACGTATCCGGCGGCGGCGGCAACATCGGCGCGGCCAAGGCGGCCAAGTCGCCGCCCGACGGCTACACGCTCTACATCGGCAACAACGCGACCGTCGGGCTCAATACGCTGATCTACAAGTCGCTTCCGTTCGATCCGCTCAATGATCTTGCGCCGGTCTCGATGCTGGCGGAGAGCCAGACCGCGCTGGTCGTGCATCCCTCGCTGCCCGTGCAGACCGTCATGGAACTGATCGCTTTCGCCAAGGCCAACCCGGCGAAGCTCAACTACGGGTCGACCGGCGCCGGCGGCGTGAGCCACCTCGCCGGCGAAATGTTCAAGCTGGCCACCGGCGTGCGAATGACGCATGTGCCGTACAAAGGCACGGCGCCCGCGCTCACCGATCTTCTCGGCGGGCAGATTCAGCTCATGTTCAACGACTCCGCCGCCGCCCACGTCAATTCCGGGAAGTTGCGCGGACTTGCCGTCACCGGCACCAAGCGCTGGCCGCAGATGCCGGAGGTGCCGACGATGACCGAGGCCGGCGTGCCGGGATTCGACAAGTACAACTGGTTCGGCCTGTTCGTGCCGGCCGGGACGCCCGCGCCGATGATCGCGACGCTGAACAAGGAAGTCGTCACCGTCTTGCAGGATCCGGGCATCCAGAAGTGGCTGCAGGGACAGGGCGCGGAGGCGATGTCGAGCAGTCCCGAGGAGTTCGCCGCCTACATCCGGCGCGACGTCGCGAAGTGGGGCAAGGTCGTGAAGGAAACCGGCATCACGCCGGAATAGGAGGCCGCATGGCGATCACCATCTATCCGGTTTACGCAGACTTCGCCGCCGAAATCGGCGACGTGGACCTCGCGAAACCGCTATCGGCCGAGGACCGCGAAGCGATCAAGCAGGCGTTCTGGAAATATGCCGTTCTGGTGTTCCCGGCGCAGGAACTCACCTCCAACCAGCACGTGGCGTTCGCCCAGGTTTTCGGTCCGATGGAGCCGAACATCAATTCCTACGCCGAGGAGGTCAAGCAGGACCGCATCGACGGCCGGATTTCGGATGTGTCCAACCTCGACCACAACGACGAGATCCTCGCCGCCGGCAGCAGGAAGCGCCTGTCGGGCCTCGCCAACCGGCTGTGGCACACCGACAGCATCTTCCGCCACGTGCCGGCGCGCGCTTCGCTGCTCTACGGGCGAGCCATCGCGCCGATCGGCGGGAACACCCAGTTCGCGGACCTGCGCGCAGCGTGGGAGGCGCTGCCGCAGGCGACGAAGGACCGCATCGCGGGCCTGACCGTCGAGCACTCGATCTTCCATTCGCGCGCCAAGCTCGGATTCACCGACTACACGGACCGCGAGCGCGCTGCGTTGCCGCCCGCCTTGCAGGTGCTTGTGCGCACGATTCCGGAGACCGGCCGGCGTTCGCTCTACACGGCCTCGCACGCGATGCGCGTGATGGGCCTGCCCGAGGCCGAGAGCACGCAACTGCTCGAGGAGCTCATGGCGCATGCCACCCAGCGGCAGTTCGTCTACTCGCACCGCTGGCGGTTGAACGACCTGGTGATGTGGGACAACCGTTGTACCCTGCATCGCGGGACGGATTACGACGAGCGCCGTTGGAAGCGCGACATGCATCGCGCGACGGTAAGCGACGTTGGCAATACCTGCGAGCGTGCCGCAGCGAGCCCGGCGGCCGTGGCCGCGCGGGTGGCAAGCTAATACTGCCAATTTCCGTCTGAACCCCGCGCCGTTATTGGTTCTCCGGGGAAAATGCTGCCATCGGCCCGCATCGCGTTCAGGTCTCGAAGCCGGCCTTCCTGCGCATGCGCGTGGTCGATTCCCCGGTCAGGAAGAGGACGAAATTGCGGGCAGCCGTCGCGTTTGCGGCGCCCGTGCAGGCCGCGGCCGAATAGAGCGTCGACAACTCGAATTCGTCCGGCAAGGCTCCCACGAGGTCGGCGCCTTCGGTGTAGAGGATCTCCGACACCTGCGTGCAGCCAATGGCATACAGGCCCGGGGAATCGGCCATGGCGCGCATCGCGGCCGCGCCGTTCGGGAACTCCTTGATGCGCTCGGCAACTTCCGCGGCGATCCCGAGTTGGCCGAGCATTCCTGCGACGTGCATGCCGGCGGTCGATTTCTTCATGTCCGGCACATAGATCGCGTCGGCGCCGAGCAGGGCCGAGGCCAGCGTTTCGGCACGGTTCACGTTCGGCCGCGGCGTGCCCTTCTTGACCGCCACCCCGGTCTTCACCTGCCCGAGGTCCGCGAGGGTTTCGGGCACCACGCGGCCCGATTCGGCCAGCGCTTCGATCATCGGGCGCGTCAGCACGATGACGTCGCAAGGCTCGCCTGCAAGCAGTTTGTCCTGCATCGCGCCGACCGCGCCGAATGCGCCGCCGGGCGTGACTCCGATGTCGGCGGCGGCGGAAATCACCACGGCCTTGGCCGCGCCGGCGCTGAGGATATCCAGCATCATCAATCGACTTTCGCCCCCGAAATCTTCACGACGTTCGCCCACTTGGCGATGTCCTCGCGCATGAACTGGCCGAACTCATCGGTCGACATGTTCATCGGCGCCGCACCTTGTTTGGCCCAGGCCTCCTTGACCTCGGCGTTGTTCACGATCTTGCGGATCTCGGTGTTCAGGCGTTCGACGATCGGCTTGGGCGTCGCAATCGGGGCCATGAGGCCGAGCCAGATCACCGCTTCGTAGCCGGGCACGCCCGCCTCGGAAACAGTCGGCACGTCCGGGAGCACCGGCGAGCGGACCTTGCCGGTAGTGCCGAAAGCCTTGAGCTTGCCGGCGCGCACGTTCGGCGCCATCGTCGTGATTGCGTCGAACATCATCTGGACCTGCCCGCCGAGGATGTCGGTGCGCGCGCCCGAGCTGCCTTTGTAAGGCACGTGGACGATGTCCAGGCCCGCCATCGCCTTGAACAGTTCGCCGGCCATGTGATACGGCGTGCCGGGGCCCGATGAGGCGTAGTTGAGCGCCTTGGGCTTGGACTTCACCAGCGCGATCAGTTCCTTGAGCGAATTGGCCTGGACCGAGGGGTGCACGACGAGCACGAGGTCCGAGTAGTTCACCGGCGACACCGGAGCGAAATCGCGCAGCAGTTCGAAAGGCTTCACGCGGATCAGCGATTCGTTCACGGTGTGCGTGTTCGACATCATGAGCAGCGTGTAGCCGTCGGCCGGGGACTTCGCCACAGCATCGGTGCCGATGATGGAGCCTCCGCCGGGCCGGTCCTCGATCACGAACGACTGGCCGAGCACCTCCTGCAGTTTCTGGCCGACAAAGCGCGCGTAGATGTCGGCCGGGCCGCCCGCGGCGAACGGCACGATGATTTTCACCGGCTTGGCCGGATAGCTTTGCGCAGAGGCCTGAAGCGTGGCGCAGCAGGCGAGCAGCGCGGCGATGCCCTTGACCAGTTTTCCTGACTCGATTCGCATGAAAGTTCTCCCTTCGGACCCCGGCGTTTTAGCACAGTCTGGGATAATCCCGGAATGAAAATCCTTGTGACCGGCGCGGCCGGCTTCATCGGCGCGGCGCTTGTCGAGGCGCTCGCCCGGCGTGCCGATGTGGAAAGCATCATCGCGGTCGACCAGTCCGAACCGCCTGCCCCGCACGCCAAGGTCGAGGCGGTCACCGGCAACCTCGCGTATGCGCCGATGGCGAGATCGGTGGTGGATGCGGGCATCGACGCCATCTTCCACCTCGCTTCGCTCGTCTCCGGCGGGGCGGAGCAGAATTTCGAGCTCGGCATGAAGGTCAACTTCGATGCCACGCGTGATCTTCTGGAGGCGGCGCGCCTCGCGGGGCGCTGCCCGAAATTCGTGTTCACTTCGTCGATTGCGGTTTATCGCGGCGCCAATCTCGAAGTGACCGACGACACGCGGCCCGCGCCGCGCCTTTCCTACGGCGCGCAAAAGCTGATGTGCGAAGTGATGATCGACGACTACTCGCGCCGCAACTTCGTGGACGGCCGTTGCTTGCGCCTGCCCACGGTGCTCGTGCGGCCGGGAGCGGCCAATACCGCCGTCTCGGGTTGGTCGAGTGCGATCATCCGCGAGCCGCTGGCCGGTCGCGATTACACCTGCCCGGTCAATCCGCTCACACGAATGGCGTGCGTGTCGGTCACGCGCGTGGTCGAGTCGCTGATCCATGCGAGCCAGGTTCCGGCGGCGGACTTCGGGTCCGACCGCACGCTGGTCATGACGGGCATCCCAGTCTCGGCGCAGGCGATGCTCGATGCGGTGCGAAAAGCCGCTGGGCGCGGCAGCCAGATTGGTAAAGTACGCTTCGAACCGGATCCGGCAGCGCAGGCGCTCATGGATTTGGTTGCAAAGTCCACTTTCTCGGCTCGGGCCGCAAGGCTCGGCTTCAAGCACAGCGCAAGCATCGAAGAAATCATCGCCGAATACATCGAGGAGAGGTCGTCTTGAACGATTGCACGCATGACGGGCCGGCCGGGAAACCCGATGGCTAGGGCGAGACCGGGCGCGAAGCCGCCGCCGTTCAAGAACCTGCCCTCGCGCATCACAGTCGAAGGCCTGGACCGCGCGCCGCATCGCGCCTTCCTGCGTGGCCTCGGCCTGACGGACGAGGACATCGCCAAGCCTTTCGTCGGCATTGCCAGCACGGACGGGCGGGTGACTCCGTGCAACGCGAAGCTGGGCGAGCTCGCGCGCGAAGCCTGCGTCGCGGTCAAGGAGTGGGGCGGGGTGCCGTTCGATTTCGCGTCGATTGCGGTGGCCGATTCGATGTCGATGGGCCATGCGGGCATGAAATTCTCGCTTGCCTCGCGTGAAATCATCGCCGACGGGGTCGAGGCGGTCTGTCGCGGCCACGCCTATGACGCGCTCGTGACCTTCGCGGGCTGCGACAAGACGCTGCCCGGCATGATGATGGCCATGGTCAGGCTCAACCTGCCTTCGGTCTTCATGTACGGCGGGTCGGCCTCGCCGGGCCGCTACAAGGGGCGCGACGTCACCGTGCTCGACACATTCGAGGCGGTGGGCGCGGTGATGGCCGGCGACATGCAGCAATCCGAGCTCGACCAGCTCGAGCGCGTGTGCCTGCCGACGCTCGGATCGTGCCCGGGCCAGTTCACGGCAAACACAATGGCAATGGTGTCCGAGACGCTGGGCCTCGCGCTGCCGGGCTCGGCCACAATGCCGGCGATGGCGAAGGAACGCGCCGCGACCGCGCGCGAAGCGGGTCGCGTGGTCATGGAATTGCTGCGCACCGGCGGCCCGCTGCCGCGGGACCTGGTGACGAAAAAGAGCCTCGAGAATGCCTGCGCCGCGGTGGCCGCCACCGGAGGTTCGACCAACGCGGGTTTGCATATCCCAGCCATCGCGCACGAGGCGGGCATCCAGTTCTCGCTCGACGACCTTGCGCGCATTTCGAAGAAGACGCCGCTGATCGCCGACATGAAGCCCGGCGGGCGCTTCCTCGCCAAGGACCTGCATGCGGTCGGCGGCGTCTACAACGTGCTCAGGGTGCTGCTCGAGCGCGGCGCGCTGCATGGCGACTGCCTGACGATCTTCGGCACGACGCTCGAGCAGGAGCTCTCCGACCATCCCGGTGCCGACGGCGAGGTTGTGCGGAAGGAACCGATCATGAACACCGGCGGGCTGGTGGTGCTCAAGGGCAATCTCGCGCCGGACGGCGCCCTGATCAAGGTGGCCGGGCTCAAGAACCTCAAGTTCGCCGGCCGCGCGCGGGTCTTCGATTGCGAGGAGGACTGCGCTGCGGTGGTGGCCGCACGCTCGTACTCCGAGGGCGATGTGCTGGTGATCCGCTACGAAGGCCCGAAAGGGGGGCCGGGCATGCGCGAGATGCTGGGCGTTACCGCGTTGATCTACGGGCAGGGCATGGGCGAGAAGGTCGCGCTGCTCACCGACGGGCGTTTCTCCGGGGCAACGCGGGGCATGATGATCGGCTATGTGTCGCCCGAGGCCGGTGTGGGCGGGCCGCTGGCACTGGTAAAGAACGGTGATGTCATCGCGATCGACGCGAAGGCCGGGAAACTCACGCTGGAGATCTCCGAGGCCGAATTCGCAAAGCGCAGAAAAGCCTGGCGGCCTCCGAAGCGCGAGCCGCTTTCAGGGGCATTGGAAAAGTACGCCGCACTGGTCGGGCCGGCGAATCTCGGCGCGGTCACGCATAGCGGGGGAAAGAAAGCATGAGCCAGCCTAAACTCGGTTTCATCGGTATCGGCCTCATGGGCAAGCCGATGACGTTGCGTCTTCTCGCGGCCGGCTACAAAGTCGCGGTCTGGAACCGCAGCAGAGAAAAGCTCGCCCCCGTGACGGACAAAGGTGCGATTGCGAAGGACTCGCCCGCCGAGGTGGCGCGCTTCGCTGACATCGTGATGATATGCGTGACCGACCAGAATTCGGTGAACGACGTTCTGTTCGGCGCGGGCGGCGTTGCCGAGGGCGCCGCCGATGGCAAGATCGTCATCGACTTCTCGAGCATCGCTCCCAAAGCGGCGAAAGAATATGCCGCGCAGCTTGCGGAAAAAGGCGTCGGGTATATCGACGCCCCGGTCTCCGGAGGCACCGTCGGCGCGGAGCAGGGTACGCTCGCGATCATGGCCGGCGGCAAGTCCGAGCACATCGAATTCGTGCGGCCGCTGATCGCGGAGCTAGCGAGCCGCTTCACACGCATGGGCGATTCGGGCGCCGGGCAGGTGACCAAACTCGCCAACCAGATCATCGTCGCGAGCCTTTTCCCGGTGATTGCCGAAGCGCTGAGGCTGGCCGAGGCGGCGGGCGTGGACGCATCGAAGATTCCCGAAGCGCTCAAGGGCGGGTTCGCGGACTCCAAGCCGATGCAGGTGTTCGGCCCGCGTATGGCCTCGCGCAACTATGAGCCGGCGCTTGGCACGGTCAATGTGATGCTCAAGGATCTATTGAACGCCGTCGCCGTGGCCGAGGAAGCCGGCGTGCCGCTGCCGATGGCCCGCGCGGCGGTGGAGCGCTTTCGGCTTCTGGTGGCCGAAGGCAAGGGCGAAGTCGAGCCCTCCGCGTTCATCGACCTGCTGGCGGGCGGACGCTAGGGGCCCGCCCGTCAGGCGGCGGCCGGCGGAAACTTTTTCTTCCAGTGCCTCGCGATGTCGATCCGGCGGCACACCCAAACACGGTCGTGCTTCTCGATGTGGTCGAGGAATTTCTGCAGAGCGCGAAAGCGTCCCGGACGGCCGAGCAGGCGGCAGTGCATGCCGATCGACATCATGCGGGGCGTTTCCTTGCCTTCTTGCCAGAGCACGTCGAAAGTGTCCTTCAGGTAGGCGTAAAAGTGGTCGGCCGTGTTGAAGCCCTGCGGCGATGCGAAGCGCATGTCGTTCGCATCCAGCGTGTACGGCACGATCAGGTGCTGGACCGGTTTGCCGTTGCCTGCGTCGACGCGAGTCCAGAAGGGCAACTCGTCGCCGTAATAGTCGGAGTCGTATTCGTAGCCGCCATGCTCGACCAGCAGGCGGCGCGTGTTCGGGCTGTCGCGGCCGGTGTACCAGCCCAGCGGCCAGCGCCCGTTCGTCATGCGGCGGATGATTTCGGTTGCCTTGCGCAGGTGCAGGCGCTCGGTTTTCTCGTCCATCTCCTGATAGTGGATCCAGCGCAAGGCATGGCAGGCGATCTCGTGCCCGAGTTCGTCGAAGGCCGCCGCGACTTCGGGATTGCGCTCCAGCGCCATCGACACGCCGAACACCGTGAGCGGCAGGCCGCGCCGCTCGAATTCGCGCAGGATGCGCCAGACGCCGACACGCGAGCCGTATTCGAATAGCGATTCCATCGACAGGTGGCGCGCAGGGTAGGCCGGTGCCCCGATGATGTCCGAGAGAAACTGCTCGGAACCCGCGTCTCCGTGCAGCACCGAGTTCTCGCCGCCCTCTTCGAAATTGAGCACGAACTGCACGGCGACGCGAGCCTTGCCGGGCCAGCCTGCGTGGGGTGGACGCGGGCCGTAGCCGGCGAGATCGCGGGGATAGGCGGTGCCGGGAGGCTTGCGGCTCATGCGGATACACCTGCTGGGGCACCCGCGGGTCGCGCGGTCTCGGCCGTGCGCACGCAGCGTGCCTGATGCCCGGGACCCACCTCGACGGCTTCGGGGGCTGCAATGCGGCAGGCATCCGCAGCGAGTGCACAGCGCATCGCAAATGCACAGCCCGGCGGCAGGTTTGCGAGGTCCGGCGGAGAACCCGGAATCGTGGGCAGGCGGTTGCCCGAGAGTCGCCCGCCGTGCGGGCGTGTCGACAGGAGGCCCAGCGTATACGGATGGCGCGGCGAGCGGATCACGTCGCGCACCGAGCCGATCTCCACGATGCGCCCGGCGTACATCACCGCGATGCGGTCGGCGACTTCGACGGCGACGCCGATGTCGTGCGTGACGAACAGCATCGACAGGCCGAGTTCGCGCTGCAGGTCGCGCAGGAGGAGCAGGATCTGGACCTGGACGGTAGCATCCAGCGCGGTGGTCGGCTCGTCGGCCAGCAGCAGTTTCGGGTTGCACGCGAGCGCCAGCGCGATCATCGCGCGCTGGCGCATGCCGCCGGACATCTCGTGCGGGTAGGTGTCGAGCCGGCGCTCGGGGCTCGGGATGCGCACCCGCTCGAACCAGTCGAGCGCGCGGCGGCGCGCTTCGGAAGTTGAAATATTTTCATGCCGCAGAATCGCCTCGATGATCTGCTCGCCGAGCGTGTACACCGGATCGAGGGCCAGCATCGGCTCCTGGAAAATCATCGATGCGCCCTTGCCGCGGAAATCCGTCAGCGCCCCGCCTTCGAGCGCCATTACGTTGGTGCCGGCCACGTGGATCGCGCCTTCCATGCGTGTCCTTTTCGCCGGATGCAGGCGCAGGATGGAGCGCAGCGTCACGCTTTTGCCGGAGCCGGATTCGCCGAGCAGGGCCACGACCTCGCCGCGCTCGATCGACAGGTCCACGCCGTCCACCGCGTTCACCGGCTTTGCGCCGCCGGTGAAAGTGACGCGTAGGTTGCGGATGTCCAGGACCGGTTCGGCCACGCCCGTCATGCCGCCCTCTGGGGTGCGCATCCATGACCGGAGCCGGGCTCGCTCATGTGGCAGGCGACCGAGTGAGCGCTGCCGAGCGGGGTCAGGACGGGCACCCGGCTTGAGCACACCGGCTCGGCGAAGCTGCAGCGTGTGT
The DNA here is from genome assembly GCA_947482825.1 of Betaproteobacteria bacterium. GTDB lineage: Bacteria > Pseudomonadota > Gammaproteobacteria > Burkholderiales > SG8-39 > SZAS-79. The sequence goes on along the minus strand of CANKMT010000009.1, from coordinate 36,922 downwards.
GGAAGCGGCATCCGGCCGGCGGGTCGATCGGGTTCGGCGGATCGCCCGCGATCGGCGCCGACTCGGCGCGATGATCCGGGTCCATCGAGAGCAGCGAGCCCAGAAGCGCCGTCGTGTAAGGGTGGCGGCTGCCGGTATAGAGCGCCTCGGTGGCCCCGAGTTCGGCGACGCGTCCGAGGTACATCACCAGCACCCGCGCAGCCATGAAGCGCACCACTTCGAGGTCGTGGCTGATGAAAAGGTAGGTGAGATGGAATTCTTCCTTCAGGTCGAGGAGCAGGTTGAGCACCTGCGCCTCCACCGATTTGTCCAGCGCGGACACCGCCTCATCGAGGATCAGCACGCGCGGCTGCAGCGCAAGGGCGCGCGCAATGTTGACGCGCTGGCGCTGCCCGCCGGACAACTCGTGCGTGAACCGGCCGGCGAATCGCGCCGGGTCCAGGCCGACGCGTTCGAGCAGGGAATTCGCGCGCGCCGCGGCTTCGTCGCGGGACACGCCGTGCACCAGCGGTCCGAAAGCGACCGATTCGGCCACCGTCAGGCGCGGATTGAGCGAGGCGTAGCTGTCCTGGAACACCATCTGCACCTGGCGGCGAAACGCTTTCAGCGGCAGCTCGCTCGTCCCCACGGTGCGGCCCTCGAAGCGGATCGTGCCCGCGGTCGGTGCGACCAGGTGCATCAGCAGGCGCGCGGTGGTGGACTTGCCGCAGCCGGATTCGCCGACCAGCCCCAGCGTCTCTCCCTCGTGCAGGTCGAAATCGAGGTGGTCGACGGCCGAAACAAAACTTTTCGGACGGCCGAAGACGCCGGTGTTCACCGGGAAGTTCTTGACCAGGCCGCGGACTTCGAGGAGGGCGGTCATTGGGGGCTCAAGCCTTGATGTCCATTGCCGATCTGAGCCCGTCGGTCATCAGGTTGAAGGAGATCGAGGTGATGAAAATCATCAGGCCGGGCAGGGCACAGAGCAGCGGCTGGGTATAGATTGCAGTGCGCAGCGTATTGAGCATGAGGCCCCAGTCCGGTTGCGGCGGCTTGACGCCCAGGCCGAGGAAAGACAGGCCCGAGGCGAGGATCATGCAGACTGCGATCAGGCTCATTGCGTAAACGAAGATCGGCCCGAGCACGTTGCCGAGCACCTGCTTGCGGATGATGATCAGCGCGCCGGCGCCGCTTGCCTTGGCGGCCTCGACGTAGTCGCGTGTCCTCACACCCGTAGTAACGCTTTCGGCGACGCGCGCAATCGGCGGCACGAACACGAGCGTGAGCGCGAGCATGCTGTTGAGGATGCCGGGGCCGAGGGCGCCGGCGAGCGCCACCGCGAGCAGCACCGACGGGAAGGCGAAGAAGACGTCCATGGTGCGCATCAGCACCGTGTTGGTCCAGCCGCCGACATAGCCGGCCACGATGCCAATGGACGCGCCGACCGCCAGCGCCGCGAACACAGGCACGATGCCCATGAAGAGCGAGATGCGCGCGCCGTAGATGAGTCGCGAGAGCATGTCGCGCCCGAGCTCGTCGGTGCCCAGCGGATAGCCCTCCGAGCCCGGCGGACGCAGGCGGCGCAATGACATGCCATGGAACGGATCTTGTGGCGCGAGCCACGGCGCAAACACCGCCATTGCGATCAATCCGAGCACCACGAGCGCCGCAACCACGGCGAACGGGTCGCGCGAAAAACGCCACAGCACGGTCACCCAATAGCCGGGTGAGCGGGCTATTGCAACCCCGGCGACTACGCCGTCGGGCACGGCGCTCATGCGCGCTGGATCCGCGGGTCGAGCGCGCTCTGGAACACGTCGACCACGAGGTTGAGCGCGACGAAAAACAACGCGAGGACGAGGATCGTGCCCTGCAGGAGCGGCAGGTCGCGCTGGAAGATCGCGTCGTTCAGCAGCAGCCCGGTGCCGGGCCATGCGAACACGGTTTCGATCAGGATCGAGCCGCCGAGCAGGTAACCGAGCTGGATGCCCATGACTGCAAGCGAGGTAGGCGCCACGTTCTTCACCACGTGGCGGAACACGCCCAGTTCGGGCAGTCCCTTGGCGCGCAGGCCGGCAATGAATTCCTGCGACAGGATCTCGGCCACCAGCGCGCGCACCGTGCGCGCAATGATGCCCATGGGAATGACGGACATGGTCACTGCGGGCAGGATCAGGTGCTGCACATGCACCCAGTTCCAGCGCCAGTCCTCAGATCCGCCCGGTCCTGCACCCGTGGGGGGCAGCCAGCCGAGCTGGACGGCGAAGACGATCACGAGAATCATGCCCAGCCAGTAGTGCGGCACGGATACGCCGAACACCGCGGCGGCCGAGGCAAGCTTGTCCAGCCACGACCCGCGGAAATAGCCGGCGACAAAGCCAAAGAAGGTGCCAAGCACAAAGCCGATGAAAGTTGCAAGCGTGGCGATCATGAGAGTGTTGCCCACCGCCTTGAAGATCTCGGCGGCCACCGGGCGGCCGGTTCGAATCGACGTTCCGAGATCGCCCTGGACGGCGCGCACCAGCCAGCGCAGGAATTGCTCGTAGTACGGCCGGTCGAAGCCGTACAGGACCATGAGCTGGTCCTTGATGGCCTGGGAAGCGTCCGGCGGCAGGACCGAAATGAGCGGGTCGCCCGGCGCGAGGTGCACGAGCGCGAAACACACCAGCGACACGCCGATCATGATCGGCATGGTCATCAGAACCCGCTTGGCGGCGTAGGTGAACATCTGGGATGGGTGGTCTGGCGCGTCGCGTCCGGGGGCACTACTCTACCGAAAACGCCACAGCGAAGAGGCCGAGATGAGACTGCTCATGATCAATCCCAATACCTCGCCCGAAATCACCGGGCTCGTCGTGCAGCACGCGCGCCGATTCGCTTCCCTGGGCACGCAAGTCCTCGGGGCGACGGGGCGCTTTGGCGCGCGATACATCGTGTCGCGCGCTGCATCGGCGGTGGCCGCGCATGCGGCTCTGGACGCTTATGCGGAACACGGTGCCGATGCGCACGCGGTGATCCTTGCGTGCTTCGGAGACCCGGGGCTGGCTGCGCTTCGCGAGATGGCCACCCAGCCGGTGGTGGGCTTCGCCGAAGCCGCCTGCCTGCGCGCGGCGCAGACCGGTCGTTTTTCGATCGTCACCGGGGGCGAGCGCTGGGGCCCGATGCTCGAGGAGTTCGTGGCAGCACTCGGGCTCTCGGACAAGCTTGCCTCGGTGCGTACGGTGGCGCCCTCCGGCGGCGACATCGCGCGCGATCCGCAAGGGGCGATCGCCCTGCTTGCGCGGGCCTGCAATGAAGCTGTTCATCGGGAGGGCGCGCAATGCGTGATCCTCGGTGGCGCCGGGCTCGCGGGGCTTGCGGATGCGGTTGCGCCGCGAGTGCCGGTTCCGCTGGTGGATCCGGTGCGCGAGGCGGTGGCTGCCGCCGAGGCTCTCGTCCTCGCGAACGCCGGCAAGCCCCGCGACGCCTGCGCCGCCACGCCGGCGACGCAGACCATCGGGCTTTCCGGGCCGCTCGAACGACGCTTTACTGGACAGTGACCGGCGCCAGGTCGATGAACCAGCTCTTGGGCTGGACCACGCCTTTGACCTTTGTGCTCATGGCCCGCGGACCCACGTCGTGCGCGACCCACAGGAACGGCGCCTCCTCGACGATGCGCGCATGCAACCGCGCGAGCGCTGCGTCGCGGCCCTTGTCGTCGAACGTGTTGCGCGCCTTGGCGATCAGGTCGTCGAACTCGGGGCTCACGAAGTAGCCCCAGTTGTTGGACACCGGCGGCACCGTCTTCGACGAGGTGAAGCGCACCATGGCGAAGAACGGGTCCATCGCCGCGAACGTGACGTTGGTGGCGTTGGCGCCGCGCGCTTTCGGGTCCTTGGCGCCCTCGCGCCAGTTGGTGAACAGCGCGTTCCATTCGATCACTTCGAGTTCGACGTCGAAGTAGCACTGGCGCAGGCCCTGCTGCAGGAACTCGTTCATCGGCACGGGCTGCATCTGTCCCGAACCCGAGGCCGAGGTGATGGTTTTCACCTTGAGGCGCTTGTTCGGGCCGAAACCCGCTTCGGTCATGAGCTTCTGCGCGGCCGCCAGGTCGTACTTGATATCGAACTTGGGGTTGCCCCACCATGGATGCCCCGGCGGGACGGTGCCTTTCGGAACTTCCATGAAGCCACCGAGCGCGGACTTGAGTTCTTCGCGATTGACGCACAGGTTGGCGGCATGGCGCACGCGCTTGTCGAGCCAAGGTGAACCTTCCGCGAAAGAAAACTGCCACGGCCAGACGTGCGGCTGAGCGTTCTGGGTGATGACGAAACCCTTCTGCTTGATCTGCGGCACCGCGTCCGGCGCCGGGTTCTCGATCCAGTCGACTTGGCCGGAGAGGAGCGCGGCGGTGCGCGCGCTGGCCTCGGGCATCGGCAGGAGCACCACGCGGTCGAGCTTGGATTTCCGCTTCGGGTCCCAGTAGGCTTCGTTCTTCACGTACTCGACGCGCTCGCGAGGCGAAAAGCGGGCCATCTTGAACGGGCCTGAGCCCGAGGCGTCAGCCGCAAAAGCCGCCCATGCCTGCTTGGCGCGCTCGGCGTTGTCGGTGACGCTTCCGAGCGCATCCCATTTCTTCTGCCAATGGGCCGGCGAGGCGATGAAGAGGTTGGTGAGGTTGATCGGCAGGAAGCTGTCGGGCTCCTTGGTCGTGAGCTCGACCGTGAGGTCGTCGATCTTGCGCGCCGAGACGAGGTTGGGCATCCGCGACACGGTCACGCCGATCTGGTCGGGCGCGAAGTGGCGGGCGTCCTTGTTGAGCACTTTCTCGACGTTCCAGACGATCGAGTCGGCATTCAGGTTGCTGCCGTCATGGAATTTGACGCCAGGACGCAGCTTGAAAGTCCACTTGGTGCGGTCCTTGTCGTTGACCGACCACGATGTGGCCAGGCCCGGGATCAACACGCTGGGCTTGTCGGCGGAGGAAAGATCCCATTGCGTGAGCGCATCGAAGAGCGGAATCCCGGTGAAGCGGTTGCCCTCGAATCCCTGGTCGGGCTGCCCGTTGGTTTTCGGGATATCGGCCGCGGTCATCGCGATCCGCAGCGTCCCTTGCGCCGCAGCAGTGAGCGGCGTCCCGAGCGCAATCGCCATTGCTGCCGCAAGGGCAATACGGTGTTTCTGCTTCATGAACTGACCTCCTTGGGTAAGTGCCGAAAAGGGCACCTGATTTGATTAAGCCAACACAGCAAGCACCGTGCCGCCCCTTCGGCGGGGGCTTCCCAGAGGAGCCGGGTCCCGTCGCACGCGTAACGGCGCACTATTTATTCGCTGCCTGCACTCGAATCGTGCATCGGCGATTGTGCCTCATCTGCAAGGCGGGAGGAAAGGGCCGATTCGGGGGGGGGCAGGATCCGAAGCCCGGAAGTGTATTAGCATCCGGACGACATGGAAAAAGAGCCGGACGCAGACCAACTTGTCGTGGAGCACCTTGGCGAACCTACCAGCAGTTGGAGCGTGGGCGAGTTCGGCGTGCTCGCTGAGTTCCATCAGGGCGCATTCACAAACGTAATTGGTGACGGGTGGACGGCCCGCACCCAGGGCGGGGCGATCCGCGTCACACCGCACGCCGGTGTTCGCGTCCTGGCGTACGAAACGCCCAGCCCGAACCCGCGGCACTGGAACCATGGCATCGCCTTCTGCCTGCCGGAGGACGTTGCATCGATGGACCGGCGCACCAGCATCGCCGAACTCGGGCCCGACCGCGATGCGATCTTTCCCGAGGCGCGCGACGAGATCCTTTTCGACCTCGGGTTGGGCCGGCGCAGCATCAATTTCTGCGTGCGCACCTCCGACGGCGCGCTGATCGGCCTGCTGCGCGGCGCCCGGGGGCGGTCGCTACTCGAAGACCCCTTGCTGGGAGCCGCCGTCGCCGCCGCCGGCCCGGTGCGAGTCGTGGAATCGCGCACGGCGCGCATCGAGGTCAGCAATCCGATTCCTCCGCGCGACGGGGTCTCGCCGGACGGGCCGCACACGCATCTCCTCCCCGGCCTGATGAAGAGCGGCCGTACGCACAACGCGAACATCCCGGTGCCGGCCGGCTACCTCGCCTGCCTCACGCTGTACCCTGCGCATCCGGCGCGTGACACCGAAGGCCGGGAACACGAGTTCGACGCCGGGATGCACGCGGCCTACCAGCAATTGCTCGAGCGGTTCGGCGACCCGGACTACGTGGCCGCCAAGCGCAGCTCGGCGCCGCCGCGCAGCCGCAAGGAAAGCCTCGGGCAACTGATCGCCGCGCGCCAGCGCGCGCTCGCCAGTAAAATCGAGCCTGGCCCCAATTAACGGCCCCAATTAACCACAAGAGAAGCCATGCCTGCACGAGCGCTGCCCCCTAAGGAAAAACTCACGATCTGCTTCGCGCACGTGGCCTACCGCATGGGCGAGCGGTTCGCGGTGCGCAACACCGGCATCAATGCGTTCGAGGTGCGCAATCTCGACGATCTCAAGGCGCGCATTGCCGAGGCCGACGTGGTGGTGTGCTCGGGTCTCTGGCGCAATGAGTTCATCCCGGTCTCGCCAAAGCTCGCTTTCATCCAGTCGATCAGCGCGGGGACTGACCAATACGGCAAGGACGCGCTGCAGGCGGCGGGCATCCGCGTCGCAAGCGCGCAGGGCTCGAACGAGCGCGCGGTGGCCGAGCATGCGATCACGCTGATCCTCTCGATGGCGCGCCTGATCCCCGAGGCGCGCGACAACCAGGCCGCGAAGAAGTGGCGCGGCATGATCGGCGACATCTCCAAACGCGAGGACGAACTCGGCGGCAAGACGCTGGTCATCGTCGGCATGGGCCGCATCGGCTCGCGGCTGGCAACGCTGGCCAAGGCCTTCGACATGAAGGTCATCGGCACCAAGCGCGACGTGACCAAGGGCGCAGGCGCAGCCGACCGCGTGGTGGGCGAGGGCGACCTGCTTTCGGTGCTGCCGGAGGCGGATTTCGTCGCGCTGACCTGCCCGCTGACGCCGAAGACCGAAAACCTGATCGACGCGAAAGCGCTGGCGGCGATGAAGCCCTCGGCCTATCTGATTAACGTGGCGCGCGGGAAGGTGGTGAACGAGCCCGCGCTGCTCGAGGCGCTCAAGGCAAAGCGGATTGCCGGCGCAGGCCTGGACTGCGTGTGGGAAGAGCCGCTGCCCGCGACTTCGCCGCTGTGGGAGATCCCCAACGTGCTGATCACTCCGCACACCGCCGGCGAAACGCGCAAGTACGAGGACAACATTCTCGACCTGCTGATGGAGAACCTGGAGCGGATGTGGCGCGGAGAGGCCGCGCTCAAGAACCAATTCGCCTGATCGATTTTCGAGTCCCTGTCGCCTCCCCGAAGTCTGACCAAACGCACGTTCAACGAAACGGAGCACCTAGTGGCCGAAATCAAGCGCATTGAAACCGGCGCGCGCATGAGCCGCGCAGTCATCCACAACGGCGTGGCCTACCTCGCCGGGACCACCGCGGCGGAAAAGGCGCCGGACATCCGCGCGCAGACGCGCGACGTGCTCAAGCGCATCGATGCGCGCCTGGCCGAGATCGGCACCGACAAGAGCCGCCTGCTGACCGCGCAGATCTGGGTGAAGAACATCAAGGACGACTTCGCCGGCATGAACGAGGTCTGGGACGCCTGGGTTTCACCGGGCAACGCGCCGACGCGCGCCACCGCCGAATGCCCGCTTGCCGCGCCCGAAATCCTCGTGGAGATCATCGTCACCGCCGCGGTCTGATGGCAGCATTTCGACCGGAGAGCCAATATCGGCGCGGGCCCGGGCGAAAAAATGGCAGCATTGGTTCGCCTTGGGCCGCTCGCCGCGGTTCTTTACGTCAGTCCGTCCACGCCCTTCACGTTCTCGGGTCGCAGGCCGCCGACGCGTGCACCGATGCGGCCGCGGTTCGCCAGGCACAGGATCAGGGCGATCTCGTCCTCCGCCGGCGCGTCGTGCAGCGTGATGGTCATGCCGTCATAGAACGAACGCACGTAGAGCGCATCCTTGTGGTTGAAAGGGATGTCGATCGTGGTGCCGGGGCCGCCCCGCTTGGTCATCGACGAGATCCACGCCTTGCCGCCGCCGAGCGCTTCGCGCACCGGCACCGCGAACTCCGTGGTGAGGAGGGCGTTGACGTGCTCCTGTTCGCCCGCGAGGCCGGCCACGCCGCCTTTGCCGACACCCATCGCCGCGTGGGGTTGCATCGCATGAACAGCTTTTTCCGCCATGAGGGCACCCAACTGGACGCTGGCCATCGTCATCGGCATTAGGTTCTTCACGTATCGCCCGGCGCACGGGTTCTCAATCACGGCCACGATGGCGACCTTGCGCAGCGGGGGCTCGCCTCGGGGACCTTCCGTCTGGTCGATGATCGTGAGCCATCTCTTGACTGGTAGTTTCATGAGCTCTCCCTTGTTCGATGTTGTTCCACTGTTTCGCGTGTCGATTCTAACGCCGTATTTGCCGCTGCCGATACGCGCGCTTCCGGGAGACAATGGCGCCTTCGGCAAGCGGAGCGGGACATGGCACTGCAGACCAGGCGACTAACCAACAAATTCGGCGTCGAGATCACCGGGATCGATTTTTCCGCGCCGATCGACGACGCGACCATCGCGGAAATCTGGAAGGTCTGGAACGAGCAGGGCCTCGTGCTGATGCGCGGCCAGCAAATGACCCCCGATCAGCACATCGAGTTCAGCCGCAGGTTCGGGGAACTCGACAAGCACGAGGCGCTGGAGCCTTTCCGCCACCCGCAGTACGACGAGATTTTCATGGTCAGCACGATCCCGGTGAACGGCAAGCCTTCGGCGAGCGAGAACGTCGGGCGGCACTGGCACTCGGATCTTTCCTACACGCTGCATCCGGCGATGGGCTCGCTCTTTCACTGCCAGGTGGTGCCCGACGTGGGGGGCGACACGCTGTTTGCGAACACGGTCGCGGCCTACGACTCGCTTTCGGACAAGATGAAGGAGGTCATCGATCCGCTGTGGGCGGTGCACGACTACCTTGCAACGCCGACCCAGAAACTGAAGAGCCCTGAGGTCCTCCAGCGCCTGCGCGAGCTGCATCACCCGGTGGCCCAGCCGCTGGTGCTCACGCATCCGGTCACGGGGAAGAAGGCGCTCTACATCGCCGAGACCTTGATCACGCACTTCGTCGGCATGACGGCCGAGGAGTCCCAGCCGCTGGTGCGCTACCTCTTCAACCACACGATCGACCCGCTGTACACCTACCGGCACAAGTGGACCAAGGGCGACTTCATCATGTGGGATAACCGAAGCCTCATCCACATCGCGCTGTCGGATTTCGAGAAGGGCGCGCACCGGCTCTTCTATCGCACCACCATCCTCGGCGAGCAGCGCGGGTATCGGGTCTGAGGCCGTCGCTTCAGTGGGCAGCGCCCGAGTAGTCCTGCAGGATCCGGCAGGCGGCGACGCGAATGCGCCGATTGGGGGCCGGGGTGTTTCGGCTTCTGCCGACAAAGCGCGGCACGCCGTCGGTGATGACCGCGCCGACCGCGGCGATGTCCCCGTTCCTCAATGAATCGAGCGGGTCGGACTTCGAACCGCCGACGCAGGAGTCGATGATCACCACGTCGGCGTCCTTGCCGGCTCGCAGGAAGCCCGAATTGCGCTTGTAGACGCGTGCGTTGTTGCCCGTGGCCGCAGCGATGGCCCATTCGACCGGCATGCTCGTGAGGCTCGCCAGATGCGTGATCGTGTACATCATGCCCAGCGGCATGATGCCCGAGCCGGTGGGCGTGTCGGTGGCGATCAGGAAGCGGTCGAACTGGTCCGCCTTCCTCACCAGGTCGCCCAAAAGCAGTGTGGTGCGCAGGTTGCCCGCGGTGCAGACCTGGAGCGCGATATTGGATTCGTTCACGATGCGCGGGAAATCCGCGTCCGGCATCGCCACCGGGCCGCCGTTCACGTGGAACGACACATCCGGCTTGATCTTGATCAGGTGGTCGGCCCAGATGCCCGACGATCCCGGGATCGACGAGCCGCCGGTATGAACCATCGAGATCATGCCGTGCTTGCGCGCCCAGGCAATCATCGGCTCGTAGTCGTAGGGCGTCTTGACGGCGCCGAAGCCGGCCTTGGCGAGCCAGACGCCTTTGGCCGCGATCTCGGCGAAGTCCGCTTCGACCAGCCCCGGTTCGAGGATGATCGAGCCGGCCCAGACGCGCATGCCGCCGGGCCGGTAGTGCTCGAAGCATTTCATCGCTGCGACCGCGAGCGCCTTGACGCCTTCCGGATCCTTCGGGCGGCCGGGCACGTGGACTTCGGATGCGCTGATGGCGGTGGTCACCCCGCCGTGGACATAGCTCTCGAGGAACCCGACCGTCTTCTGGCGCGGCGTGTAGTCGCCGAAGGTGTTGTGCACCTGCGAGTCGATCAGGCCGGGAATCGCGGTGGCGCCGTCAGCGTCGATGACCACGTCGGCGGCTTCGACTTCGGCCGCGGTGACGCTGCCGACCGCCGTGATCTTTCCATCGTGCATGAGGATCGAGTCGCCTGCGGCAAACGCGTCGCGCCAGTCGCCGGTGATGATGCGGCCAAGGTTGACGATGGCGGTTTTCATTCCTGCGGGCCGGGGAATTCTTCGAGCAGGGGGAACGCGCTCAGCACGTGGGGCGCAAAAACGGGTGCGGCTGCAGTGACGTGCCGCGGTGTCAGGCCGGCAAACGAAGTTACGCCAAGCAGCCCCAGGCAGATCCGCACTTCTTCTTCAAGCAGTTCCAGCGTGCGCACCAGGCCGGGCACGCCTGCGGCGGCGAGACCGAGGCACATGAGACGGCCGATGCCGACCGTGCGTGCGCCGAGTGCGATCGCCTTCACCACGTCCGAGCCGCGCATGAAGCCGCCGTCGACCCAGACTTCGGCTTTTCCGCCGACCGCTTTGAGCACTTCGGGCAGCACTGCCGCGCTGCCCAATCCGTGATCCAACTGCCGGCCGCCGTGGTTGGACACGTAGACGACTTCCACGCCTTCCCTCACCGCGATTTCGGCATCCTCGGCGGTGGCAATGCCCTTGAGGATCAGCGGCAGGTCGTGCCTGGCCTTGTAGCGCCGCACCTGGTCCCATGAAAGCGCCGCCTGGAACTGCATGCCGCTGTTGTCCACCGGCCGCCACGGCTTGGTGAAGCGTCCCGCGATGTCGCGCTCGCGCCGGCTGTAGAACGCGCTGTCGACGGTGAAGCAGAAAGCCGTGAACCCGTTGTCCTTGGCGCGGCGCACCCAGTCGTCGGTCCAGGGCTCGTCGCCGCGCACATAGAGTTGGAAGACGCGGGTGTTGCCCCCGGCAGCGGCCGCGGTCGCTTCGAGGCCGGGCTGGCAGACCGAAGAGAGCATCTGCGGGATGCCGAACTGCGCCGCGCCGCGGGCGGCGTCGGCCGCCGCGCCCTCGGCAAACGACTCCATGCCGCCGACCGGGGCGAGCATCAAAGGCAGGCGCACCGGCTTGCCCATGAAAGTCGCCTTCGAGTCCACTTTGCTGACGTCGTTCAGCACGCGCGGGCGAAAGGCGATCGAGTCGAGCGCCAGCCGGTTGCGGCGCATCGTGGTCTCTGTTTCGGTGGCCCCGGCGAGGTAGTTCCACGGGCCGGGCGCGAGGTTGCGGCGCGCGGCGGCGACGATTTCCTGCAGGGTGAGGAATTTTTCGGTTGCGTTCATGGAGTCTTTGGCGGAATTCAGCGGGGTGTTGAAGGGCGCAAGCCTAGCATTCCACTCGCCTCGCAGGCTTCGAACTGGCGCGAAAGGGTTTGCGGGTCGATGCAATCCGCCGGCCCGATCACGACCAGGCTCGAGCAGCGCTTGTCGCCCGCCCAATCCTGCGACGAATAGCTGGAACGCGGACCGACGCGCTGGAAGACGATGCGGCGGTCCCGGTCTTCGGCGAGCCAGAGGATGCCTTTTGCCCTTAACACGCCGGGCGGCAGGGATGCCATCATCGCGCGCAGTTTTGTGCCATCGAGCAACGCGCCGGTCTCGGCGCTCCAGCTGCGAAACGCAGACGCATGGTCCTTCGGCATTGCGTCGAGCGCCCGTATTTCGCGTTTGCTGCGAATGCCGAGAACAATCTCGGCCGGGACTTCGGCGTTCGTGGTGCAGATCACCGGCTTTCCCGGCGCGAACTCGTCCACCGTCGCGCGCGCGGCGGACAACGTGGTTTCATCCACCAGGTCGGTCTTGTTGAGGATCACGAGATCCGCGGCCGAAGCCTGTGCTGCAAAAGTCGCGCCGCACGCCGGGTCGGCGGCCAGTTTCACGGCGGTCTCGGCATCGACAACGGCAAGGATGCCATCCATGCGCAGCGCGGGATTCGCGAGCGCGACCTGCGCAATAGCCAGCGGGTCCGCGAGGCCGCTAGCCTCGAGGACGATCGCCTCCGGCGGCTCCTCGCGCGCGGCCAATGCCAGCAGTGTTTTTGTCAGATCGCCCGCAATGGTGCAGCAGGCGCACCCGTTCGCGAGGCTGATGGTGTCCTCGGTCCGGGACCGGATCAGTGCCGAGTCGATATTGATGCGCCCGAAGTCGTTCACCAGCACCGCGATCCGCAGGCCGTGGTCGCCCGACAGAAGGTGGTTGAGCAGAGTGGTCTTGCCGGCGCCGAGAAAACCGCCGATCACCGTGAGCGGCAGCGACGCATCGGCTGCCCGCTGCGCCTTCGGGATCATCTGCGCGGCCTGGATGAAGCCCGACAGCATCTGCCAGGCCTGTTCGGCCGAAGCCTGCGGGTCGCGCTTCACGCCGGCTGCAGTTTCCCACCGAGCACCGTGCCCCAGACCGGGATGTCGCGGATCGCCATCTTGTCGACCTCGAAGGGGTCCTGCTCCAGCACCGCGAAATCGGCGAACTTGCCGGGCTCGAGGCTGCCGACCTTGCTCTCGATCCCGAGCACGTAGGCGGCATCGATCGTCACCGCGCGCATGGCCCTTTCCACGCCGATGCGCTCGCCCGGCGCCATGACGGTCTTGCCGTCCAGCGCCACGCGATTCACCGCGGCCCAGGCGGCCGTGAGCGGATGCATCGGCACCACGACCAGCGAGAAATCCGAATGCAGCGCGAACACGACGCCTTCGCGCTCGAGCGAACCCAGCCGCGCCACCGCCTCGGAGCGGTCGGGGCCGAACCCTTGTTCGCTGTGCAACTGGCTGCGGTAATGCACGAAATAGTTGTTCACGCTCGCCACCCCGCCGAGCGCCTTCAGTCTTCGCGCCTGGTCCGGCGTGCTGATGCAGTAGTGCTCGATCGTGAAGCGGTGGTCGAAGCGCGGATGCATTTCCTGCAATCGCGCGAGCGCATTGAGCGAGGCGTCGATCGCCTCGTCGCCGTTGGCATGGCAGTGGATCTGGATGCCGGCTTTCCAGAACGGCAGCATCCGGGAGGGCAATTCATCCCAAGGCACGTCGTTGCGCAGGCCGTTGCTCCCGTCGAGGTACCCCGGGAAGTTGAGCCGCAACGACATCGCGGGGAAGGAACCGTCGGAGAGGAACTTGATGCCGTGCAGGAAAAGCTTGTCGTTGTTGCGCTCTTTGGCCATGCCGAGCAGGAACCCGGCGGCCTTGTCCGCATGCGTCTTGAAAAGCGGGTTTTCGAGCGGCACCAGCGCCATGCGCAGCGGGAACGAAGGGTCATTGACCGCATCGACGTGCATCTTCCATTCGAGCTCGAAATCGTTGAAGCCGAAGACCATCTCCGCGGTGGTCGTTACGCCGGCGCGCCTGGCGGTGTCCCCCATCATGCGCAGGCCGTTAATCCCGCCGCCTTCCTGGATCACGAGGCGCATGCCGCCCAGCGCCATGCGCCCGGCCTCGATTTCGACGAACACCCCTTTGAGCCGCCCGTCCGGATAGCGCTCCACGCCGTGCACGGTGGTGTCCGGCTTGATCCCTGTGTATTCGATGGCGGCGGTGTTGAGGTAGAAGAAATGGGGCGCGTAGGCGATCACCCACATCGGACGGTCCTTGCTGATCGCGTCGAGCTCGTCGCGGTGCAGGTGGCCGCCCTGTATCGCTGGGTCGAGGCCCCATGCGATCAGCGGTTTTTTCGGATCCGGCTCTTCCGCATGGGCCGCGCGCAGTTTGGCGACGACCTGCTCGTGGGTCAGCAAGGCCGGATTCATGCCGCGCGGACCCGGGGATTCGATCGGACCGATGTAGTGCAGCATGAGGTAGCCCGCGGACATCGTGAAGTGCGTGTGCGGATCGATCAGGCCCGGCAGGATGACTTTTCCGGCGAGCGTGTCATCGATGACGTGCTCGTGGCGCGACAGCCACGGCTTCATTGATTCGAGGCTTCCAGTGGATACGATGCGGCCGTCCATGACCGCGACCGCCTCGGCCACCGGCCGGCCCGGGTCCATGGTGACGACTTTGCGGGCGGTGAATACCGTGATCTTGCTCATGGCAGTGCCTCCTGGGGCTCTTGTCAGGCGAGCCGGTTTGCGATGCGCGGGGTATCGAGGTTGCGTGATGCGGCGAGCTCGGCGGCCGCGTCGAGCAGCCACTCGGCGACATACGCGGCGAAAGAGTTCCGCACGAACACGCGGATGACCGGGTTCGCGTCGACGCATTGCAGGAGGACCTGCGATTTGGCGAGCAGGCTCTGTGCAGACTGCGGGGGCTTGAACGCGCTGCCGTGCAGGTCGAGCGGGCAGCCTTTCGCCAGCGCGACGCGCGCATCCGACCCGGCGATTTCGAGCATCGTGCGATTGGCCGAGAGATCCGTGACTGCGTGATGCACACCGGACAACGCGGTGCGCAGGTCGGCGCAGAAGGATTCGTTGCGACCGTCCGGGGCGACCACGAGCCACTCGTCCGGGCCGAGCCAGATCGCGGAGCATTCGCCGCCGGTGGTCCAGGTGTTGGCGACGACGGGAAGGTCGCACCCAAGCACGGCGCGCACTTTCGCGCCGAAAGCGGCCGCGTCGACGCGCAGGTTTATGTGCGTGGCGAAGGCGACTTCGCGGATCGAGAACTGCACAGGCGTTGCGCTTGCCGCCGCGAAGCGCGCCGTCCAATTCTCGAGCGGCGAGACGCGGTCAGTCGATGCCGTCACGGCGCTTTCCTTCCTTGTCGATGAACACCGGGTCGGTGACAGTCATCGGCTTGAGTCCCGATCCTTGCGAGCAGTACACCGTCTTGCCGTGCATCGCCCGGCCGTTCGCGATCAATGCAAGCGCAAAGGCGGATTCGAGATTTGGGCTGTAGTAGCTCGAGGTGATATGGCCGATCGACGGGCTGCCGAGCCGAGGATCGAAGGTCGAACGCTCCGGGCTGGCGACGAGGTGCGAGCCTTCCGGGGCGACAAAGGCCTTGTCCTGCGGCAACAGCCCCACAAGCTGCTTGCGGCCGGCCCGGGCGGTGTCCGAGCGGGAGAAGGAGCGCTTGCCGATGAAATCCTTCTGCTTGGAGACCGCCCACTCCAGGCCCACGTCCTGCGGCGTGACCGTGCCGTCGGTCTCCTGGCCGATGATGATGTAGCCCTTTTCGGCCCGCGCGACGTGCATGGTCTCGGTGCCGTAGGGCGTGAGGCCGTGCGGCTTACCGGCTTCGATCACCGCCCTCCACAGGGCGAGACCATGCCACGAGGGCACGTTGATCTCGTAGGAAAGCTCGCCATTGAAGCTGATGCGGAACACGCGCGCGGCGAGGCCTGCGACCACGCCTTCGCGGAACGTCATGAAAGGGAAGGCGGCATTGGAAAAATCCATGTCCGGCGCCAGCGCCTTAAGGATCTTGCGCGCATTCGGGCCGACGACGGCGGTCGTCGCCCACTGCTCAGTCACCGTCGTGCAGTAGACCTCGAGTTCCGGCCACTCGGTCTGCAGCCATTCCTCCAGCCAGTCGAGCACTCGGGCGGCATTGCCGGTGGTGGTGGTCATCAGGAAACGGTCGTCCGCGAGGCGGGCGGTGACGCCGTCGTCCATCACCATGCCGTCGGGCCTGCACATGACGCCGTAGCGGCAACTTCCTACCGCGAGCTTCGTCCACGCATTGGTGTAGACGCGGTTCAGGAATTCGGCGGCATCGGCGCCTTGGATGTCGATCTTGCCCAGCGTGGTCGCATCCATCACGCCTGCAGTCGTACGCAGCGCTTTGGTCTCGCGCGCAACGGCGGCATGCAAGTCTTCACCCGGCTTGGGGAAGTACCAGGGACGCTTCCATTGGCCGACGTCCTCGAACACCGCGCCGTTGTCGACGTGCCACGCATGCATCGGTGTCGTGCGCACCGGATCCGAAAGCGAACCGCGGTCGCGCCCGGCAATTGCGCCGAATGTGACCGGCGTGAACGGCGGCCGGAAGGTCGTCGTGCCGACTTCGGGGATCGGCTTGCCAAGCGAAGCGGCGAGGATGGCGAGGCCGATCACGTTCGACGTCTTGCCCTGGTCGGTCGCCATGCCGGTGGTCGTGTAGCGCTTGGTGTGCTCGACCGAGCGAAAGCCCTCGCGCGAGGCGAGCAGGATGTCGGCCTCGGTTACGTCGTTCTGGTAGTCGACGAAATGCTTTCCGGGCAATTTCAAGCCGAGTTGCGCCTGCACCGACCAGACCGGCAGGATGTGAAGCTCGTCCTTTGCTTCGGCCGGCGCACCCGCATCGACGGCCTGGCCGAGCGTATGTAGCGTGCGCTTGCCTGCAAGGGCGCCGTCTTCGAGCGCGGAATCGAGTGAGAAACGCGCATTCAGCGCGCCGGCCACTTCGACTGTCTGGATGCATTGGTCCGGCAGGAAACAGGCGAGGTTCGCGTCGTAGCGCAGCTTGCCGGGGGCCTGGCTGTACAGGTGCACGGCCGGGTTGAGGCCGCCGGACACCAGCACGTGGTCGCATTCGAGGCGGGCGAGTCCGGTGCCGCGGGTCGGGCAAATGTCCACGCTGCTCACGCGATTCCAGCCGTGCGCGGTTGCAATCACCGAGTTGCAAAGGACGCGCACGCCCAACGCCGCCGCTCGCTTCACGAGGGCATCGTCCGGGTCCGGGCGGGGGTCGATGATCATCGCGATGTTCCGTGCAACCGCCTGGGTTTCCAGCGCGAGCGCGAAACCATGGTCGTTGTTGACGAAAGCGACCCCACACTTGCCGAGCGACACCCCGTAGCGCGTCGCGTAGGTGCAGGCGGCGTTCGCGAGCACGATGCCCGGCAGGTCGTTATTGCCGAACACGATCGGCCGCTCGTGCGCACCGGTGGCCAGCACCACGCGCTTTGCGCGGAAGTGCCAGAGCCGCTTTCTCGCCACGCCGGGCGAGCGGCCGGGGCCGAGGTGGTCGGTGCGGTGTTCGACCGCCATGAGGTAGTTGTGGTCGTAATAGCCGAACACCGATGTGCGGCACAGGAACAGCACGTTCGGCATGGCATCGAGTTCGGCGAAAGCCTTGGATGCCCACTCTGTGCCTGCGACACCGTCGATCGTCGCCGGTCGCTGCAGCAGGCTGCCGCCGGCCTCGGGCGCTTCCTCGACGATGACGGTGCGCACACCCCGCCGTCCGGCCTGCAGGGAGGCCGAAAGCCCCGCCGGCCCGGCGCCGACCACGAGCACGTCGCAATGCCAGTGCATGCGGTCGTAGGTGTCCGGGTCCGGGCTGTCCGGCGCGACGCCCAGGCCCGCGGCCGCGCGGAGGGCGGGTTCGTAGACCTTCTTCCAGAAGCCTTTGGGCCACATGAAGGTCTTGTTGTAGAAGCCGGCAACGAGAATCGAGGAGGCGAGGCCATTGATCGCGCGCAGGTCGAATTGGACGTTCGGGAAGCAATTGACGCTCGAGGCATCCAGGCCCTCGTAGAGCTCGATCTCGGTCGCGCGCAGGTTGGGCTCGGTGTAGGGCCCTCGCTCGAGTTGCACAAGTGCGTTGGGTTCCTCGTTGCCCGCGGTGAGCATTCCGCGCGGGCGGTGGTACTTGAAGCTGCGCGCAACCAGGTGGATGCCGTTGGCCAACAGGGCGGAGGCGAGCGTGTCGCCGGCATAGCCCTGGAGCTTGCGGCCGTTGAACGTGAAGGCAAGCGGCCGAGTGCGATCGATCTTGCCCGCGCCCTCTATGCGCGCGATGTTTGCCGCTGTGCCGCTCATGGCTTGGCGGCCGGAGGAGGCTCGCCCGGCTTATAGACCGCGGTGATTTCGTGCGTCACCGTGTGGCGCTCTACGTTGAACCAGCGCCGGCAGCCCTGGCTGTGCACCCATCGCTCCAGGAACAGCCCTTTGGGGTTGTCGCGCATGAACAGGTACTGCGCCCAGTCCTCATCCGACACTGCATGCGGGTCTTTGGGGTAGGCAACGTGCGCCTGCCCGCCATAGGAGAACTCCATCTCCTCACGCATGCCGCACCAGGGGCAGTCGATCTGCAGCATCAGTGCGCCACGGCGGCGGCGCCGTGCTCGTCGATGAGCGCGCCGCTGCTGAACCGGTCGAGCGCGAAAGCCGCATTTAGCGGATGCGGCTCACCCGTGGCGATCGTATGGGCGAACACCCAGCCCGAGCCCGGCGTCGCCTTGAAGCCGCCGGTGCCCCAACCGCAGTTGAGGAACAGGCCCTTCACAGGCGTCTTGGAAACGATAGGTGAAGCATCCGGGCACACGTCCACGATCCCGCCCCAGGTGCGCAGCATCCGCACGCGGCTGAAGATCGGGAACAGTTCGATCAGCGCAGCCATCTGGTGCTCGATCACGTGAAAAGACCCGCGCTGGCTGTAGGAATTGAAGGTGTCGATGCCCGCGCCGATCACCAACTCGCCCTTGTCGGACTGGCTCAGGTACACGTGCACCGCATTCGACATGACCACGCAGGGGTGAATCGGCTTGATCGGTTCGGACACCAGCGCCTGCAGCGGGTGGCTTTGCAGCGGCAGGCGGATGTCGGCCATCGCGGCGACTACCGAGGTGTGCCCGGCGGCAACGACGCCGATCTTTTCGGCCATGATCGTGCCGCGCGTGGTGCGCACGCCGGTGACGCGGCCGCCTTCGCGCAGGATGCCTGTGACTTCGCAGTTCTGGATGATGTCCACGCCGAGGTTGTCGGCGGCGCGCGCGAAGCCCCATGCAACGGTGTCATGGCGAGCAGTGCCTCCGCGACGTTGCAGCGTCGCGCCAAGCACCGGGTACCGGGCCGTGCGCGAGATGTCGATGATCGGGCAGAACTCTTTGACTTGTTCCGGCGTAAGCCACTCGCCGTCGATGCCATTCAGCCGGTTGGCTTCAACCCGCCGGATGCTCTCGCGCACGTCGGCCTGGTTGTGCGCGAGGTTGATCACCCCGCGCTGGCTGAACATGAGGTTGATGTTGAGGTCTTCGTTCAGGCCCTCCCAGAGCTTGAGCGAATGCTCGTAAAGTGCGCCGCTTTCGTTCCACAGGTAGTTGGAGCGGATGATCGTGGTGTTGCGGCCGGTATTGCCGCCGCCGATCCAGCCTTTTTCGAGCACGGCGACGTTGGTGATGCCGTGGTTCTTCGCGAGGTAGTACGCGGTGGCGAGGCCATGCCCGCCGCCGCCGACGATGATCGCGTCGTACTTCTGCTTGGGCGCGGCGTCGCGCCAGAACGGTTTCCAATGAGCGTGCCCGGAAAGTGAATTCCGGACGAGGTTTGCGAAAGAGAATCTCTGCATTTGGGCAATTGCGCTTTTCTGGATGCTATGCTCTACGCGGTCATCGTGTCGAGGTGAAATCATGAAACACATTCCGGGCGCGGTTCGCCTGGTAGCCTGTGCCGTCGCGCTGTTCGCCAACGTGGCTCTTGCGGCCGACGTGTATCCATCCAAATCCGTGCGACTCATCGTCGGATACTCGCCCGGCACCACCTCCGACGTATTCGCCCGGATCATTGCGCAAAAGCTTTCGGAGCGCTGGGGCCAGTCGGTTATCGTCGAGAACCGGGACGGCGCGGCCGGTTCGATCGGTGCGGACGCGGTGGCGAAATCCGAGCCCGACGGCTACACGCTGATGCTTGGGTCGAACGCCTTTACTCTGGGCAAGATCCTGCGCGTGAAGCTGCCCTACGACCCGTTCAACGATTTCTATGCGGTCACGCAGATTGCCCAGACGCCGAACATTTTCCTGGTCGGCACCGGCCTGGGCGTGAAAAACCTCAAGGAGTTCATTGCGCTCGCCAAGTCCTCACCGAAGAAGCTCCAGTACGCATCTTCGGGACGCGGCACTCCGAGCCACCTGACCGTGGAGTTGTTCAAATCGATGGCGGGCGTGCAGATCGAGGAGATCCCGTACAAGTCGAGCGGGCAGGCGGTGACCGACACGATCAGCGGCCAGGTGGCGATGAATGCGCCCGGCCTTGCGCAGGGATTGCCGCACACGAAGGGCGGCAAGGTGGTTGCGCTCGGGATCACGGGCTCCAAGCGCGCGCCCGGGGCGCCGGATATTCCGACGTTGGCCGAACAGGGCGTGCCGGGTTATGAAGCGTATGGCTGGCACGGGATCTTCGCGCCGGCAAAGACGCCGCCGGCGGTTTCCGCTTTCCTGACGCGCGAAATGATCGCGATCCTGAGCACGCCGGACATGCGCGAAAAGTTCGGCCAACAGGGCGCCGAACTGGTGGCCAGCGAATCGGCGCCGTTCGTGGATTTCCTGCGCCGCGACCTCGACAAATGGCAGAAGCTGTTCGCGCAACTGGGCATCAAGCCGGAATAGGACGCCAACGATGAGACTCAGACTGCTGGGGACCGGAACGCCAACGCCTTCGCTGCGCCGGATGTGCTCCGGCTACGTCCTGGAGATCGGCGAGGACGTGATCGTCTTCGACCACGGCTTCGGCGCGCACCACCGTTTGCTCGAACTCGGCATTCCGCCCACCAAGGTGACGCATTTCTTCTGCAGCCACCTGCACTACGACCACATGGGCGACTATCCGCGACTCCTGCTAACGCGATGGGATCAGGGCGCAGGGAAAATCCCGGAGCTGAAGGTCTATGGGCCGCCTCCGATCATCAAGGTAACCAAGGCGCTCTTCGAGGAAGGCGGCGCGTTCTGGCCCGACCTCGTGGCACGCACTGAGCACATGTGCAGCATTTCGCTCTATCACGCGCGCGGCGGGGTGGGGCAGAGGATGAAGCCGGTGCCCGAAGTCACCGAGATGAAGCCCAACCAGGTCATCGCCGGCAACGGCTGGACGGTAAAGGCGGTGGGCGTTGCTCATTTCGGCCCGCAGCTGACCTGCTACGGCTTCCGGTTCGATTCGCCCGAGGGTTCGTTCGTCTACTCAGGCGACAGCGGCCCGTGCGCATCGATGGAAAGACTGGCCGAAGGAGCGGACGTCATGGTGCACATGTGCCAGTACCTCTCGGGCACCGAACTGTGCGAGGAGTTCGCCGAATCCTGCATGGGGCACCTGGAACTTGCGCGCCTGGGCGCCAAGGCCAAGGTCAAGACGCTGGTGATTTCGCATGTCACCGAACAGATCGACCAACCCGGCGTGCGCGAGCGGGTGGTGCGCGAAATGGCGGAGATCTATCCCGGCAATATCGTGTTCGGCGCAGACCTGCTCGAGGTTCCGATCCGCGGCCCGGAGGCGGCGAAACTTCAGTGAGGCCGACGATGCGCACTCTGGCGGGTTTGATTGCGGCCGCGGCCATGTCGCTGGCCACAGGCGCGCAGGCCCAGTACCCCGACAAGCCGATCAAGGTTGTCGTCGCCTGGCCGCCGGGCTCGACGACGGACACCGCGGCGCGCATCGTCTCCGAGAGGCTGGCGCAGAAATTCGGCCAGCCCGTGACGGTCGAGAACCGGCCGGGAGCCAACGGGACCATAGGCACGACTTACGTTGCCAAGGCTGCGCCGGACGGTTACACGCTGATCTTCGGCACCGCGGACACGCATTCGATCAATCCCCATGTGTACAAGTCCCTCCAATACGATGCCATGAAAGGGTTCGAGCCGATTTCCCTGGTCGGCATCGTGACCTTCGTGTTGATCGCGCGCGCCGGCCTCGAGCAGGCGGACCTGCGCGAACTGATCGCGGCGGCCAGGCAGCAGCCGGGCAAGATCACCTATGCGACCTGGGGAACCGGCAGCACGGCGCATGTGAGCTTCGCAGTCCTCGAATCCGCGGCGGGCATGAACCTGCTGCACGTTCCCTACCAAGGCGCGGCACCCGCCCTCAATGCGCTGCTCGGCTCGCAGGTCGACCTGATGATGACCGGCGCGCTGAGCGCAGAGAACCAACGCAAGGCCGGCAAGGCCAAGGTGTTGGGAGTGAGCGGAGCGCAGCGCCTGCCCGCGATTCCCGACGTGCGCACGTTCGCCGAGCAGGGGGTGCAGGACGCGCATGGCGGATCCTGGTACGGCATGCTTGCGCCGGCCGGGATCCCGGTGGCTGTTCGCGACAGGCTTGCCGCCGAGATCGTGGCGATCGTCAAGGCGCCCGAGGTCGCGCAGAAGATTGCCGGCCTGGGCTGGGGCGTCGTCGGCAATACGCCTGCGGAATTCGCGGCCTTCATGCGTGCCGAGCTGGATCGCTACGGCAAGGTGGTCAAGGCGCGCGGCATCACGATCGATCAACCTTAGACTTGGAGATCCCCCGAGTGGCCGAACCAGTGACGATCAGCGAAAAGGCGCGGGCCCTCTACAGGTCTTCGCTCGTGTGGGACATGACGGTGCCCTACGGCATGCAGCATGCGACGGATGGGATCACCCTGCCGCGCATGAGAAAGGCAGGGTTCGGGCTGGTCTCGCTTACGCTCGGCGGCGACAAGACGTTCGGCCCCGAGGAGGCGCTCGCCAATATCGGCAAGGTCTACGCGGTCTGCGCAAGGCATCCTGAGCTGTATCGGTTCGTCAGCGGCACCGATGACGTCGAACAGGCGCAGAAGGAAGGCAAGCTCGCAATCACGATCAACTTCCAGGGCACCAACGTGCTCGGCAACGATCCGGGCCTGATCGAGGTGTTTTATCGCCTGGGCGTGAGGCACATGCTGATGGCCTATAACCAGAAGAACCTGGTGGGCGACGGCTGCGCCGAGCGCACCGACGCCGGGCTTTCGCGTTACGGGCTCACCGTGATCAGGGAAATGAACCGCGTCGGCATGCTGGTCGATGGAACGCACACGGGCTACCGCACGACCATGGAGGCGATGGAGGCGAGCACTTCGCCGTGCATCTTCTCGCACTGCTGCGCGTACTCGGTGTATCCCCACTACCGCAACATCAAGGACGACCAGATCAGGAAGTGCGCCGAAACCGGAGGAGTGATCGGCGTGAACGGCCTTGGCGAATTCATCGACGACATGGAGGCGACCAGCGAATCCATGTTCAGGCACCTGGACCACATCGTGAACCTCGTCGGCGCCAAGCACGCCGGCATCGGCCTGGACTACGTCAAGGACGTGGCCGGTTTCTGGAATTACGTGGACGCCAGCCCGGATGCCTGGCCCCACAACAACGGCAAGCCGAACCGGCATACCAAGTTCGTGCAGCCCGAGCAGATCGAGGATCTCGCCGAGCTCATGTGCAGGAAGAATTATTCCGAGGCCGACATCCGCGGCATCCTCGGCGGCAATTTTTACCGGGTCTGCAAGCAGGTCTGGAAGTAGGAATCGACAGGCAGTCATCCAATCACACGGAGGGTTCCATGAAGCGCAGAGAATTCGTAGGGGCAGGGCTGGCAGTGGCGGGAGCGGGAGTGTTGGGTGTACGAACCGCCCATGCGCAGGCAAAGCAGATCGTGGTCACCAACTGGGGCGGCGATTGGAACGACCGCACCGTGAAGCATATCGAGGCGCCGCTGCTCGAGAAGAACGGCTGGACCATCGTGCGCGACCTGAACGAGCAGCCCCAGCGCATGACCAAGCTGCTTGCCGAGAAACGCTTGCCGCGCGGGACCGTCGACGTCGCCCACTTCGCGGAGGCCGAGGCCTACACGCTGAATATCCAGGAAGCCCTCGAGACCATCGACTACTCGAAGATCCCGAATGCCAAGACCATGATCGAAAAGATGAAGCGGCCGTACTTCATGCCCTGGCTGTACTCCGCCTGGGAAATGGTCTACCTGGTCGACAAGATCAAGGATCCGGTCACGTCCTACGCAGACATGTGGAACCCGAAGTACGCCGGCAAGATCGGCGTGATGGACCAGAACTACGGGGCGGCCATGCAGGTGGCGAGCATCCTCGCCGGCGGCAAGATGGACAACTTCGAGGGCGCCAAGAAGCTGCTGCTCGAGTGGAAAAAGGCGGTCCAGCCCAAGGTCTACCCTTCGCACCAGCAGGCGCAGGCGGCTCTGAAGGCCGAGGAGATCTGGATGATGGGCAACTGGAAGGCGCGCGGCCTGCAGTGGCAGAAGGACGGCCTCAACGTGCGCGTCGTCTCGCCCAAGGAAGGCGGCATCCACACGGTGTTCGGCGTCGTGATTCCGAAGCGCGCGGCCAACAAGGATGGTGCCTACGCGTACCTGAACGCGCTGATCGACCCGACGGGCATGCGCAACCTGTGCTCGGACAACTTCTACGCGCCGCCGATCACCGCGGTCAGCATCCCCGGCGAAGTCGGAACGAAGATCGCGTTCACGCCGGCGCAGACTGCGGCGCTGCATTATTACGACCAGAAGTACTGGGCCGAGAACGTCACCAAGTGGCTCGATTGGTGGAAGAAGGACTTCCTCAGCACCTGAACGGGGGCTCGGCAGAGCGGCGGTGAGCGCGGGCGAGATGCGGGAGGGCCGCAACTGGGGCGGGTCGGCGCTGGTCGTGCCGGCGCTCTTCCTGGTTGCGGCGTTCCTGCTCGCGCCGCTCGCGCTGATCCTTCGCTACAGCTTCGACAAGTACGATCCGGTCAAGCTGATGCTCGGGATCTTCAGCCCGGGCAATTACGTGCAGGCCGTGGCCGACCCGTTCTACCAGAACGTGCTCTCGACCACGGCCTACATCGCGGCGCTGTCGACCGTGATCGTGATGCTGCTTGCGTTTCCGGTCGCGTATTACATCTCGCGGGTGGAGTCGCAGCGCCTGCGCGGCTGGCTGATCATCCTGACCATGTTGCCCCTGCTGCTGGGGAACGCGGTCCGTTCGGCGGCCTGGATGATCGTGATGGGCACCAAGGGCGTGGCCAACGCGGTGATGCTGGGCGTGGGCCTGATCGAGGAGCCGATCAAGATCCTCTACACCCCGACGGCCGTGGTCATCGCGCTGGTGTCCGTCCTGCTGCCGTTCGCGATCATCACGCTGCAGAGCGTGATGGACGCCATACCCACCAGCCTCGAGGAAGCCGGCCAGTCGCTGGGCCATTCGCCGCTGCGCACCGTTTTCGAGGTGGTGCTGCCCCTGGCCATGCCCGGGGTGGTCGCCGCTGCGGCGATCTCCTTCGCGCTGGCAATGAACGCCTACGCCACCCCGGTGCTGATCGGCGGCCCGACCATGAAGATGATGGGGCCGGCGGTGTATGACCAGATCGCGAAGGCCAACAACTGGCCGTTCGGCTCGACGCTCGCCTGCATCCTCATGGTGGTGACGCTGGTGCTCACGGTCCTGTCCACGCGGTTCCTCAGCCGCAAGTACTTCTGAGCATGGGCGCACTGTCCCTCGGGCGGCTGGCGTACCTTGCCCTGGTGGTCGCGATCTTCGCGTTCGTGATCGCGCCGCTGCTGATGATCGTCTGGGTCAGTTTCTTCGCCGAAAAGATCCTGTCCTTCCCGCCCACCGGCTATACGCTCAGCTGGTATGCGCGCGCCTCCGAGATGGCCGACTTCGCCAACGGGTTCCTCATGAGCGTCAAGGTGGGCCTGTGCGCGACCCTGGCGTCCCTTGCCCTCGGCGTGCCCGCGGCGCTGGCCATCGAGCGCTTTCCCTTCCCGGGGCGGGAGACCATCCGACAGACCCTGCTTTCCCCGATGTATGTGCCGGCCATCGTGGCTGGCGCGGCGGTCTACATCTACTTCATCGAACTCGAGATCCTCACCAATTTCCAGCTCGCTGCAACCTTCACGGGCCTGGTGATCGCGCACACCCTGGTGGCGCTTCCCTGGACCTTGCGGCTGGTGTGCGCGTCGCTGGTTTCCGCGAACACGATCTCCGAGGAGGCCGCCCGCAGCCTGGGCGCGAACGCGCTGCAGACCTTCTTCTACGTCACGCTGCCCATCATCCGCCCCGGGATGATCGCCGCCGCCATGTTCTCGTTCATCGCCTCGTTCTCCGACTTGGAGAAATCGCTGTTCCTGGTCGGACCCGGCAAGACCACGCTGCCGATTGCGATCCTGAACTACCTCGAATGGAGCCTCGACCCTACGATCGCGGCGGTCGCGACGGTCCAGATCTTCATCATCGGTGCGGCGCTGATCGTTTCGGACCGCTTCGTCAAACTCGGAAAGGTGTTCTAGTCCGATGGCCGGAGTTACGCTTAGCAACATCCGCAAGACCTACGGGACGCTCGCCGCGGTGGACGACGTTTCGATCGAGATCCTCGACGGTGAACTGCTCGCATTGCTCGGGCCCAGCGGGTGCGGCAAGACCACCACATTGCGCATGATCGCGGGATTCGTGGCGCCAACCGCGGGGACGGTGAGGTTCGGCGGGCGCGACGTGACGCGTGTCCCGGTGCACAAGAGGAACGTCGGCATGGTGTTCCAGGGATACGCCCTTTTCCCCCACCTCACCGTGGCGAAGAACGTCGAATTCGGCCTCAAAGTGCGCGGGTGGGACAAGGCGAAGATCGCCGCCCGTGTGACCGAGATGTTGCACTGGGTGCAGATGGAGGCGCTGGCCGAGCGCTCGCCGCGCGCGCTCTCCGGCGGCCAGCAGCAGCGCGTGGCGCTCGCCCGCGCGATGGCGCACGAGCCCGAGGTGCTGCTCCTCGACGAGCCGTTCTCGGCGCTCGACGCCAAGCTGCGCGGCCAGATGCGCACTGAAATCCGCGAGCTGCAGCGGCAGGCGGGCATCACCTCGGTCTTCGTGACCCACGACCAGGAAGAGGCGATGGCCATCGCCGACCGCATCGGCGTGATGAACCACGGCAGGCTGGAGCAGCTGGGGTCGGCCGAAGACCTTTACAAGCGGCCGGTGTCGCGGTTCGTGGCCGGCTTCATCGGCAAGTGCAATTTCATCGAAGGCCACGTGACCGGGCCGGGGCGATTCGAGACGGCCAACGGGCAGGCGTTGCAATTCAGCGGGGAGCATTCGATAGGGCCTGCGGCGCTGTGTTTCCGGCCCGAACATGGCGTCCTGACGCCCTTGGCAACGCCGGGAAACAGCCTGCCGGTCACGGTGAAAGCGGTGACTTACCTTGGGCCCGTGACCGAATACGACCTGGTTTCGGAAGCGGGAAACAGGCTGTTGGTCAGCGCGTCTTCTTCCGGTGAGGGTGCGCCGAAGGAGGGCGACAAGCTCTCCGTGGCATGGAGCATCGGCGACGCGTTCGTGGTCGACTAGATCTGAGCGCCATGAAGACAGATACCAGGCAAGAACCTGACGCCCCGCTCGCAAGCGCTCTCCCGATTTTTCGCAATCCGCAAGCGTGGTACGGGCCGCAGATGGCGCAGCGGAAGGACTGGATCCACGTATTCAGTTCCGCCGAAATCGACGAGATCGTTGCCGCGGTGAGCGTCGCAGAACGGTCCGGCCTGGCTATGATCGATGTACGCCGCGAACACTTCCCGCTTCCGACGCTTGCGGCAAGGCTCGCCGGGCTTCGCGGCGAAGCCCTGAAGGGACGCGGCTTTGCGCTGTTGCGTGGATTGCCGGTGGAGCGCATGAGCCAGAGCCGTGCAGCACTCGCCTATTGGGGGATCGGGCGGTATTTGGGCGATGCCGTGTCGCAGAACGGCAAGGGTCATGTCCTCGGGCATGTGAAGAACCTCGGCCTGGACCTCGCCGACCCCGAAGTGCGCGGCTATCAGACCACGGCGCGCCTCTACTTTCACTGTGATTTTGCCGACCTGGTCTGCCTGCTCTGCCTGAAGACTTCCAAAGCGGGTGGGTTGTCGACCCTCGTCAGTTCGACCACCCTCTGGAACGAGATGGTGCGCAGTCGTCCTGACTTCGCGCGAGCGCTGATGTTGCCCGTCCATTACACGCGCTGGGGCGAGATTCCGGATGGCAAGATCCACTATGCCGAAATGCGGGTTTTCTCTCCGACCGCCGAGCGCATGATCGCCGTCTATGGCCGCAATGCGATCAACAAATCCCAGGGATTCCCGGACGTGCCGCGTCTGACCGCTGTGCAGATCGACGCGATGGACTACCTCGAATCGCTTGCTGGCGATCCGCGCTTTTACTTTGACATGGAGTTTCGTCCCGGCGATGTGCAGATCATCTGCAATCACTTCGTCTTTCACTCACGCACGGCCTATGAGGATTGGCCCGAACCCGCGAAACGGCGCCACTTGATGCGGCTGTGGCTGGCTTGCGATGACGGCCCTGAATTGCCGGCGTTCCTGAACCAATACTCCGGCGTCACCGCGGGCGGCCGTCCGAGCGGCATCTGGATGACGGGTGTCCCCCTGATCGCACCGCTTGAGGCATGACATGCTGAATCAGACCGTCGATGCTCGGGCCGCTCTCAAGGCCGCGATTTGCGCCCTCGTGGTATCGGCTGCCGTCATGTCCGCCTGTGCAATCGCGCAGACCTGGCCCGCCAAGGCAATCCGGGTGGTCGTTCCGTGGCCGGCCGGCGGTGTGGTCGACGTGATGACCCGCATCATGACCACCCGCATGAGCCTGGACCTCGGGCAGCCCATCCTCATCGAACACCGCCCTGGCGCAGTCAGCAATATCGGCACCGAGGTGGTGGCGAAGGCCGATGCCGACGGCTACACGTTGCTGGCAAGCAATGCGGCCATATTCCTGAACCCCATGGTCGACCCGGACCTTCGCTGGAAGTCGAGCGACTTTATGCCGGTCGCGCGGTTTTCCACATCGCCCAGCGTCCTTGTTGTGCCGACCAGTTTGCCGGCGAACTCGCTAAGAGAATTCATCGCGCTTGCGAAGGCGAAGCCCGGGCTGCCGATTGGCGACCCCGGTACGGGGACGCCGCAATCCATGTCGGTCGGCATGCTCCAGAAGGTAGCGGGAATCGAGTTGACGCATATCGTCTACAAAGGAGGCGCCCCGATCGTGCCCGACATCATCAACGGCACGCTGAGCATGACGATTTCGGCCGGCAGCATCGTGCTTCCTTCATTGCGCTCGGGACGAATGAAAGCCCTGGCCACCATAGGCGACAAGCGTTCCGCATTTTTCCCGGATGTGCCGACCATGGCGGAGGAAGGCTACCCCGCGGTGACTGCCGTGGGCTGGCAAGGCTTTCATGCGCCGGTCGGAACACCGCGCGAGATCATCCAGAAGTTGTCGGCGGCTGCAGGAGCAGCCGCGCAGAGCGAAGAAGTCAAAACGCGAATGACGAACGCCGGGGGTGAAACTTCATACCTGAGCGCCGAAGCCTTCGAAGGTTTTCTGGCTGAAGATGTCGTGCGTTGGCAGGCTTTCGTTCAGGCGACTCGGAAGAAGTAGTTGCAGGTCGCGGCACCGGTCATCACCCGGTGCCTGTGCCTCGCGCTGCGCGAACCATTCGTGCGGCCCGAGATTCGCTCAATTTTGACCTGACGAGAGTTGCAATTGGCTGATCGCAGGCCCAACATGCTCTGCAACGTCGCGGGTGGATATGGAAAAAGCGGCACAACAGATCTCATGGGTCCGATGTGCGAGGAGAGGGCAGATCGATTTTCCTATCGCTCGATCGTACCCCCATCGAATTTGGAATTGCTTTCCAAAATCGATGGGGGTTAAAATATCGAAATGCCACACGGACGTCCACGGATCGCAACCGACCTGCTGCTCAAAAGATTGCGTTTCACGCCGGTCGTAGCCATACAGGGCGCGCGCCAGACGGGCAAAAGTTTCCTGGCGAGGGAAATCCTCGGCAAAAAGGTGCCCAATTCCGCTTACGTCTCATTGGACGACAAATCCAAACAGACGCTGGCTCAGGATAGTCCCCGGACGTTCCTCGCATCGCTCGCCGGCGCCAAACCAGCCATCATCGATGAAGCTCAGAAGTCGCCCGCGCTTTTTGATGCGATAAAACTGGCGGTCGACAACGATCGACGGCCCGGATCTTTTCTATTGCTGGGCTCCACCGAATTTTCGTTGCTTCAGAACATACGCGAATCGCTGACCGGCAGAATGGGGAAGATTCGACTGTACCCATTGACGTTTCGCGAGGTGCAGGGGTTGTCTACCAGGAAAACCGAACCCACCCGGGCGCAGTGTCTGAAGTACCTGGGCTCCGGGGGTATGCCTGGAATTGCATTTGTCAGGGAGGAAAGCGTAAGAGCCGATTTTTTTCAGGATTGGATCGACCTGACCTGCCAGCGGGACATCCATCAATTCAAACGTCTGAAACTTGACACCGAACTGGCTTATGCGCTCCTTAGGCACGCCGCAATCCTGGAGGAACCCACGGCGGCGGCGCTCAGCAGGCAAACCCGGGCAAATCCCAAGAAAATCGGCACTCATCTAAAAGCGCTCTGTGAGCTTTTTGTTTTCATTCGCCTTGACCCTCATCCCTCAGGCACCGGAAAACCGATATACCTTCCGCTCGACGCTGGTATAGCCGGTCATCTTGGGGCTCCGCTCATGAAGCGGCTGCACATAACTCTGATGAACGAGCGAATGGCGAAAAACACGTACGGCGGGGGAAAGCGGCACACATTTCAATACTACCGCTCAACCGGAAAACGCGTCGTCCACCTTGTTGAAGCGGAACTGGGTGGCAAAACCAGAGCATTCCAGCTCTTTGATCGTGAAGCGGTCAAAAAACCCGACCTTGAACTCTTGAAAGCATTTCTAAAAAGGAATCCTGGCTCGGAAGCCCGCTTGCTGGCCCCGGTGCACGATCCTTGGAAGGACGACGGCGTTACGGTCGAACCATGGGAATGGATGTTTGTGTAAGCACCGTCCTTCAATTTGACGACCGATGGTTGTTGTTCATACGCGCTGTACTTACCCACGCCGAGTATGACCGTGGCGATTGGAAGCGGAGGAAATAATGGGAAATGCGCTCAAATCAGTACCCAAACCGCAGGCCATACTGCGGGCCTGGTTGCCGTTCAAACAGCTCATCGGCGTGACGACCGTGCGAACGAAACGGGACTATGCGCAGGTTCGCGCCACGATCGATACACTGCTCGACGAAGTCGGGGACGACGAGAACCACCCGCTGGCGGAAGTCCTTTACTACCTCGCCGATCAGATCAAATCCTACGAGGACGAGCACTTCCGGATTCCCGAGGCGGCGCCCAACGAAGTGCTGCGCTTCCTGATGGAACAGCACGGCCTGAAGCAGGAGGACCTGGGCGACTGCGCGCCGCAAAGCCGCATCTCGGACATCCTGACCGGCAAGCGTTCGATCAGCAAGGAAATCGCGAAACGACTGGCTCAGCGCTTTCACGTCCGTGCCGATGTGTTCCTGTGAGCGAGGTTGAAGGAGCAATCGGACAAAATGTAACGGCCGGATGCGCGTGATTGCGCTGATCGACGATCCGACCATCGTGCGGCCCGTACATACTCGACTTTGATGCTTGCGGTGCTGGCGTTCCTGGTGAAGGCGGGGGCGATCGCGGACGAGCTGCGCGTGAAGATGCTCGGCTGGCGTTACTGCGGCGGGTTTTCAGCGCGCAACCGGGTGCGGGCTGGGGACCGCGAGGGCCGGATGAAGCTTGCCGGTAATGGAGCTGGCATCCATGTATGCTAATGTAATACATCCGGTGATCGGATCCGATTCGAAAGGACTCCCCAATGCCGCAATCAGCGTCGCCTGTCATCCTTAGCCTGCGGGTCAGCCCGTCGGAGCGCGCGCTGCTGGAATCAGCAGCCGCGCAATCGCGAACAACTTTGAGCGATTTCATTCGTCGCAAGGCAATCGAAGCGGCAGAGGCGGATGTTCTGGACCGGCGAAGGATTGTCATTTCGGCCAAGGATTGGGCGAAATTCGAGGCTTGGGTCCATGCGTCCCCACGCAAGATTGCGGCTCTGCGAAAACTTTCGCGCACCCGGCCTGTATGGAAGGCCTGACGCCACCGCGACCACTCTTGTCCGATGATCGGTTTGACACATTCGACTGTGGGCGAGAGTCGCTGAACCAGTGGTTTCGCCGGCACGCCTGGCACAACCAGCAATCAGGTACGTCTCGAACCAATGTTGTCTGCGACAGTTCCACCCGTGAAATTGCCGGATTCGTCAGCCTTTGCGCAGCGCAAATAGAACGGGGGCATCTGCCAAAATCGGCCCGACGCAATCAGCCCGATCCCGTCCCGGCGCTGCTTCTTGCTCAGTTGGCTGTCGATGTGCATTATCAGCGGCGTGGCATTGCCAGATCCCTGATGCTCTTCGCGCTCACCTCTGCCGTGCGCTTCTCGCGGGAGATCGGCTGCTTTTGCGTACTGACCCATCCGCTTGACGATAGTGCGCGCAATTTTTATCGCGGTTTCGGTTTTGAGGATTTACCATTCGATCCCGACGCAAGCATGGCCGTGCGGATTGCCGACCTTGAGGCCAACGGGTTTTAGAGCGTATCAAGCCTGACGAAAGGAAAATCCATCGGCATCTGAGACGCGTGGGCGGATGAAACACTCTGCTATGTCCAGAAGTTGTCGTGCGTTGGCAGGCTTTTGTTCAGGCGACTCGGAAGAAGTAGTTCCAGTTCGCGGCACCGGTCTTTCAATCACGCGCTCGGCGAGAATCAGCATGGACTGCGGAATCTTTAGTCCGACCTCGGGCCAATGGCGGCGATTTGCTGCTGGTTCAGCGCTGCCTGGCACGACCTCAGAAGGATATTGGGACACAGTTTGACATCCCGCACACCCGTCCCTCGTTACCCCTGCGCGTCGCGTATCTGCCCGAGAACAGTGGAAAATCTGGAGCGAAGCGCCTTCGCCTCTTTGGCGTTGCCCCGTGCGAGGGACAAGAATTCCGGCCCCCGTGTGATCTCTTCAAGCATTTCAAGGTGCCGATCCTGCATGAACGCCACACAACGCATGGGGTCGAATGTGGATTGCGCCGCCACCAGCATCAGCCGGATGATGTCTTTGATGTCCTTTCTCCCGTGCTCGCTGCCCTTGCGCTCTACGGCCGCCTCCAGCTTCAGCACAAGGAGGTGCTCCGGCGCGGCCACTCTGACGCCATCGTATTCACGCGCATCCGCGGCCACCTCGGCGTAGGGCACGGGCAACCTGGAGTGCCGCTCGGTGTAGACATCGAACGAAAACCCGCCTTTGCGAAACTCATGCTTGCTAAGCCTGGCGTTGGCGGACAGTTCTTCGATTTCGCGCAAATCGGAGAAACCACTGATCGAGATGTAAAGGTCGGCATCTTGGGTTGCTTCGGCAAGCTCTGCCAGCCCTGGCGTATTGACGGCATGCAGATACACGCCGATGCCGCCGATGAAAACCAGGCCCGGCTCATACAGGCGGCCGAACTCGTGGCACAGAGAGACGAGGCGGCTGAAATTTGCCGGGCTGGATGCACTTTTCATAATTGCGTTACAATAACATTAATATGTCTTTACCGGTCTTCTTTCCCCCTCCGATCTACCGTCGACGGATTCGCGGCCGCGCCCGGACGATCGCGGCTTTGTGCCGCCTCGCGGACGTGGAATGCCGCGCGTTTGGCAACTGGGTGCATCGCCCGGTCGTGATCCGGTCGTTTGGGGACTGCATTCGCATCTCGGCGGAACCGGGGGACTGGGGAGTCGTGGAGATCACGCTGCCGCAGCAGGTTCGATCCGGAAAAGAACAGGCGCGTTTCGCCCTGGGTGCACTGGCCTATTCGCTGTTCGACGGCGTTGCGCGCGCGAGTGTGGCCGGGCAGGAATGGTCACGCGCTGCGCTGCCGCGCGGCAGGAGCCCCGGCGCTGCGCGCCCGAAGTCCGGCGCAGAACGGCAACAGGCTTTGCGACAGCGCGCCAAGTAATCGCCTGCGCCTGCCCTTGGCCCGCGTCGTGCTTATGCGCCCGGCGCAAGGACATGCACGCCCCTTCCGGCAAAGAACTCATCGAACAACGGCGCCGGCACCGAAACGTCCCGCTGCGTCTCTTCGCTGTGTCCGGAAGGATTGTGAAAAACGATCCTCCCGCGAATTTCTCCGTCCCGGACCGGGTTTCATCGGTTATGAGTTCGCAGTGCACCATCCTGACATTACTGCCATTTTTTTAAAATAGTCGCTGCCTATATAGGATTAAATGGTGAATTACTGCCATAAGAATGGGCGGCTTGCGCGCCACCTTTCCCCGTGGGCGCGGCTCATCCGCAAGGTCTACGAAGCCGATCCGCTCGTCTGTCCAAAATGTAACGGCCTGATGCGCGTGATCGCGCATGGGTTCGCCGCGGAGGGCTCACCATTCAGACTCTCGGCGCGGACGACTTCGAGAAAATTGGCGCGATCATCGAGCGCTACGGGGATCGTGACATCGATTTTGCCGACGCGTCGTTGATCTGGCTTGCGGACCGGCTGAATAGCACGGCGGTACTGACGGTGGATCGCGGGGACTTTGAAGTGTACCGGTTGAGCAACGGGAAGGCTTTCCAGATCATCGCGCAATAGCGCGAATTCCCCGCGGACGCAAAGAACGCGGCGGACTACCCGCTTCGCAAGGTGCGGCAAGGGGAGCGACCCGTACGATCATTGCACCTCGAAGTATCTCGCGCAGGCCGGCGCGGCGTATGAACATATCGGCCTGGAATCGCGTGGCATTCGCGGCAATGGTCACGGCATTCCCTCGGAACTCAATAATCTCGTAGTAGCGCGGTTGGTGGGGAGTGGTTGCGAGATCGGGCGAAGTAAGCGGCGCCGGCCACGATACGCAAATCCTTCGGTCGCTCGATCGGATCGCTGGAGTCGCAGGCGATCGACAAGTAGCGGCGATGACTGAGTGGTTCGCGCCTTCCACCCGCGGTCTAGGCGAGGACAAGGAAGTGTTATACTTATATTTAACTTCTTTCGGAGGCGTCTGCCCATGTCCAACGCCACATTGCGCTCCATCGGTGGGTCCGTCGTCGTCGCGATCCCCAAACCGTCGCTTGAGCAGCTGAATCTCGGCCCCGGATCGCGCGTCAAGGTGGAGGTCGATCGCGGCAGGGTCACGCTCACGCCGGTGACCAAGACGAAGTACACCCTGGCCGGGCTGCTCGCCCAGTGCGATTTCAAGCGCAAGGCCTCGGCGCAGGAACGGGACTGGCAATCGGCCGGCCCGGTCGGCAAAGAGATCATCTGATGCGCGTGCCCGACCGGGGCGAGATCTGGCACGTGGATCTCGACCCGACCAAGGGCGCCGAACAGCGCGGCGCGCGATTCGTCTTCGTGGTTTCGCCCAAGGCATTCAACCTGGGCGGGCTGAGCCTCGTTTGCCCGATCGCGCAGGGCGGCGCCATGGCGCGCTATGCTGGCTTTGCGGTCATGCTCATGGGCAGCGGGACGGACACCCAGGGCGTAGTAGCGTGCAATCATCCCCGCACGCTCGACATCAGAGGGCGGCATGGGGCATTCAAGGAGCGGGCACCCGACAACGTGACGGCCGACGTGGTCGCGCGGATGCAGACGCTGATCGACTAAGGGCGCTGGGTCAGTCGATCACCCGGCCAGCCCGCACGGGTTTATCGGTCGCTGCGTTGGCCCGTCGAGGCCGATTGCAAGAGCGCTTGCCTCGAATTTCGAAACCCCGCCTTCACGCCGCGCGTGGTTTAGATCAACCGGCAGCGCCGCCAACCCGACTCGCCGGCAACGGCTTCTCGCCCAAAACGGAGGTTCGATGCATCTCCCGTCGATACCCGTCGTAGTCGTTGACCGCGAAGTGCTGCACCGCGCGGTTGTCCCAGATCGTAAGCGTGTTCGGCCGCCAGACGACGCGAATGACGAACTCGGGACGCGCGGAGTGCTCATACAGAAAGCCGAGCAGGCCGGCGCTCTCGGCCTCGGTCATGTTCGCGAACCGGATCGTGTACCCGCGATTGACGTAAAGGGCGCTTCGGCCGGTGTCCGGATGGCGGCGCACGACCGGATGCAGAAATTCGGCCAACGCCTCAGGGCCGGTCTTGATCTTCATCGAGCGCAAGTGCTTGCCGTCCGCCAGATGGCTTTGTGGACCATAGGGCCGTCGTGCGCTGTGACATGCCTGCATTCCGGCCAGCAGTTCGCGCATGCCCAGCGAGAGTGATTCGAACGCCAGATATTGATTGGCAAAGAGCGTGTCGCCGCCCACCGGGGGCAGCTCTCGCGCGTGCAGCAGGGTAAAGCTCGGCGGCGTCTCGAGAAAACTCCAATCGCTATGCCAGTTGCCGCCGAAATTCAGGCGCTTGACTTCATCGGCCTCTTTCACGACGGCAATCACATTGGGGTGCGATTCGTCGCCCTCGACGAAAGGCTCCAGCCCGAACGGTCCCAGACGGGAAGTGAATCGCGCCAGCGCCGCGTCATCGAGCGGCTGATCCGGCAGAGTGACAACCAAGTACTCGCGCAGCGCGCGCCGAACCTCTTCAATCGCTTCGTCAGTGGCATCCGCAAGGTTGACGCCGGTAATCTCGGCGCCGCCCGCTCCGCTCAACTGCCTGAGTTCGATCGTCCGGAAGGGTTTCATTTGCAGGTCTCCATGGTGCCGCCGCGCGCGACGGCGCAATGATTCACTTGGCAGTGATGTTGGCGCTCTTGATGACTGCCGCCCACTTGGCATAGTCCGCGCTGATGATGGCGCCGAACTCCTGCGCCGACGTGGGCTGCACCGGCATGCCCTGAACCATCAAGGCTTGCTGCACTTGCGAATCCGCTAGCGTCCGGCGCACCGCCTGGTTCAGGCGCTCGACGATGTCGCGCGATGTACCGGCCGGGGCGGCAACCCCGAACCAGGTGGTTGCCTCGAATCCCGTCACGCCGGCTTCGGCGAATGTCGGAATGCCGGGAACCTGTGCCGAGCGGGACTTCTGGCCGATGGCCAGCCCGATGACGTCACCTTTCTCGATTGTCTTC
>CANKMT010000008.1 GCA_947482825.1 Betaproteobacteria bacterium | reverse complement strand
TCGGCCCTGCGCTCAGCGCTCGTTGGCTTCGTCGCGATTGAAATGCCAGTCACCCACCCGGGCGGGTGACCCAAGGCAGCGCGCCTCGAACTGTGCCCAGTGCCGCCCGCGACGGGTGCTCCCAGCCAATTGCTCGAGGTAGTCCCGCACGACCTGGTTCAGACTCTTGCCCATTTTTTGGGCTGCTGCGCGAGCACGCTGAGCGACTTGTTCGTCAATTGAGAGAGCAATGTGCATGACTTTCTCCAACGAGAGGTTGTTCGCACTTACTATGTGTGCACATACCGCAATGGTCAAAGCCAAGTGGCTCTCTTTCAGGCGAGCGAGCGCTACGCCCTTCTAGCCGCGGTCGGTATCGTAAGGACGGCTGCGGACGTGTCGCGCGGCTCACCGCGCCTTTGGGAATGCAAAACAAGTCGCGCCGCGGGCGTATTCTCGTTCGGACGAAGACATTTGGATGTGCAACGAGCCAAGGTTACGCCATGAGCGAAACGAACGAACAGGGCAGCCCGTTTGCGGGCCCGCTGCATATCGACGAGATCGCGCTGCCTGGCGGCGGCTTGCTGGGCTTGGCCCACTGCCCGGGACGTAACGGCGTCGATGGCAGGGGGCGCCGCTGGCGACGCGCCTTGGCGGCCGATCTTGCGGCCATCGATCGTTGGGGCGCAACAACACTGCTGACCCTGCTGGAAGAACGCGAGTTCGCCACGCTTGGCGTTCCAGGGTTTGCCGAAGCCGTACGAGGCCATCGGTTCGACTGGCGGCATGTTCCCATTCCGGACATGCGCCCGCCGCAGGCCGAGGCCCTGGAAGCGTGGCGAATCAGCGGTCCCGCGGTCATGGGTGCGTTGCGTCGCGGTGAACGCGTCCTGATTCACTGCGCGGCGGGACTGGGGCGCAGCGGCACGCTGGCGGCGAAATTGCTGGTCGAATTCGGCGCGTCGCCGCAGGAAGCGATCGCACGCGTGCGCTCTGCCCGGCCCGGCACGATCGAAACCCCGGAGCAGGAAGCTTTCGTTCTGGATACCGCGACGCTGCGACTGCCGCGGGAGGCCTAGCGTCTAGGACGCACTCGCGGTCGCCCGCCAGCGTTGCGTGCGCAGCAGGACGCGGCTCGACACGAACACGTGAACCAGGCGCACCACCACGCATGCATAGACGATCAGCATGCCCATTGCCGCGGCCGAGGCCAGGCGCCCGGCTTCGTCGAGGTGAATCACTGCGATCGATGCCAGTTTGGTGTGGATGCCATACAGGAAGATTGCCGCCGAGACCGTGGTCATCGAATTGAGGAACAGGTAGATCCAGATATCGAGGATCGCCGGCGCGCAGACAGGTACTGTGACGCGGAAGAAACTCTTCACCAGCGACACCTTCAGTGAAGCGGCCACCGATTCGAACTCCCGATCCATTTGCTTTAACGCAGTGATCGCCGTCAGATGGATCACCGTGTAGTAGTGCGAAACCGTGCTGAGCGCCAGAAGGGCCAGTGTGCCGTACAGAAAACCGAGCGGGTTGGATGGGGAGTTCACGAACAGCAGGTAACCTAGGCCCAGCACCAGGCCGGGGATCGCCATCGGTATCAACGCGACCATGTGCAGCACCTGCCGGGCCTTCTGGTCGTGGCGCGGCTTCTCGACCAAGTAGGCGCTCACGAAACTGAGCACGCAGCCGAGCGTCGCCACGCTGAACGCGAGGATCAGCGAGTTGCCGAAATTGTCCCAGCCCACGCCTTCCACATCGAAACTGTAGTGGGCGAGCGTGAATTGCAGGTTGTAGGGCCAGAACTTCACCACCGCGGCAAACTGCGCCATGCCGATCACCGCCAGCGTAAGGACCGTGATCACGCTG
This sequence comes from Betaproteobacteria bacterium, assembly GCA_947482825.1. GTDB lineage: Bacteria > Pseudomonadota > Gammaproteobacteria > Burkholderiales > SG8-39 > SZAS-79. The sequence goes on along the minus strand of CANKMT010000008.1, from coordinate 75,793 downwards.
CAATAAATCAACATGGCGCGATCGAACGCGGGGCTGGGTTTGGGGGCATAGGGCACCGCGCGCGCGGAGAGCTGCGCGACCTGCCTGCCGGTCACGATGCGGTCGATGATGAACGCCGCCACCGCGGGGATCAGCAGCACCACCGAGACGACCGCACCCATGGCGAAGTTTTGCTGGCCGACCACTTCCTTGTAGATGTCGGTCGCCAGCACGTTGTAGCCGCCGCCGATCACCTTCGGGATGCCGAAGTCGGTCAGCACCTGGATGAACACGAAGATCGCAGTCGAGATCAGCCCGTAGCGCACGGCCGGCAGCGTCACCAGGCGAAACGTGCGCAAGCGGCTGGTCTTCAGCGCTTCGGCCGATTCGTACAGGCGCGCATCCGACATGAGCAGCGCGGTCGAAAGAATCATCACCGCATGCGGAAACGTCCACAGCACGGAGGCCGAGACGATGCCGATCGGACCGTAGATCGAGGCCCCGAACAGTGCCGACTTCAACACCCCCTGGTTGCCGAACCAGTACACCAGCGCGATTGCTTTCAGCAACCCGGGCATGAGCAGCGGCACGAATGCGATGACCTTGAAGAAGGTCCTGAACGGCATGTGCGAGCGGGTCAGCGCATAGGCGTAGATGAAGGCCAGCACAACGACGATCAGCGTGGAGAGCGCCGCCACGAAAAAGCTGTTGGCGATCGATTGGAGCAGCGCCGGCGTGGCGAAATAGGTGCGGTAGTTGGCGAGGCCGACAAAATTTCCGGCCGTATCCTGCAGCGAGCGCGAAAGCATGATGCCGACCGGCAGCACGAGCGCAACGAGGAAGAACACCCCGAACGCGAGGATCAGGCCCAGCACCAGCCAGTCGTCGCGGTCGCGCACCACGCGCCGCAGCGCAGGCAGAGCGACCGCGCTCATCCGCCGCGCGGGTACAGCCGCACGCGCCCGGGGGGGATATGCACGGCAACTGCCTGCCCGGCAGGCGGGTGCGGACGCCCGGCGGCGGTCTTCTGCACGTCGGCGCGCAGTTCGGCGCCGCCATCGTCCAGCCGCAGGTAGAGCCGCACGAACGCGCCGAGGCTTTCGGCTTCGGTCACAGTGGCCGGCAGCCCCTCGCCGGGCGAGCCGCGTTCAATCACCGAGATGTCCTCGGGCCGCACGGCGCAGTTCACCTGCGCGCCTCGCGTCCAGGCGCGGGTGTCGGCGGCGATCGCGTTCGCGCCGACGCGCACCGAGTCCGGGCCGTCCACCCTCGCTTCGAGAAAGTTCATGACCCCGATGAAGTCGGCCACGAAAGGCGTGGAGGGCTCGTCGTAGACCTGCGCGGGCGTGCCGACCTGCTCGACACGCCCTTCGTTCATGACCACGATCCGATCGGCCATGGTCTGGGCTTCCTCCTGGTCGTGCGTCACCATGATGGTGGTTACCCCGAGGCGGGTCTGCACCTCGCGGATCTCGCGCCGCAGGCGCGCGCGCACCTTGGCATCGAGTGCCGACAGCGGTTCATCGAGCAGCAGCAGGCCCGGCGAAGGCGCCAGCGCGCGGGCCAGTGCGACGCGCTGCTGCTGCCCCCCGGAGAGTTGCGCCGGGTACTTATCCTCCTGGCCGCCGAGGCCGACCAGTTCGAGCAGTTCCGTCACTCGGGCACGGATCGCAGCCGCCTTCTCGCCTGCATTGACGAGGCCAAAACCGACGTTCTCCGCCACGCTGAGATTGGGAAACAGCGCGTAGGACTGGAACACGATGCCGAAGTCGCGCTGCGAGGGCGGCAGCCAGGAAATATCGACGCCACCCTGGATGATGCTGCCCTCGCTCTGCAGTTCCAGCCCTGCAATACAGCGCAGCAGCGTCGTCTTGCCGCAACCCGAGGGGCCGAGAAAGCAGACGAACTCCCCGCGCGCAATCCGGAAGGACACCTCCTTCAGTGCGCTGAACGTGCCGAAGCGTTTCGAGACGCCGCGGACTTCGATATAGGGTTGGTCCACGCGAGCCCTCGGGTTGAAGCGACTACTTCTTCGGTTCGGTCTTTGCGTCGTAGCGCTTGCGCCATTCGGCGATCACGCGGGACTGGTTCTTCGCGGCCCAGTCGAAATCGTTCTTGATCATCTTGGGCACCAGATCCGCAGGCAGGTGCTCCGACCTCGGTACGTTGACCGCGTAGGCGGTGACCTCGGCGCGGCGGCCATAGGCTTCCATCGCGCTCTGCGACACGGTCCAGTCCATGAAGGTGCGGGCATCGGCAATATTCTTCGCACCCTTGAGGATCCCCGCGACCTGCATTTCCCATCCGGTGCCTTCCTTGGGGATCACCAGGTCGAGCGGCGCACCCTGCTCTTTCAGGCGCGCGCCGCGCAACGGGAGCGACAGGCCCACCACGTACTCACCGGCGGCGGCCTGCTCGCAGGGTTTCGACCCCGAGTGGCTGTAGGCGGCGATGTTCTGGTGCAGCTTGTCCATGAACGCCCAGGCCTTTTCCTCGCCGAACATCTGGATCCAGCCCGAGACCATCAGGTAGCCGGTGCCCGAGGAGGCGGGGTTGGGCATCGTGATCTTGCCCTTGTACGCAGGCTCGCCGAGATCGGCCCACACCACGGGCTTTTGCAGGTTGCTTTTCTTCGCTTCGATCGTGTTGAAGCACACCACGCTGCCCCAGCCGTAGAGGCCGGTCCAGTTGGGCGGATTGGTCTTGCTGCGGTAGAGGGCGCCGATCTTGTCCAGGCCCTTGGGCTCGTAGGGCTGCAGGAGGCCCATGCCTTCGAGCGCGATGGTGTTGGTGACCGACATCCCGAAGATCGCGTCGGCGCGCGGGTTGTCTTTTTCGGCAAGAAGGCGCGCATGGATGATTCCGGTGGAGTCGCGCACCCAGTTCACCTTGATCCCCGGGTGCGCCTTGGTGAACGCATCGCCGAAGAATTTGAGGTTGTCGGCTTCCACCGCGGCGTACACGGTGATCTCGCCGGCCTTCGCCGCGAATGACAGGGCCGCGAAACCGGCCAGAAGAACGGCGCGGGCGAATCGAAGAGTGCGGCCGGATTGCAGTTGTGGCAAATTCATCCCTTGCTCCCTGTTATTGTGACCGGAAGGGCGAAGCAATTTTCCAGCCAAGCCCTATTCATATTAACAGCCGATCCGATCGGAACGCGCGATCGGAACCTCACTGCGGAGATGCCTCGGATGGCCCAAGAATTCCCTCAACCCATCGATTCGGTATTGACGCCCCGATTCGGTGCGATCGCCACCTTCATGCGCCTGCCGCACATGACCGATCCGGCCAAGCTCGATATTGCGCTGGTCGGAGTGCCTTGGGATGGCGGCACCACGAATCGGCCCGGCGCGCGCCACGGACCGCGCCAGATCCGCGACATGTCGGCGATGATGCGGCGCGTCCATCCGACAAGCATGGTGGCGCCGTTCGAGATCGCGCGCATCGCCGACCTGGGCGACTCGCCGGTCAACCCCATCGATGTCATGGATTCGCTGGTCCGCATCGAAAAGTGCTTCGCCGCGATCCATGCGGCCGGGTGCATGCCGCTGGCCGCCGGAGGCGACCACCTGATCACGCTGCCGATCTTCCGCGCGATCGCCAGGAACCGGCCGATCGGCATGATCCATGTGGATGCGCACTGCGACACCAACGACACCTACTTCGGCGGCTACAAGTACACGCACGGCACCCCTTTTCGCCGCGCAGTCGAGGAGGGTTTGCTCGACCCGAAGCGGGTCGTCCAGATCGGGATCCGCGCCAGCATGTATGCGAAGGACGACAACGATTTCTCGCATTCCTCGGGTATGCGGGTGATCGAAATGCAGGAAGTGGAGAAGATCGGCATCGACGCGGTCATCGCCGAGGCAAGGCGGGTGGCCGGCGACGGGCCGACCTATATCAGCTTCGACGTCGACGGCCTCGATCCGGTGTTCGCGCCCGGGACCGGCACGCCGGAAACCGGCGGGCTCACGACCCGCGAAGCACTGACGTTGCTGCGCGGCCTGCGCGGCCTCAACCTCGTCGGCGGCGATGTGGTCGAAGTCTCGCCGCCGTTCGACGCGAGCGGCAATACCGCGCTGGTCGGCGCCAGCATGATGTTCGAGATCATGTGCCTGATGGCGGAGTGCGTGGCCAAGCGGCGCTGAGCCACTCGCGTCGCGCACAAAGCTTGTTTCGAGCGGGCGCTATGCGTGTCGAGCCGCGGCCGGTATCGTGAGGACGGCCGCGAGCGTGTCGCGCGTGGCGAAATCCCGTTAACAACACCGAGGAATCGCACCATGGCGTCGGAGGAAGGCAGCGCAACGGCAGGCAGGGCGTGGGGGGAATACCCGGCCGAACAATGGTCCGACGCGATCGTCGCGGCCATGAAGGCGGGCGGCATCGACAACCTGTTCTTCACCTCCGGCTCCGAGATCGGCTTCTACCAGGAAGCGATCGCCAAGGCCGCGGCGCTCGGGCGTCTTGCGCCGCGCCTCGTCACCATGATGCACGAAGGCGTTGCTCTGAATGCGGCGATGGGCAACGCGATGGTCACCGGAAAGCCTTCCGCGACAGCGGCGCACGTGGACGTAGGCCTGCTGAACAAAGGAGCGGCTCTTCACACAGCATGGAAAGGGTCTTATCCGGTGCTGATGACTTCGGGCACCGGCCCGCGCGCGTATCCGGGCACGATGGCGGGAGGGCGAGATCACCCGATCCAGTGGTACCAGGAACCGCGCGACCAAGGCGAAATCGTTCGCCAGTACACCAAGATGGATCATCGGCTGGAGAGCCAGGACAACCCGGGGCTGATGATCAGCCGCCTCTTGCAGGTGGCGGTGAGCGAGCCCAAAGGCCCGGTGTACCTCGCGTTGCCGCGCGAGGCGGTACTGACGCCGGTGCCCGGCGGCACGATCCGATTTCCGACCCGCGATCAGCTTGGCGTCGCACGGCCGGCCTGGCCGGACCCGGACGACGCAAAACGCATCGCGGGATGGCTGATCAAGGCCGACAATCCCTGCATCTATACCTCCAACTCGGGCCGCAACCCCGCATCGGTCCCCGAACTCGTGCGGCTGGCCGAACTGCTCGCCGTCCCGGTCATGCAAGACCGGCTTGCGAGCGCGCTCACTTTCCCGCGCTCGCACGACCTGTTCGGCACAGGCCCGTCGCCCAAGGATGCGGATGTGCTGCTGGTCATTGAGAGCCCGGTGCCCTGGATGCCGCCGAACGACGAGCCATCGCCGCAGGCCAAGGTCGCTTTCGTCGATGTCGATCCGGTGATGTCGCGGTTCAAGACCATGGCCTGGCAGGCCGACCTGTGGTTGCCTGCGGATGCAGCGTCTGCAGCCCGGGCGATTTTCGAAGCGGCCACGAGTTTGCTCGACAAAAGCGATCTCACCCGGATTGCGGCCCGCCGCGCACGGCTCGCGGATGCCAAGCGAAAGCAAGTAGCGCAGGCCAACGACCTCGCGCAGCGCGCGGGACAGCGCCGCCCGATCCATCCGCTGTGGGTCGCCTACCAGATCGGCCAGCTTCTGGAGCCTGAAGCGATCCTGCTCGATGACGCGATCAGCAACTCGGACGCCGTGATGAATTACAGCGCTCGCAACCAGCCCGGCACGTTCTTCAAGGTCGGCAGCTCTTCCGGCGGTTGGGGGGCGGGTGCCGCGTTTGGCGCCAAGCTGGCCCGGCCCGACCAGGATGTGGTCCTTGCGACCGGCGACGGTTACTTCATGTTCGACAACCCGATCGCTGCACTTTGGTCGGCTGCGCACCACAAGGCGCCGTTCCTCACCGTGGTGTTCGTCAACCGTTCGTACTCGACCGGCACCACGGTCCTGAGAAAAACCTATCCTGAAGGCTACGCGGTGAAGGACGGCGGCTACGCTGGCGGCCAGTTCGACCCGCCGCCGGATTACGCGAAAGTGGCGGAAGCGGCCAATGGCTATGGTGAAAACGTGCGCGAGTCCGAGGATCTGGTGCCTGCGCTGAAGCGAGGCCTGGCCGCGGTTCGCAACGGATCGCCTGCGGTCATCGGGGTCTGGCTGCCCACGCTGATCGAAGAATCGAAACTTGCATAAGGAGTCAAACATGAAGAAGCCCGGAATCGCAACAATCTGCCTGCTGGCGATCGCTTCGCTGCTTGCGCCCGTCGCCGCGCAATCCCAGGAAGCGTGGCCGTCCAAACCGGTGCGCATGGTCGTCCCGTTCGCGCCGGGCGGACCGACCGATGTCGCGGCGCGCCTGCTGACGCAAAAACTCACCGAGGTGCTCGGCCAGCAGGTGTATGTGGAGAACCGTGCAGGCGCCAACGGGACGATAGGCTCGGAGGTGGTCGCCCGAGCGGCGCCCGACGGCTACACGCTCGAAATGGGCACCACCGGCACGCACGGGATCAATTTCAGCCTGTACGACAAGCCGTCCTACGACCCGGTCAAGGATTTTGCGGCGATCACGCGCATGGCCGAGTTCCCGAACCTGATCCTGGTGCACAACTCGGTCCCCGCAAAGAACATCCAGGAACTGATTGCGTTGGCCAAGGCGCAGCCCGGCAAGCTCGCCTATGCCTCCTTCGGCAGCCTGACGCTATTGAGCGGAGCGCTGTTTACGAGCATGGCGGGGGTCGACATGCTGAGCGTGCCCTTCGGCGGGGTCGCACCGATGATGACCGCTGTGACCAACAACGACGTGCAAGTCTCGATCGTGCAGGTGTTCAGTTCGCAGGCGCTGCTCAAAGGTGGCAAGGTGCGCGCGCTTGCGATCACAAGCGCAAAGCGGAGCCCGGTGGCGCCGGACTACCCGACCGTGGCCGAGTCGGGCCTGCCCGGTTATGAAGCGGTGGCTTGGTACGGCGTATTCGCGACGGCAGGAACCCCGAAGAACATCGTCGACCGCCTGAACACCGAGATCCGTCGCGTCGTCGCCGGCGCCGAAATTCGTGACGCCTTGTTCAAGCAGGGCGCCGAACCCGCGACCGACACGCCGGAAGAGTTTGCCGCGATCGTGCGCGCCGATGTCGCGAAATGGGCCCGGATCGTGAAACAAACCGGCGCCAAGCCCAACTGAGCGCGATGCGTGTACCCCTGCCGCCCCGCAAGCCGTGCGCAAGGCGATGGCAGCATTTCGCCCGCAAAGCTAATATCCACGCGGGGTCTATCGAAAAAATGGCAGCAATCTAAAAGCACGCGATCAACTCATTAAAGCGGGTGTTCGACATCGATCTCGAACACTGCCCGCAGTGTGGAGGTGAGTTCAAGATCATCGCCGCCATCGAAGAGCCTGCGGTGATCGTCAGGATCCTCACGCACCTTGGCTTGCCGGCGAGAGCGCCGCCGCGCTCACCGGCGCGGCGACCGATAAACCCGTGCGAGAGAGGGGATCCATGAAACACCGCGCAAATTGATCGCTTCTGATCGCTTCTCGGCCTGGTGATACAGTCGTGCGTGGAGAAAAAGGTGGTTTGAGTTTCCTATACACCGCGAGCGGATGGTTGCCCTGCTCAAGTCGGAAGGCACCCATATCCAGCAGCGCCTTTCCGGCACACGAAAAAATGAGATACGCAAATGATCATCGACGCCCATGCCCATGCCTTTCCCTCGCTGCACGACCATGTCGGCTACGCTTCGCCCGAGGAGCACATGCGCGCAGCGCAGGTGCACGTGGTTGCGCCCTCGCAGCCCGTGATCGAGACGGCGACCGGCCGGGTGGTGACCGAGCAGACGCTCAGCGACGGCAAGGGCATGGGGTGGTCGAACATGGTCGAGGTGAATTTCCGCTACGGCGAGTTCGGCAGGATGGAATGGACGCGCGACGGTAAGGACCACCACCTGCAGATGTTCGCGCCGAACTTCCCGGAGAGCCTCGCGCCGGAGAAGATGATTGCGTTGATGGACTACGCCGGCGTCGAGAAGGCCATGCTGCACAACGCGCACATGTACGGCATGCTCAACGACTACTACGGCGAGGTCATCCGCAAGTACCCGCATCGGTTTGCCGCCTCCGCGCAGATCCACGAGGCCGATTGCGACAAGCCGGAGCAGATCGGCGAGCTGACGCGAGCCGTCGAGGTGCTCGGGCTCACCGCCCTGCATTTCCAGATCGAAGGCTTCTTTCGCTACGATTTCCGCGACAAGTTCGACGACGCCAAGTTCGACCCGTTCTGGGAGGAGGTGCGGCGCCTCGGCATCCCCGTGCTCTGGAACGTCCGGCCGCTGGGCGCTCCGCGCGAGCGCAACTATGTCGAGCAGGTTGCGCGGCTGGGCAAGTGGGCGCGGCGGTGGAAGGACATCCCGAGCGTGTTCACCCACGGCGTGCATGTGGGCCTGCTGATGGACGCGGGCGGCCGCGTCGTGATCCCGGAGGAATTCTGGGAAACGCTGGAAGCCGACAACATCACGCTCGAACTGCTGTTCCCCGTCATGCAGGGCAACCGCTGGGACTATCCATTCCCGGAAGCGCAGGCGCTGATCCGGGATTTCCACAAGCGGCTGGGCGCCTCGAAACTGCTGTGGGGATCTGACTACCCGACCTCGGAACGCGCGGCGACCTACCCGCAGTCGCTCGACTACATCCGCAAGCACTGCGACTTCCTGTCGCCGCTCGACAAGGACCGCATCCTGTGCGGGACGGCGGCGGAGCTTTACAAATTTCCTGATCCGAAGGGGGCATAGAGAATGACATTCACGGTCATAGGCCGGTGCGGACGCACCGGCAAGCTGGGATTTGCGCAGGCCACGGGCACGCCCGCCATCGGGCGCCGCGCCGTCCGCATCATCCCCGGCAAGGCGGTGGTCGTCGTCCAGGCGGGCCACAACAACTACCTGCTCGAGGTTGCCGTGGAACTCGCGAAAGCGGGTTTCGGGGCGAAGCGGATTTTCGATGCGGTGACCCATTCCGACCCGTTTTCGTCCCAGCGCCAGTACATGTACCTCGGGCAGACCGGGGGCGGCGTGGCAGTGACCGGCAGTGACGCGCGTCCCTGGAAGGGGCACGTCGAGGGGGAGGATTTCGCCATCGCCGGCAACGTCCTTGCAGGACAGAAGGTCGTCACCGACATGGCGGCGGCCTTCCGCGGCAGCAGCGCAAAGGAACTCGAGGAGCGCCTGCTCCTCGCGCTCGAAGCCGGCCGCGATGCCGGCGGGCAGCAGGGCGGGGAGCGGTCGGCTGCGCTCTTCGTCACCGGCGCCAACCCGCACCCCCTGTTCGACCTGCGCGTGGACGTGGCACTGGAGCCGACGAGCGAGTTGCGCAAAGCCTACGAGTGGTACAAGCCCCTCGCGCCCTACTACGACGACTGCTACCAAAAGGGCATCCCGGCGCTGTACAAGGACCACCTGCGCAGCATCAACTGGCCGCTGGAGCCGTTCCAGGACGAACCGAAATGAGGGCGCCGATCGCCCTGCTGGTGTCCTGCCTGTTGGCGCTGCCGGGAAAGGCGTCGGCGCAGGACTGGCCGCGCAAGGGCCTGACCCTGGTCGCGCCATTCACGGCCGGTGGCATCACGGATCTGCTCACCCGCATCATGGCCGACGAGCTCGGAAAGTCCCTCGGCCAGCCGGCCGTGGTCGAGAACCGCGCCGGGGCCGGCGGCGCGGTCGGGCTGAACTACGTGCTCTCGCAGCCGGCAGATGGGTACGCGCTGGCGATGGGCGGCAACGGGCCGTCCGCGATCGTGCCGTCGCTGAACCCCAATGTGAACTACGGTCCCAGGAATTTCGAGGCCATCGCGTTCGTCGCGGCGCTGCCGTCCATGCTCGTGGTCCATCCTTCGGTGCCGGGAAAGACGCTCCTTGAGTTCGCCGCCTACGCCAAGGCCCGGGGCCCGAAGGTTTCCTGCGCATCCCACGGCGAAGGCAGCTTCAACCACCTCGCGTGCGTCCAGTTCAACAAGATCACGGGCAGTGCAATGACGCACGTCCCGTACAAGGGGGCGGCAGCCGTCAATGCGGACCTCCTCACGGGAAGGGTGCAAGCGTACTTTGCGGTTCTGCCGACGGTGCTGGCCTTCATCCGGAACGGGCAGCTAAGGGCGCTCGCCACCGGCGACGAGGAGCGCGTCGCGTCGCTGCCCGATGTACCGACCCTGAAGGAAGCGGGCGTGTCGGGCATCGTGATTGGCTCGTGGAACGCTTTGTATGTGAAGGCTGGAACGCCGGCGCCGATCGTCGCACGGCTGCGCGCTGAAACTGAGAAGATCCTCAGGCGCCCCGACGTGATCGCACGGATCGCGGCTACGGACGCCGTTACCAAGGCGGTCACGGCCGAGAGGCTGGGGCAGATGACCGCAGAGGAGTACGAGGCTTACGGGCGCGTTGCGCGCGAAGGGAACATCAAACTGAATTGACCGGGTCCGGATCCTATGTGGAGTGAACCGGTGCCGCTACGCCAGACCGACCGGAGAGCGGCTCTGGTTCTTGTGTTGCTTGACGGAATCTTTTGAAATTGCCGCCCCGCAGGCCGTGCGCAAGGCGATGGCAGCATTTCGCCTGCGAAGCTAATATCCACGCGGGGCTCATAGAAAAAATGGCAGCAATCGAAAAACGCACGATCAACTCATGATCGATGGCCACGACCTGACCGCGCTCGACGCAGGCGCACTGTCCTCGCTCATTCATGCGCGCAGAGTCTCTTGCCGGGAGGTGATGCAGGCTTTCCTTGCCAGCATCCGGCTCCAGAACCCGCGCTTCAACGCGATCGTCAACCTCGCGCCCGAGGAAGCGCTCTTGCGGCAGGCCGACGAGCGTGACGCCGAACTCGCGCGCGGTGCTTCGCGAGGCTGGCTGCATGGCATTCCGCAGGCGATCAAGGACACCGGACACGCGGTTGGCTTTGCCACGACCTTCGGTTCGCCGCTGCTCAAGGATGCCATCGCGACGCGGGACAGCCTCTATGTCGAGCGCATGAAGGCGGCCGGATGCATCGTCATCGGCAAGACCAACATGCCCGAGTTCGGTCTCGGCTCGCACACTTACAACACCCTGTTCGGCGCCACTGGTAACGCCTGGGATCCGGCGTTGAGCGCTGGAGGCAGCAGCGGCGGGGCTGCTGTGGCGTTGGCCCGGCGCCTATTGCCGCTGGCGGACGGCTCGGACTTCATGGGGTCGCTGCGCAATCCCGCCGGCTGGAACCATGTCTTCGGCCTGCGCCCGAGCCAGGGGCTGGTGCCGAACTGGCCGCGACCCGACCTGTGGGTCAGCCAGCTCAGCACGGATGGTCCGATGGCGCGCTCTGTGCGCGATCTTGCCCGCCTGCTGTCGATCCAGGCCGGGTACGACCCGCGCGCACCGCTGTCCGTGGGCGAGCGGGGAGCGAACTTCGTACCCGGGCCGCAGGCCGACGTACGCAACCTTCGCATCGCCTGGCTCGGCGATCTCGGCGGCCACTTGCCCTTCGAGGCGGGGATCCTCGAAGTGTGTGAGCAGGCGCTGGCCCGCATGGGGAGCGCCGGTGCGCACGTGATTCAAGCCTCGCTTGGCTTTGACCCGGCACGACTGTGGGAGGCCTGGTTGGTCTGGCGGCGGGCCCTTGTGGCGCCCAATGTTGCCGCGGCGATGGTTACGCCCGGCGCGCGCGAGCGCATCAAGCCCGAGGCACTCTGGGAGCATGACGGCGCGCAGGGCCTGTCCTTCGCCGAGTTCATGGTCGCCAGCGTCGTGCGCAGCCAATTCCAAACCCATCTTCTGGGCCTGTTCGAAAAGCACGACCTGCTCGCGCTGCCGGTGGCGCAGGTCTGGCCCTTTGCTCTCGAGAAAACCTGGCCGCGCGAAGTGGCCGGGCGCACGATGGACACTTACCACCGCTGGATGGAAGTGACGCTCTATGCAACCTTCGCCGGCCTGCCGGCCATCAGCGTGCCGGCCGGGTTCGATCCGGCCGGGCGCTTGCCGATGGGATTGCAACTGATCGGGCGTCCGCGCGGTGATGCCGAACTGTTGAGTGCTGCCGCCGGCTACGAGGCGCTGGCGGCGGATTTGCTGGCGCGCCGACCGTCGGATTGAAACGGCCTATTGCCGCGCGAGCACCTGCCCCGCATCCGGGAATTGCTGCAGGCCGCCTGAAGGTCAGGACTGGCGGATGACGATCTCCCGCGCGGCGCTGCGCACGTCCATCTCGTATTCCAGGCCGAGCACCGGCGGGCGGCAGTAGGTCCAGGTCAGCCCACCGGGCGCTGCGCCCTTGGCGAACACCTCCTCTCCGACTACGGCGCCGATGTCCTGCACGGTATAGGCTTCGGTGTGCGATGCGTCCGCCCAGCCGAAGCCGAGCGCCTTGACCCGCTCCTCCATCAAGGCGACGGTGAATCGCACTTTCTCGCGCATCGCGTCCGTGGAGGTCTCGCCGTAGCGCACGATACGGCTGTTCAGCGGGCCGGGGCCGACCTCGACCGCGTCGGCGCCGCCGGCGATGATGAAGCTGCCCCTGCCGGAGCGCGCGGGCACCGTGTATGAGAACGCGTACAGCGACGGCGAGGGCGGTTTGTGGTGCTCGGGGCATACGTTGGTGCGCGCCACCGGGTTGACCTCGTCCTTGTAGATGCCCCAGCGCTCCAGGGTCTGCACGTAGTGGCGGTTGAAGTCGATGAAGCCCTGCTCGGTGAAAGGCGCCGGCGAGCGCAGCTCGCACGCGGCGAACGCCGTGCTCGGCCGGCCGATCGACTTGAGGTGGGCCTCGACCAGGCGGAAACCGTCGGCAATCGGAACCGGTTTCGCCAGCCGCGCGCGCTCGATTTCGAAGCCGGGTTCGGCGGCGACGCCTCCCGAGTACTGGAACACCGCGCTGATGTAGCGGTAGCCGCCGGGTGCGAAGACGATGACATTGGACATGTTGGCTGCTCCCTTGCTGTGGATCGGTTAGAGGACGATTTCGCTGGCCGCGCCGCGCACGTCCATCTCGTACTCCAGGTCGACGATCGGCGGGCGGCAGTAGTGCCACTCGAGCCCGCCGGGCACCGCGCCGTGCTTGACGATTTCATCGGCCACCAGCGCGCCGATGTCGCGCACCGTGTAGGCCTGCGTGGAGATCGCGTCCTGCCAGCCAAAGCCGAGCGCCGCGAGGCGCCGCTGCATTTCCGCCATGACGAAGCGCACTTTCTCGCGCATCGCGTCGATGCTGGTCTCGCCGAGCCGCACGATGAGGTTGCGGTACGGACCCTGGCCTTCCGGGGCCTCGCCGCCCCCGGCGACAATGAAGCTGCCCAGCCCGGACCTGGCGGGAACCGTGTACGAAAACGCGTAGAGCGACGAGGAGGGCGGCTTGTCGTGCTCCGGGCATACGTTGGTGCGCGCCACCGGGTTGACCTCGTCCTTGTAGATGCCCCAGCGCTCCAGGGTCTGCACATAGTGGCGGTTGAACTCGACGAAACCCTGGTCTGTGAAGGGCGCCGGCGAGCGCAGCTCGCAGGCAGCGAATGCCGTGCTTGGCCGACCGATCGCCTTGAGGTGGGCCTCGACCAGGCGGAAGCCGTCGGCGATCGGAACCGGTTTCGCCAGCCGCGCGCGCTCGATCTCGAAGCCGGGTTCGGCGGCGACGCCTCCCGAGTACTGGAATACCGCGCTGATGTAGCGGTATCCGCCTGGTGCAAACACGATTGCGTTGGCCATTGCCGGTTCTCCATCCTTGGGTCTGCTGAAGTTGGTGCGAACGCGGGAACCCGCCTTAGAGGGCTCCCAGGTAAGCCTCCCGGATCGCCGGGTCGTTGGCAAGAGTGCCCGCGTCGCCCGCGCGCGTGATCCTGCCGGTGTCCATGACGAACGCGCGCTGCGCCAGTTCCAGCGCGATGGCGACGTCCTGCTCGACGACGAGGAGCGTGAGTCCGGCGCGGTTTAACTCGCGCAACGTATCGCAGAGCTGGTCGACGATCGCCGGGGCGAGCCCGAGGGAGAGTTCGTCGATCAGCAGCATCCTCGGCGCGCTCATCAGCCCGCGCGCGATCGCGCACATCTGCTGCTCCCCGCCGGAGAGCGTGCCGGCGTGCTGGTGGCGGCGCTCGCCGAGGATCGGGAACAGGGCGTACATGCGTTCAAGGTCCGCGGCGACCCCCGTGTCGGTGCGCAGGTATGCGCCCATCAGCAGGTTGTCGCGGATGCTCATCGCGGAAAACAGCCGCCTGCCTTCGGGCACCTGCGCGATGCCTGACGCCAGCGTCTGCTCCGGCGGCGCGCCGGCGAGTTCGCGGCCGTCGAACCTGACCGACCCCCGGGTCGCCGCCAGGAGGCCGGAGATGGTGCGCATCAGCGTGGTCTTGCCGGCGCCGTTCGAACCTACCAGGCAGGCGATCTCGCCGCGCGCCACCTCGAGGTCTATGCCCCACAGAACGGGCACGTCGCCATACCCGGCATGCACGCCTGATATGCGCAGCAGGGGTTCATCCATTGGGCACGCCCCTGAGCGCGCTGTCGGCGGCGCCGTAGCGCCGGCCGAGGTAAGCCGCCACCACGCGCGGGTCCTTGACGATGCTCTTCGTGTCGCCCGTGGCAATCAGTTCCCCGTGGTGCAGTACGACGACGCGTGTGCAGATGGAGAGCACTACTTTCATCAGGTGCTCGATGATCAGGACGGTGATGCCGCGCGCGGCGATGGCCCGAATCAGGTGCAGTGCATGGTCCACTTCGGTCGCGTTGAGCCCGGCGTTGACTTCGTCGAGCAGCAGGAGCTTGGGCCGCATCGCGAGGCCCTTGGCGAGTTCGAGCCGCTTGCGCATGGCGAGCGTGAGCGAGGCGGCGCGGCTGTGCGCAATGTCCGCCAGGCCGACGAAACGCAGGTGCTCCAGCGCCTGCGCATTCGCCTCGCTGCCGTAGGCCGCCGCGCCCGCGAACATCGCCGCGGCGGCGACGTTCTCCGCCACCGTCATCTCCGGAAACGGCTGCACGATCTGGAACGTGCGGGCGATGCCGCGCCGCGCCGCCTGGTAGGGCTTCAGCCGCGTGATGTCGGTGCCGTCGAAACGCACCGTGCCGGAGCTTGCACGGTGCACGCCGGTGATGACGTTCACCAGCGTGGTCTTGCCGGCGCCGTTCGGCCCGATCAGGCCGATGACCTCGCCGCGCGCTATCGACAGGTCGACGTTGGACACCGCGCGCAGGCCGCCGAACTGGCGCGTCACGCCGGACAACTCGAGCAGAGCCGGGCCGTCCGCGCTCATGGACGCTTCCCCGCCCACGGCAGGCGCTGGGAGAGCGAAAGCAGGCCCTTGGGCAGGAACATGACCAGCAGCACGATCAGCAAGCCGAGCACGCCGGTGTGCACGTCGATAAACTTGCGCCACACCAGTTCCTCGAGCGAGAGGAACACCGCCGCGCCAAGCAACGGGCCGAACAGCGACCCCGCGCCGCCCAGCAGGACCATGACGATGGCCTTCACCGAGTACAGCACGTCGAACACGTCCGGCGGTTCGATGTAGTGCACCCAGGACGCGTAGATCGCGCCGGCCGCCCCGACGAAGACGGCGGAGAGCGCGAAGGCGCAGACCTTGTACAGCGTGGTGTCCACGCCGAGCATGTCTGCCGCCGACTCGTTCTGCTGGATGCAGCGCAGGCCGAAGCCGAGCTTCGACCTGGCCGCGAGGAGCGTGGCGGCGAAGGTGATCGTCGCGAGGGCCAGCATGGCGTAAAAGAAGAACGCCGCCTGTGCATCGATCGAACTCATCGCCGGGACGGGCAGGTTGAGCCCCATTCCGCCGCCGGTCAGGTCGGTGGCCGAATTCACCAGTTCGCGCAGCACGTCGGCCACCACCAAACTTGCGATGGCGAAGTAGTGCCCGCGCAGGCGCAGGAGCGCAAGACCGAGAAGCGTCGCGAAGACGAGCGCGCTCGCGGCCGCGATACACCATGCGAGGCCGGCCGGCGCGCCGAACTTCTGCGCCACCGCGCCGGAGTACGCGCCGAGCCCGAAGAACGCCGCGACTGCAAACGAGGGATAGCCGGCCATGCCGCCGATGAAGTTCCAGGACATCGCCAGCACGCCGTACATCAGCATGGTGGTGCCGAGCCGCAGCCAGTAGGCCTCGCCGACGAGCGGAAACAGCCCCACCAGGGCGAACAGTGTGGCGGCGACGAGGGCCTCGCGCCTCATGCGTACCCTTTGCGGCCGAGCAAGCCCTCGGGGCGCACCAGCAGGATCAGGATCAGCAGCACGAAGGAGAGGGTGGTCGCATGCTCGGGCCCGAACCACAAGGAGCCGAAGCTCTCGACGACGCCGAGCGCTAGTCCGCCGATCATCGCGCCCGGCACGCTGCCCAGGCCGCCGAGCACGCAGATGACAAAAGCCTTGCCGAGGTACGCTGGTCCGGTCAGCGGCGAAATCGGGAAGATCATCGCCAGCAGGGGTCCCGAGGCGCCGGCCATCAACGTGCCCAGGCCGAACGTGATCGCATATACGCGCTTCACGTTGACGCCCATCAGCGCCGCGGCCTCGCGGTCCATGCGAACCGCGACGATGGCGCGGCCGATACGCGAGCGCGACAGCACCAGGTACAGGAGCCCCGTCAGGCCGAGCGCGAGCACCATCGCGATCAGCCGGTCCACCGGGAGCACGATCGTGCCGAACGCCAGCGTGCCCAGCGGCGGGTCCAGGGTCAGCTTCCTGAAATCCGCCGTGAACGTCGCGAGCATGGCGTTCGAGAGCATCAGGTCCAGGCCAAAGGTGAGCGTCAGCGTCAGCAGCACCGGCGCGGCGATCATGCGGTTGATGAGAGTGTGCTGCATGGCGTAGCCGAGCGCGAAGAACAGCGGCGCCGCAATCAGGATCGACAGGAACGGGTGTATGCCCAGCAGCCCGTAGGCATAGAACGCGAGGTAGCCGCCCAGCACGATGAACGACCCGTGGAGGATGTTGATGACGTTGAGCACGCCCCAGACCAGCGAGAAGCCGGAGGCGATGCAGGCGTACAGGCCGCCGAGCACCAGTCCATTGGCGAGAATTTGCAGGGTAAGCATGGTTGCCGCGCCGTGCTGGCGCGTCGCCGGGCGCTCGCGGGGGGCGGAGCTACTTCACGCCGAGTTGCAGGTTGCCCTGCTTGATCGCGGCAGGAAGGATCACCACCTGGGTGCCTTTCTGCACCTGGAACACTGGCGGGTCGAGCGAGTCGACCTGGCCGTTCGGGCCGAACTTGATCGGGCCGAAGAACGTCATGGTGTTCATCTTCGCCAGCTGCTCGCGCACCGCCTTCTTGTCCGTGGTG
The DNA here is from genome assembly GCA_947482825.1 of Betaproteobacteria bacterium. Taxonomy (GTDB): domain Bacteria; phylum Pseudomonadota; class Gammaproteobacteria; order Burkholderiales; family SG8-39; genus SZAS-79. Next base: position 58,653 of record CANKMT010000008.1, on the reverse strand, counting down.
CCGGCAGCCTCGATGGCCAGCTGCAGCACCACCCCCGAGGCCGCTGCGGACGCTTCGCCGTAGTCGGGGTCGAGGCCGTACTTGTCGCGGAACAGCTTGTTGAAGTTTTCCGTCGTGCCGAACACGTCCTTGCCCTTGTAGCGCACGGCCGGGTGCCACCACGCGGCGCTGGTGACGTTCTCCGCGCCTTTGCCGAGCGCCGAGACGAATTCCTTGTAGGCCGGTCCGGCGATCATGGTCACCACCGGCGCCTCGATGCCGAGGTCCGCCATCTGCTTCTTGATCAGGATCAGGTCGTTCATGTAGCCGGTGGCGAAGATCCAGTGCGGCGCCAAGGACTTTATCTGGCTGAGTGCCGAGGCGTGATCGAGCGTGCCGATCGCGTACTTCTCGAAATACATTACGTTCATGCCGCGCTTCTTGGCCGACTTCTCCATTTCCTGCGCGATGGCCAGCGGAAACAGGTCGTTCCGCGCAAGGATCGCGACGCGCTGCACCCCTGCCGCCTGCTTCTTCACCAGGTCGGCCAGCGGCTCGGTCAGCGTCTGGTTGGGCGTGTACACGCCGAACAGGTACTTGTAGCCCTGGTCGTAAACTTGCTCGGAGGAGGCGGTCGCGGCGATGGTCGGTATCTGATACTTCTCCGATACGCTGGAGGCGGCCTTGGTGGCGCCCGAGCCCATCGGCGAGAACATGAAGTCCACCTTGTCCTGCGTGACCAGCTTCTCCGTGGCCTGCACGGCGCGCGGCGTGTTCGATTGGTAGTCGACCGGCACGATCTCGATCTTCATGCGCTTCGCGCCGACCTTGATGCCGCCGGCCTTGTTGGCGGTTTCCATCCACAGGTTCATGCCGTTCTGCAGCTTCTTCGCCTCCGGCGAGAGCGCGCCGGTAATCGGCAGCGGTGCGCCGATGCGGATCACATCCTGCGCCACGGCTCCGGCGGAGAGCAGTGCAGCCCACGCAGCAAACGACGCGCAGGCGAACGAACGAATCGAAACAGGCTTCATGGTTGGTACCCCCTTGGAAGGATCAGGTCTGTCGGCATGGCGAAGGATGCATGCGGTGCCTCTGCCGCGCAAGCCGAGGTTCGCGGCAGCAGGGGCACGACGGAAGGCGCACGGGCGATCGCCCGCCCCAGCCGATGATTGCTTGACGCTGAAGGGGGCGGCAGCCGCGCCGGTGAGCGTGGCGGGGCTCTCCCAGGCAAGCACATGCGCGTGGGCTCGCCGCGCGAGGCGCATCGCAATCGCGCGGCCAAGGCCGGATCCCGCACCGGTCACCACCGCCATCCGTGATTCGTCGTTCATGTGTGCTCCTGTTGTGTCGGAGAGATCCCGGTCGATGTTAGTGTAGGCGAAGCGCGTTGCCGCCGGGTGCGACGCGCTGCAAGGGAGGCAATGACATGGGCAGCTTGAAAGATTCGGTCACACTCGTGACGGGAGCATCACGCGGCATCGGCCGTGCAATCGCGCTGCGCTACGCGCAGGAGGGCGCGGCGGTTTTCATCGCCGACCTCGACCTTGAAGGCGCCGAGGCCGTTGCGGCGCAGATCCGCGCCTCCGGCGGGAGCGCGGAGGCGTGCCGCACCGATATCGGCGAGCCGAAGGAGAGCGCAGCGATGGTTGCCCGCGCGGCGGACCGGTTCGGGCGGATCGACGTCATGGTCAACAACGCGGGGGTGATCCGCGTGGCGACCCTGCTCGACCTGACCCCCGAGGACTGGGACTACAACAACGACATCAACGCGCGCGGGTTGTTCTTTGCGCTGCAGGCCGGTGCTCGCCAGATGCAGTCGCAACCACTGCGCGGGTCTGGGCAGGGCGCGGGTCTGCGCGGGAAGATCATCAACATCGCGTCGATTGCAGGACGCATAGGGCGCCCGATGTTCGTGGCCTATGCCGCGAGCAAGGCGGCCGCGATCAGCATTACGCAATCGGCGGCGGGCGCGCTCGCGCCCGAGATCACGGTAAACGCCATCTGCCCGGGCATCGTGGATACCGAAATGTGGCGCAAGATCGATCGCGAATGGACGGCTTCCGACGGCCGCGCACCCGGCGAGGCGTGGGCGGACCGCATCCGCAGCATTCCGATGGGGCGCCCGCAAACGCCCGAGGATCTCACCGGCATGGCGGTTTTCCTCGCCGGTCCGGGCTCGGACTACATTACCGGGCAGTCCTACAACGTGGAAGGTGGGTTGGTGATGAGCTGAGGGCCGCGAGTGCTCAACCGAGCGCCGCGCCGGGCGCCGGCACGAGGCCCAGATGGCCGAACAAATCCAGCTGCCGCGCGAGCACGTCCTTGCGATAGGCCGCGACATCCGTGGTTCCCCAGTCGAAAAATCCCTGGCCGCTGCGCAGGCCTACGCGGCCTTGCGCCATGTAGCGCTCGACGATTTCGGGCGGGGCGAAGCGCGCATCGCCCAGCGCCCCGGACATGTAGCGGCTGGCGTAGTAGAGGATGTCGAGCCCGCCGTAGTCGATGAACTCGACCACGCCCATCGTCGCGTAGCGCAGCCCGAAACCGTAACGGACCGCACGATCGATGTCCTCGGGCGTGGCAACGCCCTGCTCGAGCATGCGCGCCGCTTCGTTCATGATCAGCGCCTGGAAGCGCGGCACGATGTAGCCGGGCGCGGCCTTGCAGACCACCGGTTTCTTGCCGATTTTCTCCAGCATTGCCTTCATGCGCGCGAGGACGGCCGGTTCGGTGCCGGGATGCGGCGAGAGTTCAACCAGCGGGATCAGGTACGCAGGATTGAGCCAATGGCAATTGAGGAATCGCCCGGGATTCGTAACGAACGCCGCGAGCTCGGTCGACAGCATAGTCGAGGTGGTCGAGGCAACGATCGAGTGCGATGGAAGATGCGCGCAGGCAAAGGCAAACGCTTCGCGCTTGGCCTCGAGCACTTCAGGCACGCCTTCGAACAGGACATCGATCCCGGCCAGCGCGGCGGGCGCTTCATCCCGGGCCGCAAACCGGATACGCGCGAGCATTGCGGGTATTTCGTCCGCTGAAAATGCGCCGAGTTCGGCCAGCGCAGCGAGGCTCGCGCCGATTTCCTTCATCCCGGCCTCGCGCAGGGCCGCCGCCGCGGCGGCGTCGCGCGGCTTCATGTCGAGCAGCACGACTTCGTGGCCGGCATATGCAAAGGCGTGCGCGATACCGCGACCCATGCGGCCGGCGCCGAGCGCGCCGATCACGGCCGGGGGCGGCATCAGGCCAGGCCCTGGTCCAGCATGCGATGCATCGCACCGGGCGTCAGTGTCGCGAGCCCCAACGCTTCGAGCGTGCGCGGGCTGCTCGATGCGATGTCCTTGCCGATCACCGCCGAGGCTATCGCGAGCAATCCAGCGGCCACCGGCGTGGGCACACGCGCCCAGCGGCCGACAGACACGAGGAAGGCCAGTCCGTACACCACGTCCTCGGTCATGTAGCGATGTGTCTTCAGGTCGATGTGCTCGCGCCAGTCGCCCGATTCGGTGAGCCGGTCATGGGCGTCGCCGTACATCCAGCGATCGCTGGTGTAGTGGTCCTTGAGCGGGAAATGCGGCGGCGCATGCCCGAGCGCCGTTCTAAGAGCGATCCGCTCGTTGTCCAGCGCGTCGGTGACGGCGCGGATCGAGGGCTGCGTGCCTTCGTTGTGGATGTCCCAGCGATCGAAATGCTCGAGCGGTCCGGCGTTCATCAGGATCAGCGGCGGGTGAATCACGGGGCCGGCGTTCATGAGCGCACCGGAAAGCGCATTGTCCGCCGGTTCCACCGATGCATAGGCTTCGCGCAGGACAGCGAGCGTTTCTTCCGCGCGGCGTGCCGGGAACACACCCGTGGGCAGGTGCTTGGCGCGAATCGTGATGGCTACTTCGTCGGCAGCGTGCTTACGCGTGAGGTAGGGCAGGGTGCCGGTCTCGGCGAAGGTCAGGTCGGCTTTGCTTCCGGCATCGCGCAGCACCTTGGCAATGACATAGCTCCCGAAGGTGCCGGGCGGGCAGAACACCACCTGGCCGGATTGCGTGTGCGGCGCGATGGCTCGCGCGATATCGACCTGGGAGTCGGCGGGCCCGGGCATGAGCAGCAGCTTCGCACCGCGCACCGCGGCACCGATGTCCGGGGTTGCCAACGTGAGGCGCACGGTGCGCGCGCCGCGCAGGTCCTTGAGCTTGATCGACTGGCTCGCGAGCACCGGTGCGAACGCTTCCGCGTCGCGCCGCCACAGCCGCACTTCGTGGCCCTGCTCGGCGAGGTCCGCGGCCGCGGCGTAGCAACCATTGCCGCCGCCGAGCACCGCGATGCGCATTACTTCTTCTCCAGCTTCCTGATCTCGGCGCGGTAGAACGCCAGCGCCGCCTTGCCGTCCACGCCTTTTTTCTGCGCGTCGGCCAGCCAGGCGGTCTCGAAGCCGGCAAATCGCTTCTGGACTTCGGCCAGCACGGCGGGCGAAGCCTGCGCGATCTGCACGCCTTCCTTCTTCATCTGCTCGATCGCGGCCGCATTGGTGCGATCCCACAGCTCTCCCCAAAGCCGCGACCAGTGCTCACCCAGGAGCTTGCCCACCGCGGCCTGGTCCGCCGGGGACAGCGCTTTCCATTTCGCGTCATTGATGATGAGCGCAAAGGCGGCCTGGTTGAATCCGCCCGGCACGTGCAGCCCGTGGCGAACCGCGGTCGTGACCTTGAAGCCGGGAATCGACTCCGGCGGGAACAGCACGCCGTCGCCGACGCCTTTGGAGAGCACGTCGTAGGTCTGCGGGGCGGGCGCGAAGAAAGGCGTGGCGCCGAGCGCCTCGACCACCTCCTTGGTCAGCCCGCCGGCTTCGCGGATCTTCTGGCCCTTGAAGTCCTCCAGCGTGACGATCGCTTTCTTCGTGGTGTAGATCTGGTAGGGCCCCACCATCGACAGGCCGCCCAGCTTGAGGCCGTCGAATTCGTTCGCCTTGGCGAAAAACTGATCCTGGGTGCGCTGCGCGGCGATCGACATCGCCGAGTTCTGGTCGGACATGAAAGGCAGCTCGAGGCCTTTGAGCAATGCGAAGCGTCCCGCGGTGTAGGCGGTCGTGATGCCGGCTGCATCGGCCACGCCGTTCTTCACCAGGTCCAGGTGCGCGGGCGGTGCGCCAAGCGGTGAAATGACATCGACCTTGACGCGGCCCTGCGTGGCCTCTTCCACCTGCTTGGCCCATACCTTGATTACGTGTTCGCTCGCAGGGTGCGTTGGGGGCAGCCAGTTGGAAAACTTCCAGACCATGGGAGCTTGCGCCGCCGCAGGCCCGGACAACGCGGCTGCCAGCAAGACCCAACAAACGCCGATCTTTTTCATCACGATTCTCCTGTCAACGCATCATCGAAGGCAAAACCAGAACGATCCACGGCACCATCACGAGGATGGCGATTCTGACGATATCGGCAACGATGAACGGGGCGATGCCTCGAAACACGTTGGCAGTGCCGATGTCCCGGAACATTCCGCTGATCACAAAAACATTCAGCCCCACCGGCGGCGTGATCAGGCTGACTTCGGTCACCACCACCACGATGATGCCGAACCAGACCGGATCGTAGCCCAGCTGCTGCACGATGGGAAAGAACACCGGGATGGTCAGCAGGATCATGGTCATGCTCTCGAGCACGCAACCGAGCAGCACATAGATGCAGATGATGGTGACGAGAATCGCGGCCGGCGGCACATCGAGGCCGCCGACCCAGGCGGAAATGGCCGCCGGCATGCCCGCGATGTTGACGAAATTCGAGAACACCAGCCCGCCGATCAGCACCATGAAGAGCACCGCCGTCGTGCGCACGGTCTCCGACAACACCTGCAGCATGACTGGCACGCTGAGCGTGCCGCGCATCAGAGCGATCACGAACGCCCCGAAGGCGCCGATGCCGGCGGCTTCGGTCGGCGTGAAGATACCGGCATAGATGCCGCCGATCACCATGAGGAACAGGCCGGCCACGGCCCATACGTTGCGCAGAGCGATCCATCTGGCGGGCCATGCGGTGAGCGGCCCCGGCGGACCCGCGGCCGGATCGCGCCAGACGACCCAGCGCACCGCCGCCATGTAGAGCAGGATGCCCAGGATCCCGGGAAGAATCCCGGCGGCGAACAGCTTGCCGATATCGGTCGAGGTGAGGATGCCGTAGATCACCATCACGACCGACGGCGGTATCAGGATGCCGAGCGTGCCGCCGGCGGCCACCGAGCCTGCCGCCAGCGTATCTGCGTACCCGTACCGGCGCATCTCCGGGATGGCCACCTTTCCCAACGTGGCCGCAGTCGCGACGCTCGATCCGCAGACGGCGGCGAACCCGCCGCAGGCCGCGATCGTCGCCATCGCCAGGCCGCCGCGCCGGTGGCCGAGGAAAGCGTTGGCGGCGTCGTAGAGCTCCTTGGACAGGCGCGAATGGTTGATGAGGTTGCCCATCAACACGAACATCGGCACCACCGACAAGCCGTAGTTCTGCGCGGTTTCGTAGGCGATCTGCCCCGCCATGTAGAGCGCGGCGTTCAGGTCCTTGAACACCGCGAAGCCCACCAGCCCGATCGCCAGCATGGCAAAGGCCATGGGCGCACCGGCCAGCGAGATGCCGATCAGCGCAAGAAATCCGAGGATGCCGGCGAACACAGGCGCTTCAGTCGCGGCGCAGGCTGAGCCAGGCGCGCCAAAGGAAACCGACGACGCTCAGAACCGCGCAGCAGGCAAGTAACCCCGCGAGCCAGGCCAGCGGCACGTTCAGGTGCGAAGAGCGCTCGTCATAGCCGGCGAGTTCCATCGCCCGCAGCCACAGGCGCCAGGCGACAACGGCCATTACAAGGGCCGCAAAGCCGCCGCCGAGAATCGCCTGGATTCGCCGGGCACGCGCGCTAAGGACGTGTTCGAGGAGGTCGATCGAGATATGCTCGCCGCGCACCGCAGCCGCCGGGATGCCGGCGAACACGATCACCGCCAACAGGAGTTCGGTCGCTTCCGCCGAGCCTTTAAGAGGCAGGTTGAAGAAGTAGCGGCCGACCACGTCGAGCGTGGTGAGCAGCATCATGCCGAACAGCAGCACCCCTGCGGCAAGGACCAGCCATTCGAGCAGGCGTGTCGGCAGGTCCGGGGCTTGGCGCGCGTTCAGGTGGGTCCCTGGGGAAGGTCGACGCTTATTTTCCGCTTTTCAGTCGCGCGGCGCTCACATAAGTCGCGTGAAACCCGTTCGGCACGCGCTGGGGCAGCAGCACGCGCGCGACCGGCCCGCGTCCGAACTCGGTGCCACGGCAGTTGAAAACCTGGATCTCGGAGCGCACTTCGCGCGGATTCCACACGAAGGTGACGAGGTACCCGTCGTCCTCCGACTTCGGGTTGTCGGCGGGCGCAAAGCCGGGCTCGTTGTAGTAGAAGTCCGGTCCTTCGCTCCAGGCCTGGTAGCCGCCCGTTTCCAGGTCGTACTTCACCAGCCCGGTGAAGCGCGGCTCTTCGTTGCCGCCCTGCGGGAAGATGATGTTGTAGGTCCAGCGGTTCTTCCTGCCCTGGTACGCCGTGTTGATGACCGGGAACTCGGTGTTGAGCACGTCGTCGATCACGCGCTCCTTCGTCTTGCCGGTGCTCAGGTCGAACCGCCACTCCTTCAGCAGGAAATCGCGCCGCCGGTTGCGGATCGTCTTGATGAGGCGCTGCACATCCGGCTTGCCCTCTTCGGTCTGGTGGATGCGGTAGGGCGTGCCGATCATGACGATCTCGACGCCGTTTTCACCCTGTTCCTCCCATGCATTGACCGCGTGCAGCATATAGCCCGGGCTCGCCTCGAACCAGCGGAGATCCGTAGCCTTGCCGTAGCGCGGCACGATGCCGAAGCGCGAGGGGATCTCCGGGTGGAACACCAGCTTGTGGCGCCCGGCCTTGAGTGCTTCGGGGTCCGGATGCAGGGGGAAGTCGTGCAGGATCGTGTAGTGCTCGGTGATCGCCATGTCGTGCGGCAACCGGGGGCCAGGCAGGTCGATATCGATCTTGTGCTTGAGCCTGCCGTCTGCGCCGATGACGCCGTAAGTCATATACGGCGGTTGCTTGTCGTAGTCGAAGAAGAGCAGCTCGCCGGTGTTCTCGTCGGGACGCGAGTGCGCGGAGATCTTGTCAAACGCCCCGTCGTAGTCGGCCTTGCCGATCGTCTCCAGCGTGTTGATGTCGAGATGGTAGGGTTTGCCGGTCAGGTAGAACATCGTGAGCAGCTTGCCGGCGTGGAATTTCACGTCGGTGTTCGAGTTGTTCTTCTGCGGCTCGTCCGGGCGGTCGCGCCGCGGCGGCTCCTTGAGGCCGCGCCAAAGCGGGTGGCCGGCCTCGATCTCCTCGGCCAGGCTGGTGGTGCGGATCCAGCGGTTGCGGTAGCTGACCTTGCCGTGGTCGAAGTACGCGGCGTGCAGCATGCCGTCGCCGTCGTACACGTGATAGCGCCAGTCGGGCGGGAACCACGGGTTCGGCCCGTTCCTGACGTGGATGCCGTTGAGATCCTTGGGCATCTCGCCGATCACTTCGAGGTCGGTGGCGACGATCTCATTTTCGACCGGCGCGTTCGGCCCGTTGAGGCCCGGGATGTCGTGAACCGGCAGGTCCGCAAGTTTCATGACGTTCTCCTTCGAAAATCAGTCGGTGCAGTTAGTCGGCCTTGAACCCCGAAGCCTTCACCGTGTCGCGCCAGCGCTCGGTGTCGGCCTTCATCATCGCGGCGAATTCCTCGGGCGAATTCGGTATCGGCTCGAGGTCGATGGCGCGCATCCTGGCCTGCGCGTCGGGTTGCCGCAGCGCGGCCGTGAATTCGCGATTGAGTTTCTGCACGATGGCCGGTGGCGTGCCGGCCGGCGCGAGGAACCCTGTCCAGGCGTAGATCTCCATCTGCGGGTAGCCGAGTTCCTTGAAGGTCGGCAGGTTCGGCATCAACGGGGAGCGCGCCCCGCTCAAAGCATAGGCCTTGAGCTTGCCTGCTTCGACGTGCGGCTTGGCGGAGATGATCGGCACGAAGGCCGTCATCACCTGCCCGCCGAGAAGATCCTGCACCGCAGGCGGCGTGCCCTTGTAAGCGACATGCAGCATGTCGATGCCGGCCAGCTGGTTAAGGATCACGCCGGCGAAATGCGAGGGGTTGCCCGGGGTGAACGAAGCGAAGTTGGTCTTGCCCGGATTCGCCTTGGCGTAGGCGATGAACTCGGCCAGCGTGCCGCCCGGGGTGGCCGGGTGCGCCGCAAACACCAGTTGCGTGCGGATCGCCGCGGTGATCGGTGTGAAGTCCTTTGCCGGGTCGTAGGGCAGCCTGGCGAAGGCATGCGGGTTGATCGATGTCATGCCCGAAGTGCAGAGCAGCACCGTGTAGCCATCGGGCGGCGAGGCCATCAGCGCCTGCGCTGCGATCACGCCCGCGCCGCCGGGCTTGTAGTCGTAGACGAAGGGCTGCCCAGTCGTTTCCTTGAGACGGTCGCCGACGGTGCGCACGACCATCTCGTTCACGTTGCCGGCCGGGAAAGGCGAGATCATGCGGATCGGCTTGTTGGGAAACTCCTGCGCCGAAAGCGGCGCCGTCGCGAGCGCTGCGAGCAATCCGGCCGCCAGCCCGAAATTCCGCGCCAATCGGGATCCTCCGTGGGTCATTGCATTCCTCCTTGTTGTCCCTGCTGTTTTTGGTATCACTGCACCATCCATTTTTCGAGCGCTTGTGCCAGTTCCCGCGGTGCTTCGAGCGGGACCAGATGCCCGCAACGCTCGAACACCACGAGGTCGGCTGCGGGGACCCGGCGCGCCATCTCTTCGTGCTGGGCGAGGGGCGTGATGCGGTCTTCACGGCCGACGGCGATCAGGGTCGGCACTCGGATCGAAGCCAGGACCGCGTCGCGCGCCGGGCGGCCCATGGCTGCGCGCTGTTGCGCAACGAAGCGCGCTACACCGTAGTCGCGAGACATGCGGACGCGCTTTTCGTGGATTGCGGCATCTTCGATACGGTCCGGGTGCAGCAGGAATTTCGTCATCCGGCCGTCGATCGAGCCATAGTCCGACTGCGCAATTTCGATCAGCCGCTTGCGGCCGGCCGCGGTCTCGGGCGAATCCGCGTTGGATCCCGTGGCGATCAGCGCGAGGCGCTCGATGCGATCGGCCGCCTTCGCCGCAATCGCAAGAGCCACGTAGCCGCCGAACGAGAACCCTGCGAGCGCGAATCGGGGCGGAGCGGCTGCAAGGATTTCGGCGGCAATCGCATCGATGTCCTCGAGGGCTGCATTCTCGAGGGCCCGCGCCGAGATGCCTACGGGCAGGGCGGCGCGGACCGCATCCCAGAGTTCGGGGGTGCTGGACAGCCCGGGCAGCAGCAGGAGAGGAGCCATAAAGTCTTCAGATGCCGGATGCCGCGGCGTACTGAGCGCGCAGTTCGCCGATCAGCGTGGCCGCGCTCTTGACCCGGTCGATCATGCCGATGCCCTGGCCGGCCGAGCGGATGTTCTTCCACGGCTTGCTGTCGCTGTTCTGCCCGCGGAACTCCATGTCCTTGCGCGGCGGCAAAGTGTCGGGGTCGAGTCCCGCCGCGACGATGGTCGGACGCAGCATGCTCGCATTCGCGCCTGTGAATGCCTTGGTGACGACGAGATCCTCCGGGCCGTAATCGACGAGGAGTTTCTTGTAGGCGTCATCGGCCAGGCTTTCCTCGGTTGCGATGAAAAGTGTGCCCGCGTAGGCGAAGTCCGCGCCGAGCACTTCGGCCGCGCGGATGCCATTGCCATTGCACACGCCGCCCGCATAGACGATGAACCCGTCCCACCATTGGCGAACCGCCGGCACGAAGGAAAAGCCCGCCATCTCGCCTGTGTGCCCGCCGGCGCCCGAGGACACCAGGACGAGACCATCCACGCCGCAGTCGGCGGCCTTCTTCGCGAGCTTGACGCTGTTGACGTCGGCGAACACCACGCCGCCATAGGCGTGCACCTTGTCCACGACGCGCGCCGGGCTGCCGAGCGCGGTGATGACGATCGGCGCGCGATACTTGATGCAAAGATCGAGGTCGGCCTCGAACCGGTCGTTGGTTCGATGCGTAACGACGGTGGCTGCCCAGGGGCCGATCGTGCGGGCGGGATTTTCCGCCTTGAGCTTCTCGACCCCCGCGGCGATCTTCTGCAGCCAGTCCTCGAGAGCCTCGCAAGTGCGGCAATTCGAGGTCGGGAAAGCGCCGATCACGCCCTCGCGGCAGGCCGCGAGCACCAGGTCCGGCCCGGAAATGAGGAACATCGGCGCTGCGATCAGCGGCAGCGTGACCGGGTAAGGGAAGTTCTTGCGCGTTCCCATCAGCCCTCGCGCGTGACCACGAAACTGACGACCGTGGTGCAGCTGCCGCCGATGTTCAGCGTCTGAAATGTTTTCGCACCTTCGACCTGGTAGCTGCCCGCCGTGCCGGTGACCTGTTTCGCGGCGTCGAGCAGCATACGCGCGCCGGTCGCCCCCACCGGGTGCCCGGTGCCGATCAGGCCGCCGCTCGGATTGATCGGCAGCTTGCCGTCATGCGCGATGGCGCCGGACTCGATGGCCTTCCACGACTCGCCCGGCGCGGTGAGGCCGAAATGGTCGATCGCCATGTACTCGGTGGTCGTGAAGCAGTCGTGCGTCTCGATCCCGTCCAGCGATTCGTGCCCGGCGATCCCGGCGCGCTTCCATGCCGCCGCGATCGCCTCGCGGACGTGCGGCAGCACATAGGGTTGGCCACGGCTGCGCTCGAGCTTTTCGCTCATCAACAGGCTCGCTGTGCGGTGACCCCAGCCGGCGATGTAGGGGAGTTGCTCGAGCGTCCCGCCGCGGCGCTTGGCGTAAGCAGCCGCGAACTCAGCCGAAGCCAGGATCACCGCCGCGCCGCCGTCGGTGATCTGCCCGCAATCCTGGCGGCGGATCCGGCCCTCGATCACCGGATTGGCTTCTTCGTCCTCGCGAAAGCTCGCGTCGGTGAATTTCCAGGCGCGGGTCTGCGAATTGGGATTGCGCTTGGCGTTGCCGAGGTTGATTTCGGCAATCCGCCCGAGGTGCTCGTACTTGAGGCCGAAGCGGCGGTCGTACTCGTCGCCCAGCGTGCTGAACATGTGCGGCCACATGAACTTCGCATTCTCGCCTTCGTGGCCGACCCACGCCGCTGCGGCCTGGTTTTTTGCCGCCTGGTCGCCATGCACGTTGCGTTCTTCTTCGGCCCCGAGCACCAACGCCGAGGCGTAGCGCCCGGCCTCGATCTCGGCCATCGCCGCAAGCACTGCGATGCTGGAAGAGGCGCAGGCAGCCTCATGCCGCGAAGCCGGCGTGCCGTAGAATTCGGGAATCGTCGAAGCGACCATCGCGCCGAGATGCGCCTGGTTGCGGTGCAGTTCGCCGAATGCGTTGCCGACGTGGATGGTGTCGATCTCGTTGGGCTGCATGTCGCACGCCGCCATTGCACCGAGCGTCGCATCACGAACGATAGTGGAAATGTCTTCGCCGCTGCGCGACCAGTTCTTCGCGAAATCGGTCTGGAACCCTCCGAGCACATAGACCTTCGGCGTTGCCATGCCTGCCCCCGTGACGTGCCGATGCGCGGTGCATCGAAGCCGGCAGCGAAGATACGACCGATCGTGCTATTTTGCAAGCGCGGGCCCGGCGGCCCGCGTTGTCACTACGCCCGAGGCATCGTCTGCTCTTCGAGCCGGTCCGTGGCCGGCGGCGGGGTGCGCGACAGGGCGGTGAATTCGTCGCGCAGCGCCTTGTTCATATCGATCTTGACCGAATCGAGCGAGGCCTGAAGTTGCTCGATGTTGCGCGCGCCGATGATCGGTGCGGTGACGGCCGGATGCGCCCCGGTCCAGGCCACGGCCGCACTTACCGGGTGAAGGCCGCGCTGTTTGCAGAGCGCCACGAACTTGTCCGCAACCTCGAACACCCACGGCTCTCCGTACCGGGCCGTGTATTGCTTGTTGGTCTTGATCCGCCCGCTCGCCTCGCCCGAATACTTGCCCGACAGCAGGCCGGCCGCGGCCGGGCTGTAGGGGATGACGCCGATGCCGTTGGCTGCCGCCATCGGCAGCACTTCGACTTCGGCCTGGCGCTTCACCAGGTTGTACATCGGCTGGATCACCTGAACGCGCGCCCAGTCGTTGCGCTCCTGCAGGTCGACGGCCCGCTGCGTCTGCCAGGCTGACCAGTTGCTGAGCGCGGGGTACAGCACCTTGCCGGAGCGCACCAGTTCTTCCAGCGCGCGCACCGATTCCTCGAGTGGCGTTTGCGTGTCGTACTGGTGCAGGAAGAGCACGTCGACGCGATCGGTCTGCAACCGCTTCAGGCTCGCCTCGACCGCGCGCGTGACATGCCGGCGCGAGGTGCCGCGGGCGTTGATGTCGTCGCCCGACTGGTTGTAGCACTTGGTGGTGATGACCAGGTCCTCGCGGTGGCCTTTCATCAGGCGGCCGAGGATCTCCTCGGCCTTGCCCTTGTTGTACTGGTCGGCACAGTCGTAGAAGTTGATGCCGGCGTCGCGGCACGCCTTGTACATGACGGCCGATGCGGCTTCGTCGGCATCGCCGCCGAAGGACATGGTGCCGAAGCACAATTCGGAGACTTGCACGCCGGTGCGGCCGAGGGGCTTGTATTTCATGTTGGGATTCTTCCGGGTAGGGATGGCGGGTTTTGAGCCATGGATTCTAACGGCGTCCAGTGCCCGCAGGCTGTGCGGTTGAGTTGCCGTCAGTCGGCCGCTGCAACGCGAAGGTCGCGCTTGAGCACTTTGCCAACGGGGTTGCGCGGCAATGCCTCCAGAACAAGAAGCTTTTCCGGCAGCTTGTAGGACGCCATCTTCTTCTCCGTGCGCAGGAACGCCACCAGTTCGGCAAGATCCAGTGACATGCCGTCTTTGACTGCGACCACCGCGCATACGCGTTCCCCGAGCATGTCGTCCGGGTAACCGACGATCGCGGCTTCGCGCACTTTCGGATGGGCGAGCAGCAGCGCTTCCAGTTCCTCGGAAGAGATGTTGAAACCGCCGCGCACGATGATGTCCTTGAGCCGGCCGACGAAGCGATAGAGCTCGGCGCGCTCGCCCACGATCTCGAAAAGGTCGCCGGTGCAGTAGTAGCCGCGCTCATCGAACGAGCGCGCGGTCATTTCAGGCGACAGGTAGTAGCCGGAGAAAATGGCCGGGCCTTTGGCGCGCAGTTCGCCCGGCCGGCCCGGCGCCTCGATGTCCAGGCCGGTGTCCGGATCGACCAGACGGGTCGAAACGCGCTTGGCCACCGGCAGCTTCCAGTCGAATCCCACGACGCCGAATCGCGGGAAGCAACTCGCGCGCAAGCCCGGGTCCGGCAGGTCGAGCGCGCTTGCTGTGAGCGAGGCGCCCTCGTTGGTGCCGAAATAATTGATCACGTCGATCTTGTAGCGCTCGGTGAAGACCCTGACCGTCCACTCGGCGAGCGGTCCGCCCCCCGAACCGATCGCGCGCAGCCGCGAGCCTTCGATGCCGCGCATCAGCTCCGGGTTCTGGGCCAGCGTGGCGAGGATCGTGGGCGCCGCGACCGTGTAGTCGATCTGTTCGCGGCGCACCTGATCGAGAAACACCGACAGGATGAAAGGATGGTGCATGACGAGCTTGGCCGCGGTCAGCAGCCACGGCAGGAACTGCCCCGCGATGCCCGCCATATTGACCAGAGGGAACGCGTTCAGCAGGTGGCATCCCGGTGTGAGCCCCCCGGACAGGATGATGTTCTCGGGGATCGCGAGCCATTCGTTGTGGCTGCGCGGCACGCCCTTGGGCACGCCCTCGGTGCCCGAAGTCCAGCAGATGGTGAAGATGTCGTTGGCGTCCACCGGGTGCTCGCGCTCATGCAGGGCGATTCGCGCCGCGTCAATCGGGACGGCCCGCGCCTCGTCAATTGCAATCACTGCTTGCACGGACGGCTGCGTCCGCGCAAGGCTTCGAAACATGTCCGCGTGCCGGTGGCGCAGGATCCTTTGCGCCGTCACGACGACGCGCGGCTTCGTCAGCTCCAAGATGTGCTCGAGCTCATGCTCGCGGTACTGCACCGGCACCGGCGTCACGATGACGCCGAGCTTTGCGCATGCGAGATACAGGATCGGAAGCTCGACGCAATTCGGCAACTGGACGCACACGATGTCGTCCTTGCCCAGGCCAAGGTCGAGCAGACGCGTCGCAAGGCGCTCCACTTCGTTTTCGACCTGCCGCCAGGTGAGCCGCATCGGCGCGCCATCGATGAACTCGGCGCGGTTCGGCGCATCGACGAGCGCCTCCGCATCAGGTCGGGTGCGGACGGCATCGTCTAGCCAGTCTTGAATTCGGCGCGTTCCCCACCAGCCTCTTGCGGTGTAGTCGGCGATCCTGTCGAGCGGCGCGAGGATCAAGGCGCGTTGGACTCGAGAAGGCGCTCGAATGCGGCCCGCGCGCGGCGGGCATGTAGGTCGGTGCGCAGCAGCCGGCGCACGTGATGGTGTGCGTGCACGATGCCGAGGAATTCGAAGGCGAACTGGGCCGGGTCGAGTTTCTTCCTGAACTGTCCCGCCTCGATCGCCTGGCGGGCCATGCGCTCGATCGTGCCATGCATCTTGCCGTGCCCCTCGACCACCGCAGCGCGCATCGGCCCGTCGGGCGCATCGTCGAACTCGAAGGCCGCCGCAGTCAGGATGTCGCCGCGCGGCACCGTCCCCGAATGAATCCAGTCCATCCAGCCGTCGAAGAGGCGCCTCAGGCGCGGCGTGCCGCGCGGCTCTTTCACCGCCGGGCGCAGGACGCGTTCGACGAACATTGCCTCGGCTACATGCAGGGTCTGGATCTGCAGGTCTTCCTTGGACTCGAAATGGGCGAACAGGCCGCTTTTTGAGATGCCGGCCTGTTCGGCCAGGGTCCCGAACGTGAGTCCCGAGAATCCAACCCGGCTTGCGAGGGCAAGGGCTTCGCGCAGTACACGCGATTTCGTGCGCTCGGATTTGGGCGGGACGGCTGCGACCTTCGCCCCGTTCATTTGAGCTTCGAATAGGCCGTCGGCGTAAGCATGATGTTCTCGATGCTGGCAACAAGCTGTCCGTCCTTTTCGGATGCGGCCTTTTCTTCCAGCCAGCCAGGATCCGAGGTAAAAGCGCCCCAGACCCTTTCGCGCTCCGCGAGATCCTTCCATTCGAGGATGTAGTAAATATCCTGATTGCTCGGACCGATCATCACGGTCCAAAAGCCGATCGGACGAACCCCGTGTTTGTCCCAGTATTTCTTCGCGATCGTTTCGAAGCGTTTGCTCACGTCCGGGAGGCGCCCCGGCATGGAATGATAGATACGCATTTCATACAGCATGGAAAACTCCTCGCTCTTTAGGCCTCAACAGGCTTCGCCAAGGCGGCGCATCCGCATCATCGGCACGGACACACGGGTTGCCGGGCAACCTCCGTGGTGTGAGTTTCACAATCCACGGTATCTACTCCGGTCCTGCGAGGATAACCTAGGGCGCATCGACGATCCCGGAAGGTCCATCAAATGAAATTCGGACTACGACTGCCCAGTTTCGCCCTTGGGCCGAAGACCGCCACCTTGGCGGAGATGGGCGCGTACCTGCGTCATGCCGAGGATCTCGGTTTCGAGAGCGCCGTTTGCATCGATCACCTGCTCGTGGTGCCGCCGACGACAGTTCGAACGTGGCTCGAGCCGATGGTTCTGCTTTCCGCACTGGCAGGCGTCACCCGCACGATCAAGCTCGGCCCGATGGTAATCGCCCTCCCGCTTCGGAACCCCGTGCTGATGGCCAAGGAGTGGGGAACATTCGACGTTCTCGCCGGAGGCAGGTCGATCTTCGGGGTGGGAGTGGGCTGGCACGAGCAGGAATTCGCCGCGATGAATATCCCGCGAAACGAGCGCGGGCGTCGCATGGACGAGATGCTGGAAATCCTGATCGGCCTCTGGACGGGTGATCGGGTCAGCTTTCAAGGCAGGCACTACCGCTTCGAGGACGTTACGATCGAGCCGAAGCCGCTGAAACTGCCGGAAATCTGGATCGGCGGAGGAACTCAGCCGTTCGAAAAGGTTTACGCGCAGGCCATGCCCGACATGACTCCGGTTTTGCGCCGCATAGCGAAGTATGCGCAGACATGGGTTCCTCACTCGGCTTCCACCCCTGAAATGGTTGCGCAGGATTGGGAGCGCATTCAAGGACTCATGGTGAAAGAAGGGCGTCGTCCCAGCGAGCTCACAAAGGCCTATTCGAACTTTGTCTACGTCTTGAAGAAAGGTGAAAAGCCCGAGGCCGCGATCCCCCACTTCTCCACGATATCGGGACTCGATCTGGATTTCTGGCGCACGTATTACCTTGTGGGAGAGGCCGAGGAAGTCGCAGAGCAGATAAGCAAGAAGGTGCACGCTCTTGGGGAGTCGGTTGAACATATCATCCTGAATCCGGTCAACTGGCAGTTGGACCAGCTGGAAATGATCGCGCGCGACGTTCTGCCCAAGGTGAGGAAGTCATGAACCATATCCATTGTCACATCGGAGTGCTTGCCCGGGAGCGGCTACTAAGGGGCGCCGCGGGTCTGGTCACCGCGCTCGTCTTGGGGTCGAGCGCAGCCGCCGTCTTCGCGCAGCCTTTCCCGTCGAAGCCGATCAGGCTGATCGTTTCGTTTTCCGCAGGCAGCACCAACGATATCGTCGCGCGTTCGATTTCGGACAAGCTCAGCGCCGCTCTCGGCCAGCCCGTCCTCGTCGAGAATCGAGCTGGTGCGGGTGGGACGCTTGGCGCCGGGCTTGTCGCAAGCGCAAGTCCGGACGGCCACACTCTGCTCGTTTCATCCTCCAACCACACGATCAGTCCGGCGATGATGTCGAATCTCCCGTTCGACACGCTGCGGGATTTTTCAGGAGTCACCATGCTTGTCGTGATGCCCGTGGTCCTCGTGGCCTCGGCGCAGGCTCGTTTCGGCTCAGTCGGTGAACTGATCGCCTTCGGTCGATCGAATCCAGGCAAGCTCAACTATGCATCGGCGGGCAATGGGAGTTCCACGCACCTGAACGCGGAGAAGTTCAGGGTGCAGGCCGCATTCGAGGCGGTGCATATTCCTTTTAAGGGCACTTCCGACGGCATGGCGGAAATCGTCGGCGGACGCGTCGATTACATGTTCGCGCCGCTCGCGGCGACCATGCCGTTCATCCAAAGCGGCAAGCTCAAGGCGCTAGCGGTCGGTTCCCCGACCCGACTGCCGCAATGGCCAATCGTGCCGACGACGGCCGAGGCGGGGGTTGCGGATTACGTGTTCTGGGTGGGGTTGCTCGCTCCGAGCAAGACGCCGCGCGCGATCGTCGAAAGACTGAACGCGGAGGTGGCCAAGGTCCTCGAGTCCGCCGACGTCAAGGCGAGGTTCGAAACGCTCGGCGCTCGGGCCTCGGCGATGAAGCCTGAAGAGTTCGACGGCTTCATTCGGGAAGAGCTTGCCGCCAACCAACGTGTGGTAAACGCCGCCCAGCTGAAGGAAAAATAGTTCCGCGCCCCCCGCCGGACCGCCGCCTCCCGCGGCCCGGGCTGGAGCCGTACGAGGCAAGTAAAGGTAGAATCCCGGCTTCATTGAGTGCCACCCAGAGCGCACTTCCCCAAGGAGACAGTATGAAAAAACTCAGCGGCCTCATAGCCCTTGCAGTGGGCGTCGCGTTTTCGGCACTTGCCGGAGCGCAGAACATCTCCATCGCCACCGGTGGCACCGGCGGGGTGTATTACCCGCTCGGCGGCGGCGTGGCCGCAGTGCTGTCCAAAGTGCCTGGCATGCAGGCCACCGCCGAAGTCACCGGCGGCTCGGTTGCGAACATGCAGCTCATCGGCACCGGCAAGCCCTACATCGCGTTCACGCAGGCCGACGCGGCGATCGATGCGCTCAAGGGCGAGGACAAATTCGCGGGCAAGCCGATTCCCGTGCGCACTATCGCGGTGCTTTATCCGAACCGCATGCACGTGGTGTCGATCGAGGGCACCGGCGTCACGAAGATTACGGACCTGAAGGGCAAGCGCGTGTCCACCGGCTCGGGCGGCAGTGCGACCGAGGTGTTTGGATTCCGTGTCATCGAGGCGGCCGGCCTTGATAAGGACAAGGACATGCGCAGGGAAAGACTCGGCGTCGCCGAATCCGTCAACGCGCTCAAGGACCGCAAGATCGACGCGTTCTTCTGGGTCGGCGGCCTGCCGACGGCGGCGGTGACGGATCTCGCCAACTCGCCCGGGGTGAAGATCAGGATGATCGACATCGCCCACCTGGTGCCGGAGATGGAGAAGAAGTACGGCAACATCTACGTGAAGGACGTGATCCCGCAGCGGATGTATAACGGCATGACCGCCGACAATCAGGCCGCAACGGTGACCAACCTGCTCGCCGTGCACGCGAGCATGGACGACAAGACCGCGTACACGATCATCAAGACCCTCTGGGAGCATCGCGTCGACCTGGTGCGCGTACACGCCGAGGCGGTGAACATCAAGCCCGAGAACCAGCGCGCCGCGAATTCGTCGATCCCCTGGCATCCGGCGGCGCTCAAGTATTTCGCCGAGCAGGGCATCAACGTGATGGGCGCGGGTGCCGCCGCCGCGAAGGTTACTGACACGGGCGCCAAGAAGGTGGACAAGGCCGCGAAGAAGTAGCCGGACGCGCGGACCCGGGACCCCGGACCCCGTCCAGGCTTCTGGCGGGGCTTTTCATTCTGGGGACAGAGAGATGAGCGAAGAGATCACGAGGCTGCACCAGCCCTCCAAGGAGGTCAGCGAGGCCGCGCTCGCGCGCGCCGAGGAAATGATCGAGCGCGAGGAGGGCGTCCAGAACAAGCTTGTCGGCTGGCTCGCCGCCTTCGTGACGACGGTGGCGGTGGCGATGTCGCTGTTCCACCTCTACACCGCCTACGCCATCGTGCGCCCCGAGCACCTGCGCGCGATCCACGTCGCCTTCGTGCTGTTCCTGTCGTTCCTGATCTTTCCGGTCGCGCGGCGCTTTCGCCACCGCGTCATGTGGTGGGATTGGCTGCTTGCGCTGGCGGGCATCGCGACCGCGGCCTACCTGATCGCCGGGGGCGACGAGTTCTTCGACCGCTCGATCGTGCCGAACGACTGGGACATCGCCTTCGGCGTGCTGCTGGTGCTGCTGGTGCTCGAGGCGATGCGGCGCACCACGGGCTGGATCCTGCCGTTCATCACCGGCTGCTTTCTCGCGTATGCGTTCTTCGGGGCGTACCTGCCCGCGCCCTGGACCCACAAGGGTTACGAGGTGCCGCGCCTGATCGGCCACATGTACATGACCCTCGAAGGCATTTTCGGCACCGCGATCAACGTGTCCTCGACGCTGATCATCCTGTTCACCCTCTACGGGGCGTTCCTGCAGTTCTCGGGCGCGGGCAAGTTCTTCATCGATTTCTCCTTCTCGGCGATGGGCGGCAAGCCCTCCAGCGCCGGGCGCACGGTGACGCTCGCCTCCTTCCTGCTCGGCGGCCCTTCCGGGTCCGGGGTGGCGACCACCGTGACGCTGGGCGCGGTGGCCGCGCCGATGCTCGCCAAGGTCGGCTACAACAAGGAGGAAGCCGGCGGCCTGCTCGCCGCCGGCGGCCTGGGCGCGATCATCTCGCCGCCGGTGCTCGGCGCGGCGGCCTTCCTGATCGCCGAGTTCCTCAAGATTTCGTACCTCGACGTGATCCTGATGGCGGTGATTCCCACCTGCCTGTACTACATGGCGCTGTTCATCATGGTCGAGATCGACGTGCGCAAGTTCGGCATGAAAGACGTGGTGTTCGAGCAGGTCGAGTCGGCCTGGAGCCTGGCGAAGAAGTACTGGTTCCATTTCCTTTCGCTGGTCTCGATCGTCGCTTTCATGATGATGGGCTTCTCGCCCGAGCTGTCGGTGTTCTGGGCGACGATTGTGGCGCTGGCCACCAGCTTCCTGCGGCGCGACACGACGCTGCTCTCCTACGACATCTTCCAGGGAAAGATCTCGCCGTGGCGGGGCATCGCCGAGTCGGGGCTGGTCAAGGCGCTCGACGGCGGCTCGCGCGCCGTGCTCAACGTGGCGGCGACCTGCGCAGGCGCGGGGCTCATCGTCGGCGTCGTGACGCTGACGGGCCTCGGGCTCAAGTTCAGCTCCATCGTGCTCGCCTACGCCGGCAACTCGCTTCTGTTGACCGCGATTTACACCGCGCTCATTGTCTGGATCGTCGGGTTGGCGGTGCCGGTGACGGCCTCCTACATCATCTGCGCCGTGATCGCGGCGCCGGCCCTGATCGCGCTCAAGGTGCCCGAGTACGCGGCGCACATGTTCATCTTCTATTACGCGGTGCTCTCGGAAGTCTCGCCGCCGACCGCGCTGTCGCCCTTCGCCGCGGCGGCGATCACCGGCGGGGACCCTTACAAGACCACGCTGCAGTGCTGGAAGTACACCACGCCCGCATTTCTCGTGCCGTTCATGTTCGTGCTCGACCCAAGCGGGCTTGGCCTCCTGCTCATGGGCTCGACCAAGGCGCTTGCGGCTGCCAACTGGTGGATGATTGCCGAGGTCACGCTGACCGCCGCAGTGGGCATCGCCGCGCTTGCGGCCGGGTTCCAGGGCTGGGCGCTGATCAAGACCAATGTCATTGAGCGGGCCCTGTTCATCATCGCCGGGTTCGCGCTCGTCTATCCGTCGGCGATCGCCGACTTCATCGGATTCGGGGGCGTAGTGCTCGCGTTGGTGCTGCAGGTGCTACGACGAAGAGGTCCGGCGCACGCACCTTGAGCGCCAGTCA
This sequence comes from Betaproteobacteria bacterium, assembly GCA_947482825.1. Taxonomy (GTDB): domain Bacteria; phylum Pseudomonadota; class Gammaproteobacteria; order Burkholderiales; family SG8-39; genus SZAS-79. The sequence goes on along the minus strand of CANKMT010000008.1, from coordinate 36,916 downwards.
GTCTCCTCAGCGATGAGCCGCATCGAGGCCATTTCACTGCACCGGGTCGAGGTGCCTTTGCGCGTGCCGTACAAGCTCGCGTTCGGCATCGTGCGCCACTTCGACACGTTGCTCGCCGAAGTGCGCGACGCGGATGGACGCATCGGCCTGGGCGAGGCGACCGTGCTCACCGGCTACACCGAAGAGACGGTCGAAGGCAGCTGGACGCTGATGCAGCAACTGGCCGCCGGCTTGCCGGGCCTGCGGGGTGAAGAGGCGGTCGAGTTGCTCCTGAAGCAGGTGGACCACGCGCCGTTCACGGTCACGGCGCTCGCTACCGCGATCGAAATGCTCGAAGACGCCGAGTCGCTGAAGGTGCGCGCCCCGGCCCGCGCCCCTTTGCTCGGCATCGTCAGCGCGGAATCCGGGGCCGCGCTCGAGAACGAGGCCGATGCGCTGCTCGCGCAGGGATTCGGCACGTTCAAGGTCAAGGTCGGGTTCGATGTCGAAAAAGACCTGGCAAAGCTTGGCGAGGTACAGCGCATCGTCGACGGCCGTGCCGCGATCCGCGTGGACGGCAACCAGGGCTACAGCCGGGACGAGGCGCTGCGATTCGTTTCCCGCATGAGCCCCGAAGGCATCGAACTGCTGGAGCAGCCCTGCGCGGCGGGCGATTGGGAATCGGCGGTCGCGGTGGCGCGTGTCGCTCCGGTGCCGATGATGCTCGACGAGTCGATCTACGGATTGGCCGACATCGAGCGGGCCGCCGAACTGAAGGCGGCCCGCTTCATCAAGCTCAAGCTAATGAAGATGGGCACGATGCAAAGGCTCGCCGCGGGCCTGGCCCTGATCCGATCGCTTGGCATGGAGCCGGTCCTCGGCAACGGTGTAGCGTGCGAGGTGGGCTGCTGGATGGAGGGGCTCGCCGCCCGGACCGGGATCACGAACGCGGGCGAGATGAACGGGTTCCTCAAGCCGGTTGCGCCTTTGCTCGCGTCGCCGTTGCAGTTTTCGCAAGGTGCGATCGTGCTCGAACCGGGATTCAGCCCGCGGCTGGATGCGGATGCGGTAAAGCGTTTCAGAGTCGGCGAAGCGAGTTACGCTGGCCGATGACAATGACAAAGGAGACGACAATGAAAAACTGGAAAAATGCAGTGATTGGCGTGCTGGCCGTGGCGTGCGCTTCGGTGACCGCGCCGGCAACCGCGCAGGACCGCTTCCCCTCGAAGCCGGTCGAGGTCGTGGTCCCGTGGGGGCCGGGCGGCGGCGCCGATATCCTCGGCCGCTTCGTCGCCAAGTGGCTGGAAGCCGACCTCAAGGGCTCGTTCCCGGTCATCAATCAGCCCGGCGCAACGGGGACCATCGGCCTGCAGAGAATGGTCGCAAACGGCGGCGATGCGCATGCAATCGCCGTGCTGACCGGCGATACGCTGACCATGGCGGCGTTTCCCAATTCGCCGTTCAAGCTGAACGACGTCGTCGCGCTCGGCGTGATGATCCGGCAACCCTCGGGCCTGTTCGCCAAGGGCGATGGGCGCTTCCAGAGCTGGGCGGACGTGGTCGCCGCCGACAAGGCCAAGCCCGGCAGCATCTCGGTCGCGATCACCGGCCCGAACAGCCCGGACGAAACGACGGTGAACTACCTTGCCAGCAAAGGGATCAAGCTCGTCAGCGTGCCGTTCAGCCGGCCGGCCGAAAGGTACACCTCGGTGCTCGGCGGCCACGTGGAACTGCTCTACGAACAAGCGGGCGACGTCAAGGGCCACCTCGACTCGAAGGCCATGCGGCCGCTGATTTTCTTCGCCACGCAACGCTTGGGCGCCCCGTTCGCCGATGTGCCGGTTTCGGCCGAGCTCGGGTACGACATCCTGCTGCCGCAAATGCGCGCGATCGTCGCCAAGGCCGGCGCAGACCCGCGGCGCCTGGAGGCGCTTGCGACATCGCTCGGCCGATACGCGGCGACCCCGGAATTCGCCAACTACCTGCGCGACCAGTACGCCCTGCCCGACAGCTACATTCCGATCAGGGACGCGCAGCGCTTCCTCGAGGGCGAGATCAGCGCGTTCCAGACGCTCATGAAGAGCGGTCCGCCCAAGTGATCTTGGCTAACCAATCGCGCGCAACGGGTTGGCCATGACCCAGAAAACCATAGTCACGGGCGTGATCGGCTCCGACACGCATATCGTTGGCAACCGTATCCTCTCGATGGCTTTGGAAAAGGCTGGCTACAAGCTGGTCTCGCTTGGCGCGCTGACGCCGGCCGCTGACTTCATCCGCGCGGCCATCGAGACGAATGCCGACGCGATTCTCGTATCTTCGCTCTATGGGCAGGGTGAGCTCGACTGCCGGGGGTTTCGCGACCTGTGCGTGGAGGCCGGACTCGAAAACATGCTTCTGTATGTCGGCGGCAACCTCGTCGTCGGCAAGCACCCTTGGGAGCAGGTCGAGAAGATTTTCCTCGACATGGGATTCGATCGCGCGGCCGCGCCCGGCACACGCGTCGAGGCGGTGCTCGAGTGGCTGGCGCAGGACCTGGGTGAGCGCGAGCGGATCGGCAAGCCCGCATGAGCCGCGCAGCGCTCCTGATCGACTTCGGCAGCACCTACACCAAGCTGCGGGCGGTCGACCTCGACCGGCGCAAGCTCCTCGGGTCGGGGCAGGGGCCCTCCACCGTGACGACCGACATCACGCTCGGTATGAATGCCGCGCTGGCCGATCTTGGGCGCAGGCTCGGCGGGTTGCCGGTGTTTCGGCATCGGCTCGCATCGAGCAGCGCCGCGGGCGGCCTGCGCATGGTGGCCATCGGGCTGGTGCGCGAGCTCACGCTCGAGGCGGCGCGTTGGGCGGCGCTCGGCGCGGGAGCAAGGCTGGTCGGGACGTACGCCAACCGGCTGACGGCGAAAGATCTCGCGCGCATCGTCGAAATCCAGCCCGACATCGTGCTGCTTGCCGGCGGGACCGACGGGGGCAACAGCGAAGTGATCCTCCACAACGCCGGGATGCTCGGCGAGAGCGCCCTGGTGTGTCCGTTGATCTACGCCGGCAACCGGGTGGTGGCGGACGAAGCGCACGCGCTGCTTGCGCGCAAGCAGGCGCAGGTGACCGAAAACGTGATGCCCGAATTGGGTGAACTCAACATCGAGCCGGCGCGCGCGGCGATCCGCAGCGTGTTCATCGAGCGCATCGTCCACGCCAAGGGCATCGACCGCGCGGCGGCCGAGTTCGACGCGGTCCTGATGCCGACGCCCGCCGCGGTCATGGAAGGCGCGCGGTTGATTGCGGATGGCTGCAAAGGCTTTGCGGGGCTGGGCGACCTCGTCGTCATCGATCCCGGCGGCGCCACGACCGACGTGCATTCGGTGGCCAGCGGCGCGCCGGCCACGCCCGGCGTGATCCAGCGCGGGCTGCCGGAGCCGCGCGTGAAGCGCACGGTCGAAGGCGACCTCGGCATGCGCCACAACGCGGCCGCGATCGTCGAGGCGGCGGGCGCCACATCCGTCGCGGCCGACGCGGACTTGAGCGAAGCGCGCCTGCAAGCCCTGGTCGGCGAACTCTCCCGCAACGTGGAAAGCCTGCCAAACGGCACTGAGGAAACGAGGCTCGACCGGGCGCTGGCGAGGGCTGCGTTGCGGATCGCGATGCGCCGCCATTGCGGTCGTGTGCAGACTGTGTACACGGCCAATGGGCCAGTCGCTGCGCAGGACGGCAAGGACCTGTCCGCAGCCGGCACGCTCATCGGCACCGGCGGCGTCATCGCGCACGACGCAGACCCGCAAGACCTGCTTTCGGTGGCGCTGTTCGATCCGGCGGAACCGGGGTCGCTGCGCCCGAAGGCGCCGCGCATCCTCATCGATCGCAGCTATATCCTTTACGCTTGCGGATTGCTGAGCCAGGTCGAGCCCGAAGCGGCGCTCGAACTTGCGCTCGGCCACCTGCACAGCCCACGCGAGGAGTCCTCCCTTGAACGCTCCCTCTGATCCCGATTTCGCGGCCGCGCTGTCCGAGGCGCGCATCGACGAAGACCTCTTCGGGCGCATGCGCGTGCGCAACCTTGCGCGCTGGCCCACCGGGGCCGGGGTGAACCTCGACGAAGCGATCGAACGCCATGAGCGCCTGCCCGCGCACAAGCGGCTGAGCGCCGTCATGCGCGCCGCGTCCGCCGAGGGCCGTTGCCTGACCCAGCCGCGCGGCGGGTTCGGCACGTTCGAATTGCAGAAGGAACTCATGCAGGTGCTCGACCGCGAAGGCCTGGCCGACGTGGTGCCGACCACGACCGACAGCTATACGCGCAACGAGCAGTTCCACCTCGCGCAAAAAGGCGTCGAAGAGTCCGAGCGGCTGGGGCGCTCTCTCCTTAACGGGTATCCGATGGTGAACTACGGCGTGGCCAAGGCCGCCGAGCTGATCGACGCGATCGACAAGCCGGCCATCATGCTGACCGGCACCGCGATGCCAAAGCTGACCGGCGAGATCTCTTTTGCCGGCGGCTATACCGGGTATCTCGGCTCGGGCATCGCGTATACGTCCTCCTACACCAAGGAGCTTTCGATTGAGGACGGGATCCGCAACTACCAGTACCTCGACCGGCTGACGGCGCTCTACCAGGACCGTGGCATCGAGTTGCATCGCCGGCAGCCGGGATTCCTCACGGGAACGAACATCCCGCCCTCGGTGGCGATCATCGTTGCGATCCTGGACATGCTGCTCGCGGCGGCGCAAGGCGTGCGCAACTACGGGCTCGAAATGGGCGAGACCTTGCACCTCGTGCAGGATGCCGCTGCGGTCAAAGCCTGTCGTGAACTTTGCCAGGAGTATCTCGCGCGCAAGGGCTACAAGGACGTGTACACCCCCATCACGCTGTTGCACTGGATGGGTGCCTGGCCTCAGGACGAGGCGCAGTGCGCGGCGCTGGTTTCGTATGGCGGCACGCTCGCGGCGATCGCCGGTGCCGATTCGGTGACGACCAAGAGCACCCATGAGGCCTTCGGCATCCCGACGCCCAAGGCGAACGCAGAAGGCCTGCGCATCACGCGCACCGCGGTTTACCTTGCGCGCCATATCCGGCTCGATTCGATGCAGGAATTCAAGGACGAGGTCGACCTGATCAAGCGCGAAGTACGTCCGGTGGTGGACAAAGTGCTCGAGATGGGCGACGGCGACGCGGCCGTCGGCACGGTGCGCGCATGCGAAGCCGGCGTTCTCGACATCCCCTGGTCGCCGAACCGCTGGGTCAAGAGCCGCGTGATGCCGGCGCGTGATGCCGACGGGTGCCTGCGGATTTTCGACCCGGGCCTGATGCCTTTCCCGAAGGACGTGATGGAAATCCACGAAGAGAAGCTGCGCCGCCGCGCGACGCGGGAGAACGTGCCTTTCGGCGTCGACCTCGCGGTGCAGAGCGTCTACGAAATATCGGAACCGATTGCAAAACTGATGTCGGACAAGAGGGCTGCCTGAAATGCGCGAATTGAATACCGACATCCTGATCCTGGGCTCCGGCGGCGCGGGCCTGTTTGCCGCACTGCATGCGCACCAGGCCTCGCCCGACCTCAAAATCACCGTGGCGGTCAAAGGACTCCTCGGCAAGTGCGGCTGCACGCGAATGGTCCAGGGCGGCTACAACGTAGCGCTTGCCGCCGGCGATTCGATCGAGCGGCACTTCATGGACACGATCGAGGGCGGCAAATGGCTACCCGACCAGGACCTAGCGTGGAAGCTCGTCGTGCTGGCGGTAGAGCGCATCCACGAGCTGGAAAACGAACTGGGCTGCTTCTTCGACCGCAATCCCGACGGCACCGTCCACCAGAAAGCCTTTGCGGGCCAGACGTTCGATCGCACGGTGCATAAAGGCGACCTCACCGGCATCGAGATCATCAACCGACTGGCCGAACAGGTGTGGGCGCGCGACATCGGCCGGCTGGAAGAGCACCGCGCCGTCGAGCTTGTGAAGACCGCATCGGGCGATGCGCTGGCCGGCGTGCTCATGATCGACATGCGCACCGGCGAGTATGTGTTCGTCAGGGCGCGCGCCGTGCTGCTCGCCACCGGCGGCGGGCCGACGATGTACAAGTACCACACGCCCTCGGGCGACAAGAGTTGCGACGGCCTTGCGATGGCACTGCGCGCGGGGCTCGCTGTGCGCGACATGGAGATGGTGCAGTTCCATCCGACGGGATTGCTCGCCGGCACCCACACGCGCATGACGGGCACCGTGATCGAGGAAGGGCTCCGCGGTTCCGGCGGTTACCTGCTCGACGGCAATCGCGAGCGCTTCATGCACAAGTACGACGCCAAGCTCGAGCGCGCCACGCGCGACATCGTGTCGCGTTCGATGTACAGCGAGATGCGCGCAGGACGCACCAGCCCGCACGGCGGGCTCTATATCTCGATGGCGCACCTCGGGCCGGCCAATGTGACGAAGATGTTCAAGGGCATGGTCGAACGTTGTGCGGATTCGGGCTTTGATCTTGCTGGTGGGCTCGTGGAAGTCGTGCCGACCGCTCACTACATGATGGGCGGCGTGGAATTCAATCTCGATTGCACTACGGCGCTGCCGGGCTTGTTCACGGCGGGCGAGGACTCGGGCGGCGTGCATGGCGCCAACCGCCTCGGCGGCAACGGCGTCGCGAACTCGACCGTGTTCGGCGGGGTGGCCGGCGAGGCGATGGCCGCGTGGCTCAAGACCGAAGGCGGACACCGCGACCCGGACCGCGCGGCGATCGATGCAGCCGTTGGTCAGTGCGAGCGTCCGCTGCGCTCGAAAGGCGCTTCGCACGGAAGCATCGAGCCGCTGCGCGAAGGCTTGTTCGACCTCATGTGGGACAAGGTCGGCATCATCCGCGATGCCGCCCCGCTGGCCGAAGCGGTTGCTGCGCTGAAGGGGATCGACGATGAACTGGATGCGCACACGCTGGTCGACCACCAGCGCGGCTTCAACCTCTCGTGGCACGACTGGATGAACCTGAAGAGCCTGGTGCAGGTGAGCAAGGTCATCACCGAGGCGGCGATCGCGCGCGAGGATTCGCGCGGCGCGCATTTCCGCGCGGACTTCCCGGCCGCAGGTCCGCTGGAGACTTCGGCCTATACCAGCGTGACGATGGCGGAGGGCGGCAAGCTCGGGATTGCGATGAAACCGGTGGCGTTCACGCGCGTGAAGCCGGGGCAGACGCTGTTGAAGGATGCGGCCTGAGCCGCAGCCTCATTACTGCCATTTTTGGCCTGACCCCCGCGTCCCTATTGGTCCACCAGCCGAATTGCTGCCATTTGCCTAAGGCTAAAGCGCAAAGATCCTATGTGAGGCCGCGGGCGTTAACCTTTCGTGGCTTTTTTCTCAACCGGGAAAAGAGGGAGAACCATAGAGGAGCGCCACGGTCCATGGAGTGGGAGTTACCGCATCTGAGTTGGTGTTGTACATGGCGCCGGAGCAGACCAACAAGCCTTGGAGGCTTGCGCTCAAGGAGATCGTCCCAGTACTCTTCAACGTCGTGACTCGCGACGAACTCTCGGAACTCTTTGAGCACCGTGCCTTCTACGCGGCCTGGCCGAACGGCATCATCGCGGCGAAGGTTGCTAAGGCGGTTTACGAGGAACGGGGATGATCGGTCGCACTAGAATGCCATGATGCTTTGAATTCCAGGAGGAGATCGATGACCGCAACCGTGACTGCGCTGTCCATTCAGGTTCGACCGGTCACCTCGCCGGACATCGTGGCGAAGATCCATGCGGACGTGGCCGAGGTCATTCGCATGCCCGATATCCGCGCCAACATGGCGAAGCTGGGGGCGGAAACCTCGGGCCTGGCGCCGGCGCAATTCGGCGCCTACCTGCGCGCGGAAATCGCCAAATTCCGCAAGATCGTGAGCGACGCGAACATCACCGTGCAATAGAAAGCACTTCCCGATTGCGCGGGGCAGCGGCTGAACCGTGTCCGCGCGCGCAACGGCCTCGACCACCGGACCGCCTTCACAGGATATTGCAGCCATGAACACAGACCTTACCGGACGTGTTGCGCTCGTGACCGGCGCCGCGCGTGGAATCGGCGAAGGCATCGCGCAAGGCTTGGCCGAGAACGGATGCATCGTATTTGTCGGCGATGTCGATGTGCAAGGCGCGCGCGCGTGCGCTGCGCGACAAGGCCCGCAATGCGCGGGCGTTGGACTGGACGTGCGTGACGAGGAAGCGGCCAAGCGCGTGGTCGCCGAGATCGTTCGCATCCACGGCGGACTGGACATCCTGGTCAATAACGCCGGCATCGTATGCACCGGGCCGTTCGACGCGGTTTCGCGCACCGAGTGGGACCGCTTGATCGGCATCAATGTGACAGGCGTCTTCAATTGCGTGCAGGCTGCAGTTCCGGCGATGCGGGGCCGCGCCGGAGCCGCAATCGTCAACATCGCCTCGGTGTCGGCAGAAAAAGGTGGCGGCGCCTTCGGCAATGTCTGGTACGGCACCACCAAGGCGGCGGTGGTCGCGATCACCAAAGGACTCGGGCGCGACCTGGGTCCGGAAGGCATTCGCGTCAACGCCATTTCGCCCGGCGTGGTCGAAACCGACATGACTCGGGGCTTGATGACCCCGGAAGTGCGGGCGCGGGTACTCTCGCGCTTTCCGCTGGGGCGCTTCGCCAGCACGCAGGACATTGCGCTGGCCGTGGTGTATCTCGCCTCCGACGCGTCGGCATTCGTCACCGGAGAAACCCTGGCGGTCGACGGCGGGTTCCTGCGCACCTGACCCAGCCGGTTGGGATGCGTGCCTCTCAGGCTAGGAGTATTCCGGTGGACACGGCGAGCATCAGGATCAGGGCGAATTGCCTGAAGCCCCGTTCGCTGAAACGAGAAAATAGTCGAGTGCCGACAATCGCCCCGACGTAGAAAACCGGCGCAAGCAGCAGCGCGGTCAGCGCGCATTTCTCATCCAGGATCCCGCGCCAGCCCAGCATCGCGAGCGCGCCAAGCGAAGTCACGACCACGTGCACGTTCATGTTGGCGCGGGTTGTGCTGACCGGATCGGGGCCCGACATCAGGTACAGGATCACGGGCGGCCCGCCCATGCCCGTGGCGCCGAGCATTCCGCCGCCGATCATGCCCAGGCCCAGCCTTGCAGGCAGGCCGCGCGCTCCAGAGTAACGCCAGCCAGCAAGAAGGAGCAGCGAAAAAATGATCACGATCGCCGCCATAGCACGGCGCAGATCTTGCGGGTCGGCGGTGACGAGCAGATAGCCGCCGAACGGAACCATGCAACAGGCCGCAAGGGAAATCGGCATGATCGTGCGCCACTGCACGGCGCGCGCGATGTCCCGCATCATCGGCGTCGCGGCGAAGGCTTCGAGCAAAAGCACCACCGGTACGGCCATCTGCGGCCCGTACAGGAGAGCGAGCGGCGGTGTCATGACCAACGCGCCGCCAAAGCCGGTGATGCCGCGTATGACGCCGGCCGCGCCCGCGATCGCCACGGCAATCCAAAACCGGGCGGAAATCAGCGAATCGTCCACGGCCCTTTAAGCGCGTTCACGCGGTTCGTCGTGGCGCGAGGATCACGCGGTAAACGTCATCTCTGTTCCCGCGAAACGCAGGGTCGCCCGGTCGATGTCGGAACGGGTTCCCACATAGCGGATCAGTTCATACAGAGGCCAGGTTCGGAACTGGTATGCGGGGGCGGGTTTTTTCAGCGGCGCGAGCAGTGCCTTGTCGTAAAACGCGGCAAGCAAAAGGTCCTCGTCCCGCGCACTGGAGCCCAACTCGGCGCGCGGCCGAGGCAGCCAGGGCGCGAGATGCTCCGCGGACCGCTCCGTCACGAACTCGTCGGGCCGGAAATTGGCCCGCTCGAGAAACGTGGCCGCAGGCTGCGCGGCCAGACGGCCGTAATAGCCCATTGCGTACTTGCGGACCTCGTCCGGAATTGTCTTGTAACGCTCGCCCTGCACGACATTGAGCACGGCCTGGGTGATGATGTACTGCGCGAAGGGGCTCACGAGGATCGGGTATCCCAGGTCTCGGCGGACCTGAGCCGCTTCCTCGAGAATTTCCGGAAGGCGATGCTCGATGCCCATGACCTGAAGTTGCGAGCGCAAATTGGAGATCATCCCGCCCGGCACCTGGTGCTCGTAGAGCGCCGGGTCGAATTTGGCGACGCGTCCGAGCGGCTTGCCTTCGCGCTCGGCCAGCCAGGCGAAGTACCCGGAGACTTCCGCCAGGCGGCCGCGGTCGATGCGGGTGGCGCGCGTATCGATGTCCTCGCTGGCGGGGAGCGAAGCGCCATTGGCGAGGGGCTCCGACGCGGTGTAGGCGTAACGAAACCCCGACTCGATGGCGATCTGATAGACCTGCGGCGCCAGGCCCGACTGGCAATGAGAATGCAGCTTCACCGGAATTGCGCCCGCGGCCTGGACGACTGCCGGGAAAAGCGTGCGCGCGCGCTCGGGAGTCAGCAGTCCGGTGGGATCTTTGATCGAAATGAAATCGCTGCCCATCGTGCGCAATTCGATCGTGCGCTCCACGTAGTAGGCGTCGGTATGCACCGGGCTCAAGGTGTAGGTCATCATGGCGTTGACCTTCATGCCGGCGGCATGACCCGAGCGCAGGGAGGACTCGATGTTCCGGTTGTCGTTGAGCGCGTCGTAGACCGTCAGCACCTTCACGCCGAGCCTGCCCAGCACCTCGGAGTTCAGCGCGACGATGTCGTCCGGAAACAGTTCGAACGTGTACAGACTCTGGCCGCGAGTGAGCGCATCGCACGGCGTGGCCAGACGGCTGCACAAAAGCCGCACGCGCTCGTACGGATCCTCGTGTAGAAACCTCACGGACACGTCGAACACCGCGCCGCCCATGATGTTGAGGTACGCGTAGCCGACTTTGTCGAGCGCGGCGAGGATGGGCGTCATCATCGCCGTGGTCATCCGCGTCGACCAGAGGCATTGATGGGCGTCGCGCAGCGTGACGTCGATCAGTCCGAAGTCGCTGCCGGCGCTTTGACTGTTCATGTTTATGTGCCTTCCATGGGCCGCCGCACGGGAGAAGGACGAATGCGAAACAGTACAAGCTTATTGTAGATTGCGTGTTTACTCTATCGGCCGGTGATTGCCGGAACCGGACCGGTTTCACGGGCCGGGGCACGCGGGCGGTTTATGCTTAGAATGCATCGCTCGCACAATAGAGAGCGAGCCTGCATTCGCGTGCGGCGTCAAAGCCGGCGCGCACGGTGTAACGACCATAAAACCAGGGAGACCGTCCGGTGGGAAAGGAAATCCTGAGCTACGACGACCTGTTGCAGATCGTCGAACTGATCAAATCCGCGGAGTCGTTTTCCGAATTCCACCTGAAAGTCGGTGAGATCGAACTCGATTTGCGCAAGTCCGGGGCCGGGGCGAATGCCGCGACGGTGCCGGTTGCGCCGCCGATGGCTACGATCGCACCCTCAACCACACCCGCACTCGCACCCGCAACTGCGGCCTCGGTGCCTGCAACGCCGAAAGGCGCGCCCCGCGCCGCAGCAATCGATTTCCCGGCCGGCTCGACGGTAGTCAGATCGCCCATGGTGGGCACGTTTTATCGTTCGCCGGAACCGGGCGCCAAGCCGTTCGTCGAGGTTGGGCAGAAAGTCGAGGCCGATGCGATCGTTTGCATTATCGAGGTCATGAAACTGATGAACTCGATGCCCGCCGGCTGCGCCGGCCGGGTGACCCATATTCTGGTCGGCGACGCAGAGCCGGTCGACGTGGGACAGGCCTTGATCGTCATCGACCCGAAGGGATGATTCGTGCCGCGGCTGGGCTTCATCGACGTGACGCTCCGGGACGGCCATCAGTGCCTGTGGGCGACGCGGATGACCTCGGCGATGATGGCGCCGATCCTGCCGGCCATCGACCGGGCCGGCTATGACTATGTGAATGTCCTGGGTGGAGCGGTATTCGACGTCTGCGTGCGATTTTTGCATGAAAACCCCTGGCGTCGCGTGGAAGCTCTCTGCGCGAATCTGCGCACACCCGCCGATACGTTTCTGAGAGGGCAGAGTCTCTATACGTTCGAGCTCTTTCCGGACGACATCGTCGAGCTCAATTCCAAGGTCCTCGCCCGCAACGGGATGAAAAGCGTCACCGTCTACGACGCGATCAACGACAACCGCAACGTCGAGGTGCCGATTTCATCGGCCAAAGCCGTCGGCATGAACGTAACCGCGGTCACCGTGTACACGGTCAGCCCGGTGCACACGGACGCCTACTATGCCGAGCGCATTCGGGAGTTGGTCGCGCTGGGCGCGGACCGCGTCGGCGTAAAGGATCCGACGGGCTTGTTGACCCCGGAGCGTGCGAAGACGCTCTTTCCCGTGGTGATGCAGGCCGCGGGCGGCAAGCACGTCGAATTGCATTCGCACTGTCAGTCCACGCTCGCGCCGGAAGTCTATAGCGAGGCGATCAAGGCGGGATTTCATTACGTGCATACGGCGGTCATGCCGCTGGCCAACGGAGCGTCCTTGCCGGCGGTGGAAGACATCGCCCGGCGCGCGGCCGAACTTGGCGTGGAAACCGGCCTGAACATGGAGGCGATCGCGGAAATCAGCGGTTACTTCAACTGGCTGTGCGTGCGGGAAGACAAGCCCCGCGGCAAGGCGGTGGCCTACGACCCGGCGCTGTATTCCCATCAAGTTCCGGGCGGCATGATCTCGAATCTGAAATCCCAACTCGAGACCATGAGCATGGGACATCGCCTGCCCGAGATCCTCGAAGAGGTGGGGCGGGTGCGTGAGGATCTCGGTTACCCGATCCTGGTGAGCCCGTTTGCGCAGTACGTCGTCACCCAGGCGGTGATTAACGTCGTTTCCGGCGAGCGCTACAAAACCATCCCCGACGAAGTTCGCAAGTACGCGATGGGCTACTACGGCCGCCTGGCCGCGACGCCGTGCAAGGAGTTTCTGGAGCGCGCGCAAGTCGAGCCGGGTGCTTTGGCGCACGGGCGAGCGGGCGCCCACGTCGAGCCGTGGATCCCTCGTTTGCGCAAAGAGTTGGGCGCCGGGGCGGATGACGAAGACATCCTGCTGGCGGCTTTCTACGAAAAGGGGCTGCTTGCGCCGCTTCGCGTGCGCGCGGAAAAGCCCCACGCGCATCGGACGACCCCGCTGAACGAGTTGGTCCATTACCTGGGCAGTCAGACCGGCCTGGGCCGCATGAAGCTGCGGTTTGCGGGGACCGAACTCATGGTCGGCCGATAAGCAAATGATCCAATCCCCGAACGCGACACGGATGCAGCCTGACGGCACGCGTCCACCGCACCGCCAAAGGTCGTTCGATGTCTGAGAAAACTCCGTCGCGCCCGCTTCCCGAAACCAGGAATGCGGGGGAAAAGTTCTGGAAGGCCGCCGCCGAAGGTAGCTTGCTGGTCCCCAAATGCACGGCCTGCGCACGCACTTTCTGGCATCCGCGCCCGCGTTGCCCGCATTGCGGCTCGAATCGGGTCGACTGGATCAAGGGTTCGGGCGGCGGTACGGTGCATACCTTCACGGTGGTCAGGCAGTCGGGAGATCCTTTTTTCAAGACCCGGGTTCCCTATGCGGTGGCGATGGTTGAGCTCGACGAAGGGCCGCGGATGATGACCAACGTCGTGGACTGTCCGGTCGACTCGGTGAAAATCGGAATGCGGGTCGAGGTCGTGTTCGAAGCGGCAGGCGAAAACCTCGCGATTCCAATGTTTCGGCCGGCGGGGAGCGCGAAATGAGCCAGACGCATCTTTCCGGGCAGGTATCGATCGTCGGCGCGGCCACCGCGGGGATCGGGTGGGAGACCGGCAACAGCGTTTCGGAAATCATGGCCGAAGCCGTATTGAGCGCCCTGGACGAGGCTGGCCTGAGCGTGCGCGACGTGGACGGGGTGTTCGCCGTGACGCCCTACTACTGGATGCCTTCGGCTACGCTTGCCGATCAATTGGGCATCCAACCCAAGGTCACCGATTCGACCAACATCGGCGGCGCATCGGTAGTGGCCCATGTGGGTCATGCAGTGCGCGCGATCGTGTCTGGGCAATGCGAAGTGGCGGTGATCGCGTACGCAAGCACGCAACGCTCCGATGGCGGCAAACTGGTCACCGGCGCCGACATCCTTCCGTTCGAGCGTCCCTATGGCGCGCTGTTTCCGATTTCCGGATATGCGATGCTGATGCAGCGCCATATGTACGAGCACGGCACCACGCGCGAGCAGCTCGCGCAGGTGGCGGTCAGCGCGAGCCAGTGGGCCTCGCTCAATCCGGACGCGCTCAAACCTGAGGCGATTAGCGTTGCCGACGTGCTCGCCTCGCCGCTGATCAGCGACCCGTTGCGCAAGCTGGATATCTGCCTCGTCACCAACGGCGGCGGCGCCATCGTTCTGACCAGCCGGGATCGCGCGAAGAAACTGCGCAAACCCGCCATCAGCGTGCTCGGCACCGGGGAGAGCCACAGCCATTGCTACGTGAGCAACATGAGAAGCTACACGGCGACCGCGGGTGTCGAGTCCGGCCGCGCCGCCTATGAAATGGCCGGTCTCGGACCGAAAGACATGGATGTGGTGCAGATCTACGATGCTTTTACGATCATGGTCCTGCTCGGTCTCGAAGATCTGGGCTTTTGCGCCAAGGGCGAGGGCGGGCGGATGGTCGATCGCGGCATCGGTCCGGGCTCCAAGCTGCCGGTGAACACCTCGGGCGGGGGTCTACGATATTGCCATCCAGGCATGTTCGGCATCTTCCTTCTGGTCGAGGCGGTGAGGCAACTGCGCAACGAGTGCGGCAAACGCCAAGTGGAAAACACGCGGCGAGCGTTGGTGCATGGCTTTGGCGGTGTGGTCGCCGGCAATGCCACCGTGATCCTCGGCCGGGACGGCTGAGTTCGCGGGCCGGCGCGCGCGATGAACGCTCTGGCCGAACTGATTTCTCGCGCCGGGCGCGAGCACGCCGCTCGCGTGGCGGTGATCGACGCGGAGCGCTCGTTCACATTCGCCCAGGTGGAGGCCGCCAGCAATCGCCTGGCCTCCGCGCTCTGCCTCGTGTACGGCCTGAAAAAAGGCGATCGGGTCGCGGTGCTGCTACCCAATTGCGCGGAATTCGTGATCGCCGATTTTGCCCTGATCAAGGCGGGTCTGATCCGGGTGCCGGTGAATCCCCGATTTACCGGCGCGGAAATCGAGTTCATCGTCACGCACTGCTCGGCGGCGGCATTGATCACGTGCAGCGCTTACGCCGGGGCATTGCAGTCGAGCCGCTCACTCATCGCCGGGCCGAGGCCCATCATCGCCGTCGATGCCTTGCCCGGCGTTTCGGATGCGTTGCTCTGGCGCGACGTGCTCGAACAGGGCGCGGAGAAAACCTTCGCCACCGACACAGAGGCTTCAGACGGCTACATGCTGGGGTATACCTCGGGAACGACGGGGCGGCCGAAGGGCGCTTTGACCAACGTTCGCTCGCGTTGGGCGATGTTGTTCCATACGCTTGCCAACGAGATGTTCGTCGCCGAGGGCGACGTCATGTTGCACGTGGCCTCGTTGGCGCACGGCAGCGGAACCAAGGTGCTGCCGCTTTACGTGAAGGGCGCGAAGAACGTTCTGATGCCGAAATTTTCGCCGGGCGAATTCTTCCGTCTTGTGCAAACGCATCGCGTCAGCATCAGTTGGATGGTGCCCACGATCGTCGCCATGCTTTGCGACGCCGAGGATCGCGTCGCTTACGATTTGAGCAGCCTGCGAACCATCATCTACGGAGGGGCGCCGATGCCCGAGCCGGTGCTCGAGCGCGCGCTGGCGGCCTTTGGTCCAATATTTGTGCAGATCTACGGACTGACCGAGGCGCCGCAGCCGGACCTGGTGCTCGCCAAGGAAGATCACCTGCCGGACCCCGTCACCGGCAAGCGCAAGGCCGTCGGCGCCGCGGGCCGATTGGCCACGGGCGTGCGCATGCGGCTGGTCGACGAGGAAGGTGCGGACGTAAAGCCGGGCGAAGTTGGCGAAATCATCATCGCGGGCGAGCATGTGATGACAGGCTATTGGGGCGATCCGTTGGCGACTGAACTGACGCTGCGCGAAGATTGGTGTTACACCGGAGACATGGCGCGAATCGATGCTCAGGGGTTCTATTACATCGTCGACCGGAAGAAAGACATGATCATTTCCGGCGGATACAACGTTTATCCACGCGAAGTCGAGGACGTTCTGTACCGGCATCCCGCAGTGGCGGAGTGCGCGGTGATCGGGAGCGCCGATCCGGTTTGGGGCGAGACCGTGCAAGCCGTAATCGTGATTCGGTCGGACGCCGAGGAGGATCCCGAGTCGATCTCGCGCCATTGCGCCCAGTCGATGGCAGGCTACAAAAAGCCGCGCAAGTTCACTTTCGTACCGGCATTGCCGAAGACCGCCAACGGCAAGATCGACAAGAAGCAACTGCGCGCGGAACTGGCCGCCGCGGCGAGGCAGGACAAGCTACCGGAGACCACCGTATGAGTTATGTTCGAATTTCGGAATTTCCGGGCCGACCGGAAAGTCCCGGCAAAGGAGAGTGGTACGCACCGGAAGGCCGCGAAGGCAGCGTGCTGCTCGTTCGGGGCGAAGCCGCCCTCGCGGCACCGCGCCAAAAGGCCGGACCTCTCGCGACCACCTGGCAAGGCGTTCGGATCTATCGCTGCGGATCGGAGCAGCGCGGCCCGATCGTCTACATGCTTAAGTATCCGGTGCCGTTCGACTACCACTACGAATTCGACGCCTGGTTCCAGTACGAGCACATGCCGATGCTGCTGGAGGAGCCCACCTGGTACGGCTGCGAATTCTTTCGCGCGCTGGGCGCCTCGTCGTATAGCTTCGCCGCGTTGCATTATCTCGAACCCCAGGCACTCAAGTCGGATGCGCGCAACCGCTCGGTCGACACACCCTGGTGGCACCGCCTCAAGCAGCACGCCTGGTTCGACAAACAGTTCGTTCGCACGCTGATGAAACCGCTCTAGAGGCCATCATGTCCCGGCTGATTCCGATCTCCGACGAAACGCTGCGCGACGCGCACCAGTGCCTGTGGTCGACGCGGATGACCAATGAAATGATGCTGCCGATCGCCGAGCGCATGGACAGGATCGGATTCGATTCGATCGACCTGATCGGCGGCGCCGTGTGGGACGTTTCGGTGCGGTTCCTGCGTGAAGATCCCTGGGAGCGCATCCGCCACGTCAGAAAACTCGTCACCAAGACGCCGCTCAACGCGATCGTGCGCGGCCAGAGCCTGTGGACGTTCGAGGTATTTCCGAACGACGTGGTCGAGCTGGCCATGGAGCGTCTCAAGGCCAACGGCATTTCGCAGGTCGCGCTCTACGATCAGTTCAACGATTTAAAGAACGTCGAGGTTTGCACGGCCAAGGCGAATGCGCTCGGTTTGAGGGTGCTCGGAAACCTCGTGTTCAGCTGGAGCCCGGTGCATACCGATGAGTACTATGCGCAAAAGGCCGCGCATTTCGTGCGTATCGGCGCCGACGAGATCACGGTCAAGGATCCCAGCGGAATGCTGTCAGTGGAGCGGATCCGGACGTTGATCCCGGCGTTGCGCGCCGCCATCGCAGCAGTGCCGATCAATATCCATTCGCATTGCATGACGGGACGCGCACCCGAAGTGCTGCTCGCCGCCGCCGACGCAGGCGCCGACAAGTTGCACACGGCGATCTCACCTTTGGCCCACGGCGCCTCGCATCCGCCCACCGAGTGGATCCACGATCGCCTGCTCGAAAAGGGGTACACCACGGGACTGGACCGGGAAGCCCTCGAGGACATGGCCGGCTATTTCCGCTATATGTGCCACCGCTGGAACAAGCCGCGCGGCGAACCCGTCGCATTCGATGCGCGGGTGCTGGAACACCAGATGCCGGGCGGCATGATCTCGAATTTGCGCAATCAGTTGCGCGAGACCGGCATCGAGCACCGGCTCGAAGAGATCCTCGAGGAAACCGCGCAGGTCCGCAAGGACATGGGCTATGTGCCGGTAGTCAGCCCGACCGCGCAGTTCATGGTGACGCAGGCCGTTCTGAACGTCATGCAAGGCGAACGCTACAAGACCGTGCCGGACCAGTTGCGCAGATACGTGCTGGGCTATTACGGCACGCCGCCGGCGCCGATCGCTCCGGAATTGATGGACCGCGCGGTGCGCAAGGGCGACAAATTCGTCGAAGGCCGTTCCGGCGATCACATTGCCCCGGCGCTTGACCGGCTTAGAAGCACCCGCGGGCCGTTCAAGTCGGACGACGACTTGCTCAATGCCGCATTCTATGGGGACGACATCCTCAAGCCGCTGTTTGCGGCCCGGGACGCAGCGGACTACACGCGCTTTTATCACGCCTACAATCCTTTGTACGAACTGCTGGCCGAAGCCACCCGTCATCGCCATATCGGCTACCTGGGTCTGCGCGGTCGGGGTCAGTTCAAGATCGAAATGACAGCCTGAGTTTCGGATCCCGCCGCTTGGAGGCGTGCGGGTTTTTTCGTTTGACTGAGGAGGCAAGGATGAAAACTAAAATTCACATTCGAATGCATTGTTTGCTTGCCGCATGCGCTCTTGCGGCCGCACTCGCACCGAGTGCCTGGGGTCAGGACAAGATGCGTCTTACGCTGGCGCACGGAAATCCTCCGACCATTCCCACCACCCATTGGTTCAACTACCTGTCCGCCAAACTCGAGGAGTACTCGAAGGGCAGCATTACGGCGAATCATCAGGGCGCAAATACGCTTTGTTCGGAGCACAAGTGCGTAGAGCAGGCGAAGTTGGGGCAGATTGACATCGGCTCGGTCTCGGGCGCCAATATCGGCGCGTTCGGCCCGACCGTGGATATTCTCAATCTGCCCTACATATTCAAAGACGACGCGGCGGCGGAAAAACTGGTCAACGGCTGGCTGGGCGAGGAATTGACCAAGCGCGCCGAAAAGGAACTCGGATTGCGTTTCATCGCCATCATCCCCTCCTACGGTTTTCGCAATCTCGACAATTCGAAGCGCGAGATCCGCGTGCCCGCCGATACCAAGGGCATCAAGTTCCGGGTGACCAAGTCGCCGGTGGAATTGAATCTCGTCAAGACCTGGGGCGGCGTGGCCGTGCCCTACGACTGGGCGCAGCTATACGAAGGCCTGCAGAACGGCGTGGTGGACGGAATGTATATTCCCGACGCTTATGTGGCGGCACAAAAATTCTACGAAGTGTCGAAATTCATCACACAGACCGGCGGGGCCTGGAACGCGCACATCCTGTTTATCGACAACAAGCGCTACGACAAGCTTCCTCCGGCGGCAAAGCAGATACTCGATCGGATCGGTAAGGAAATCCGCGCGGACAGCTTCAAGATCGATGCCGAGTGGACCGCACGCAATACCAAGATTCTCGATGGGAAGGTAAAGATCTACAAACCGACCGCGGCCGAACTGCAGCTTTGGTATGGCGGTGCGCCGGCGGCTTGGCTCTCCGTCAAAGGAACCTATGATCCCGCGCTTGCGCGCCGCGTGCTCCAGGAACAGGGGCAGGATGAACTGATCAAGAAACTTCAGACGGTGGGCGCCTTGTAAGGCCCCGTGGCGCGCGAATCAGAACGGGTGGCCGCGTGCTGATCCGGGATTTATCGACGGCGGATGCGGTGGAAATTCGTCGCCATGCGATCGGGCTCGGCAGCGATGCCGAGCCCTATTTGCGCGATGACGCCAAAGGCGGCATGGTGGTGAGCGAAAGCGCGAAGCCGGCGGGTGCGAGCGCGGAATTCGACGCAAGCATCCTGTTCACGGGCGGTGACTTCGGGGCGTCGGGCGGCGACTGGCTTTTCTACGTGGGCCTATGGACGCCGCAGGATTTCAGGGAGGAGTTTCTCGCCTGGTACAAGATCGAGCACATGCCCATCCTGCTCGAATGCCCGATCTGGAGCGGGTGCCGGTTCGTGGAGCGGAAAGTCGCGAACGGGTGCCAGTTCTACGCCATGCACCAGATGTCGGACAAGAGTGCGCTCGATAGCGCGGAGCGAAAATTCTCCCGGTCCACGGCGTGGTTCGCGCGGCTGGCGAAAAATGCCTGGTTCGACGGCGCGTTCACGCGCGCACTGCTCAGGCGAGTATCGACGTGAACGGCGCAAATCGCCTGGATGCCGGCGACGCGTTGCGCCGAATCCGGGACGGCAGCCTCACTTGCGCGGAACTGATGCGCGCGATGCTGGCGCACATTCGTTCGCGTGAACCGGAGTTGAAAGCG
The DNA here is from genome assembly GCA_947482825.1 of Betaproteobacteria bacterium. Taxonomy (GTDB): domain Bacteria; phylum Pseudomonadota; class Gammaproteobacteria; order Burkholderiales; family SG8-39; genus SZAS-79. Next base: position 16,733 of record CANKMT010000008.1, on the reverse strand, counting down.
TGGGCGGCGCTGGATGAATCGCGTGCCATGCATCTGGCAGAACAGGCGGACGCGGCGCCCCGAACTTCGCGCGGGCCGTTGCATGGTTTGCCGCTGGGGGTAAAAGACACGTACGACACGGCGGATTTTCCCACCGAATGGGGCGGCCTTCATTGGCGTGGTCGGCGTCCCGCCCACGACGCACGACTGGTCGAACTGGCGCGTAAGGCAGGCGCGATCGTAATGGGAAAGACGGTGACGACCGAATATGCTCTTTTGCATCCCGGCGCCACCCGCAATCCGCACAATCCGGCCCATACACCGGGAGGCAGTTCCTCGGGTTCGGCCGCTGCAGTCGCGGCGTTCATGGTCCCGCTCGCGTTCGGGTCGCAGACCAACGGTTCGATGCTGCGTCCGGCGTCCTATTGCGGCGTGTACGGCGTTAAGCCGACCTACGGTCTGTTGTCGCGCACCGGGTTGCAGCCGATCGCTGCGGAAGTCGACACGCCGGGCCTGTTTTGCCGCGATCTGGAAGGTCTGGCGATTGCATTGGAAACCTTGATCGGACCCGATCCCGAAGATCCCGGCAGTCTCGGAATTCGCATGGGTGGATTGCAGGATGCGGTGCGGCACGGGCCGCAGCGGCGCTGGCGCGTCGGCTTTTGCCGCACGCCCGTCTGGGGACGTTGCGATGACGATGCGCGAGGGCGCATGGAAGACTTCGTATCCCGGTTAAAAGGTTTCGTCGAAGTCGTCGATCTCGAATTGCCTTCCGGATTCGAATTGCTTCACGGTCACCATATGGTTCTCCAGGATGCCGGTGTTGCAGCGCACCTATATGAGAGCGCGGCCCGGAACCCCGAAAATTTCAGTGTCTCGCTGAGCGAGAATATTAGACGCGGACACGCGCTCACACAGTCCCGAATCGCCGAAGCACGCCAGTTTCAGTCCTGGGCGCAAGCCTCGATGGACAAGGTGTTCGACTCACTGGATGTAACCGTCGGCCTTGCGGCCACCGGGGAGGCGCCGGCCACGCTCGCAATGACCGGCGATCCGGTCATGCAGACGATCTGGACGTTCACCGGCGCGCCGGCGCTGTCGGTGCCGGCATTGACCGGCGCTCGCGGCCTGCCCATCGGCGTGCAGGTCAACGCCAGGCGCCTTGGCGACGCCGACGTTCTGGGGTTCGCGGCATTTCTGGAGCACGCGGGATTGGTGGTGCGGTCCCGATGATTCGCAATGCCGATTGACACTGGAAGAAACCTCCCGCGATACTTCCCGCCGGTCCGCGGAAAAAAAGAACCGTGACAGCGGCGCCGGAAGCTGGCTCCGCAAAGACTCGCGGGCGCCCGTCAAAAAGCGGAAATAAGGATCTCAATTCGACCAAGGAGAAGGCGCAATGAGCTCATTCGAGTCAGACGACGATCGCCCCGCAGTGCCCGTTGAAACGAAAGCCGGAGTGGATCGGAGGAAATTCCTCGGCCACGCGGCAAAAGCCGCGGGCGGCCTTATTGCGGGCAATCTCCTGGGCACTGGGAACGCCCAAGCGCAGGCCGGGGCGCAGCAATTCACCGAGTGGGGATGGCCGACCCCCTATGAACAGATTTCGGCGAAATCCAGGCAATGGCTGGAAAGCAAAGGCTGGTGGCCGATCAGTGCGGCCTGGATCGTGGTTTGGTCGGGTCAGGAACTGATCAACCACACGCTGCAGAGCCAAAAGCTGCTGGAAAAGCGCGGCATCGAGGTCAAGTGGCAGACCTTCGTCGCCGCCGGATTTTCCAATGAAGCCTTCATTCCCGGACGCATCCAGCTCGCGAGTACGGGCGGTCTTGGCGTCCTCGCCCTGATCAGCAACAAGGTGCCCACCAGCGCGCTGGCCGTGCACTCGCCCGGAATCACGCACGCTGCGACCGTACCGCTCGACTCCCCGCTGAAAAGCCTGGCCGATCTCAAGGACGCCAGGGTGCTGAAACGGCCGGCGATCGTCGGCACAACCACCGGGTCGACGAACCATTTCGGCTTCATTGCTGCGGCGAACTACCTGGGCCTCAAGGAAAACCAGGATTTCACGCTGCGCAGCTCGCCGCCTGGCGATCTTGCCACGGGTCCGAAAGGCCTCGACGTGTACACGATCTGGGAGCCGCACGTCTCCTATTCGACCGAAGTGCTCAAGTCGACCCGGATGCTCGAGGCGCTGGATCCTTACTATATTTACAGCGGGTACTACTACACGCGCCGCGAACTCGAGGAAAACGCACCGGACGTGGCCCAGGCGATGACCGACGCGTTCGTGGAGGCCGTGCTGTGGAACAAAGCCAATCAGGAACAGGCGATCACGTCCCTGATGGCGCTGCCGGCCTACGGGCGCCTGAGCCGCGACCTGATCAAGAAGATGTCCGAGCGCAACCTGTTCTGGCCCAAGCCGACGGTGTACTACCCGTTCGACGATCCCAACGGATTGTGGCCTAAAGAAGAAACGCGGATCAGCGAATGGGCCCACTCGACCGGGGCCTCGAAGAATAAGGTCAGCAACGAAGATTGGCGCAATGTGCGGCGCACCCGCTACATGGCCGGGACTTTCGAGAAACTGGGCTGGAAAGTTCCCGACAAGCCGCCTTTCCTGCCGCGGGACTTTGGCGGCGTGGGCAATCTGCCGTACAAACCCTACGGCGCAAGCCTGTTGAGCGGACCGGCGCCGTTTCCAGAGGCGGGTGAACTCACCAAGCCCTGGACGTTCATGGGAAAGACCCACAAGGCATGACGGAGGCCGTCTCCCCCACACGAATCAAGGCGACCCCGGAGCAGTTGGCGCAGTTGGCGGCATCGATGGTGCCGCCACCGCCGGGGGGATGGCGGCGAGTCCTTTCCCGGGTCGGCGATTTTTGGCTGCTCGTGCTGTTCATCGCGGTCTGGCAAACCGTCAGCGTGCTGGGCGTGCGCTTCAACCCGCAGCTTGACGTGATGCTGCCGCCGCCCACGGCGGTGTTCTCCGCGGCGATGGATTTGATCGAACGCGGAGTACTCCACACGCACGTGCTGGCCAGTCTTTCAAGAGTCCTCACTGCGGTGGGTACGGCCACGTTGATCGGCGTACCCCTGGGATTGGCGATGGGATGGTCCCCGAAGTTCCGCAAGGCGGTCGATCCGTTGATCGAATTCATCCGTCCGATCCCGCCGCTGGCCTGGATTCCATTGAGCATTCTCTGGTTCGGCATTGGCGACACTCAGATCGTCTACATTATTTTTCTTGCGGCGTTCTTTCCGATCGTCCTCAACTCGATGGCCGGGGCGCGCGATGTCGAGCCTTATCTGGTGCGCGCGGGACTCAGCCTCGGTGCGCGCCCCGGAGAATTGTTTTTCACCGTCGTCCTCCCGGGCGCCCTTCCGAACATATTCACCGGCATGCGCATCGGCCTGGGCATAGGGTGGATGGCCCTCGTCGCCGGCGAATTGGTCGCCGCGCCGAGCGGACTGGGCTTCATGATCAACAACGCGCGAACCGTTTTTCGCAGCGACTACATTCTTCTGGGCATGGTCCTGATCGGCGTGCTGGGGCTGGTGCTGGACTTTCTGATGCGCAAGGCCGCGTTGCTGGTCATGCCCTGGCACCGCGGCCAGTAGCGGCCCACCTTCGGTAGAAATCATGTCCCAGGTCAGCGTTTCCAATGTGAGCAAAGTGCACGTGTCGATGAAGGGCGAGCCCTTGCTCGCCTTGCACGACGTCAATCTCGAAGTGGAGAAAAACGAATTCTTCTCGATCGTCGGCCCGAGCGGTTGCGGCAAGACGACCTTGCTCAACCTGCTCGCCGGATTCGAGCAGCCTTCGCGCGGTGAGCTGCGGGTCGGGGGAGAACTGATCTCCAAGCCCGGTTGGGAGCGCGCGGTCGTGTTCCAGGAGTTCGCGCTTTTTCCCTGGTACACGGTTGCACAGAACGTGCGCTACGGACTGCAGCGCAAGCGCCTGTCGCAAAGCGAACAATCGCGACTGGTCGAGCACTACATTGCGCTGGTCGGCCTCCAGGGTTTCGAATCACGCTACCCGAGGGAACTCTCCGGAGGCATGCGCCAACGCGTCAGCATCGCGCGCGCGCTTGCGGTCAATCCCTCCATCCTGCTGATGGACGAGCCGTTCGCCTCGCTCGATATCCAGACGCGCGAATACATGCAGGACGAGTTGCTCAAGATCTGGCAGCGCGAACCCAAAACGGTGATCTTCGTGACGCACAGCATCGACGAGGCGATCAAGCTTTCGGACCGCATCGCGATCATGGCGCCGCGGCCCGGACGCGTCGAAGAGATCAAGGTGGTCGATTTCGAGCGGCCGCGCGACCCGACTAACCCGGCCATGGTGCGTCTCGCGGCGGAGGTGAAGGTCTGGCTACGGCAGCAGAATTTCGGCACAGAGCCCGCGCAGCACACGGCCGATCCTCAGATCATCTCCTGAGCGGCCGACGTAAGATCGCGCGACGGGCGCCTGCCCAGCAGGATCAAAGCGTCTTCCAGAATCACCATCGACGCGGACATTGCGATCAGGAACCCGGCGATCGGCAAGACCAGCATCGGATACAACTTCGGCAATCCGCCGAGTTCCCAATACATGCCGGGCACGTTTCCGGCGGCCGCCCATCCATACCACAGCAGGTACAGGCCGAAAGAAAACACCATCGCGTTCCAGAACATGTCGAGCAGAAAGCCCGCTCTCGGGGACAGGAGTTTGTAGAACCCGCGCAGGGCGATATCTTCCCGGTCGCGCACCGCGAGGCTGTAGCCGAGCAACGTGACCCAGATATTGCAGAATACCGACACAGTGTCCCCCCAGAACGGCGGATTGCTGAACACGTATCGCATCACCACTGTATAGACGGTGAACACCACCATCGACACGAGCAGGATGCTGCAGACCGTCCTGACGGCCGAAGTGACCGCCAGATTCGCGCGTTCGATCTTCATAAGAGGCATGATGCGCCCCCCTGCACTCACACGAACCCCAGCAACTTCGGCATCCACAGGGTCAGCGCGGGAAAGTACAGAATCAGGAACATCGCCACCACTTCGACGAGCATGAATGGAATCAAGGCGACGGCAACTTTTTCGAGCGGCTCTTCGGCGATGAAAGCCGCGGTGAAGTAGACGATCCCCACCGGTGGCGTGACCGCACCCATGATGAACCCGACCACCAGGACGAGGGCGGCCTGGATTTCATGAAAGCCGGCGGCCACGCAGACCTTGATCAAGGTCGGCGCCAGCACCACGATGGCGGGAATCGTCTCGATGACCGTGCCCACGAGCAGAATGAAGCCGATCAAGAGCAGCGTGAATGTGAAAGGCGAGCCGGCGAACCCCATGAACCAGCCTTCGAGTCCCTTGAGGGCGCCGATGCGGTTCAACAGCCAGGAAAACGGACCCGACGCGGCGAGGATGAAAAAGACCGAAGAAGTGATCTTGACCGTGTGCGACACGGTCGCGCCAAGTTCGCGGAACGTCAGCGTTCGATATAGAAACAACCCGATCATCGCTGCGACGATCACCGTCATTGCGCCCGCTTCGGTTGCGGTAAACACGCCGAAGACGATGCCTAGAATGATCACAAGCGGTATGAGCAGCGGCGGCAGGGCGCCGACGAACGCCGCGCCCAGCGCGCGCCAACGGAAAGGCTCCTCGTAGCGCGGATAGTTCCGCCGGACTGAAATCACATACGCGACGCCCATCAGCATGAGCCCGATCAGGACGCCTGGCAGGATGCCCGCCATGAACAGGCCGCCCGTGGACAGCCCCATGGTGCTGGCAAGCAGGATCATGACTATGCTCGGGGGGACGATTCCGCCGATCGTTCCGGAGACGGCGGCCAGCGCGGCACAAAAAGGGCCGTGATATCCGGCTTTTTTCATGGCCGGGATCAGGACGCCGCCAACCGCAGCGGTGTCGGCCACCGCCGAGCCGCTCATTCCGGCGAACATCATGCTCACCAGCACCGTGGTCTGCGCAAGACCGCCGCGTACGCGGCCGACCAGTTCCCGGCTGAGCAGCAGCAGCCGCTCGGTGATCTGGCCGGAATTCATCAGCGCTCCGGTGAGCAGAAAGAACGGGATCGCGATCAGCGGCGCGCTGGAGATCGCTTCATACATCTGGTAGGGGACCGTGCTGAGCGGCAATTCGCCGGTGACCAGAATGTAGATGGCGGGCAGCACCGCCATCGTCACGGCAATCGGCGCACCGATGAAGATCATCACCAGCAGGGCGCCCATCAGGATCGAGAGTTCCATCGGCGAATGTCCTTAGCGCGAATAGATCGGATGCCGCTTGCCAGACCCAACCGAATCGAACTCCACCACTCTCGCGAAAGATCCACCCCACGAGCATTGCCTGCGAACCGGTCTGCACTATTGTAGGCGAATTCAGCTAGCATTTCGGGTCCGCGTCGAATTCAAAAATCGCGGCACGTCAAGGAGGAGCCAATGACGATCGGCGCGGATGCAACCCGGGCATCGATAGCCGCGATGCTGCGTCCCAAGAGCATTGCAATCGCAGGCGCTTCAGCCGATCGGGCAAAGCTCGGCTCGCTGCCGCTGGCCTTTCTGACCAGGCACGCCTACGCGGGAAAGATCTATCTCGTCCATCCCACGCTCGAGCAGATCGGCGGCATCGCCTGCGTCCGATCGATGGCGGATATTCCGGGGGAGGTCGACCTGCTGGTGGTGGCCATCGGAGCGGCGCGTGTCGAAGATCTTTTTAATGAGTGCCGAAAGGGGCAGGTCAAGTCCGCGGTGGTCATCTCGTCGGGCTTCGCGGAAATCGGTCCCGAGGGCGTCCGGCTGCAGGAAAGGCTCAGGCTGAAAGCCCTGGAGAAAGGCATCCGCTTCGTCGGCCCGAATTCAGTTGGCAGCGCGAACGCCTGGGAAAAGATCTTTCCCTCCATCAGCCAGGTCTACGATCAGGAAGGCCTCGTCGGCGGTCCGGTTGGATTCGTGAGCCAGAGCGGCGCGGTCGGCACCGCGATCACGGCGCTTGCGCACGCGGAGAAAATCGGAATCGGCTATTTCGCCAGCACCGGCAACGAAGGGGATCTGGAGTTCGGCGACTTCTGCGACTATTTTGCCGAGGATCCGGAGATCCGAATCATCGCCGGATATGTGGAGAGCATCCGCGACGGACAAAAATTCCGCGCTGCGGCAATCAAGGCGGCGCTCGCCGGAAAGCCGGTGGTCCTGATCAAAGTCGGCGCAAGCGAAGCGGGCGGGCGGGCGGTGCAGTCGCACACGGGTGCCTTGGCGGGTGCGGACGAGGTGTACCGAGCGGCGTTCGACGAATCCGGCTTGATCCGGGCTCAGAGCATCGAGGAGTTGATCGATCTATTGAAGATATTTTCGGCGCCCGCGCTGGCGATGGACGCCCCTCGCCGCCCGCGCGTGGCCATCCTGAGTCACTCCGGAGGCGCCGGCGTCCTGATGGCCGATACCTGCACGAGCGAAGGAATGGACGTCGCGCCGCCTTCGGATACCTTGCGCGCGGCGCTGGCGCAACGTCTGCCCGCGTTCGCCTCGTTGCAAAACCCGATCGACATGACGGCGAACGTGATCTTCAACCCGGTCTTGATGACGGACACCGTGCGCGATGTCCTGCATAGCGGCGAGTACGATGCCGTCATGCTGTGCGTCAACTTGATTTGGCGGCAAGGAAGTGCGCTTGCCGAGGAATTGAGCCGCCTCGCCGACGAATCGAAGTGTTTGTTCGGAGTCGCGTGGATCGCGGCAAAACAGGACGCGCTCGATCAACTCAGGAAAAGCGGGATTCCGGTTTTTTCCGACCCGGTCCGATGCGCGAAGGTCATTGCCGTGCGGCTACGCTGGGAGGCCGGACGCGAGCGCGTGGCATTGGACTACAGCCCGCCTGCCGATGCGGCTCAGGCTCGGTCGAAGGCTCGGGCGTTTGACGACTTGGGCCGATACCAGGCTCAGATCGACTTGCTGCGCGGTTATGAGCTCGATCTCGCGCCGGGCATTCTGGCGAGTAACGCGGCGGAAGCGAAGCGCGCGGCGGCCAGCCTCGGCTATCCGGTTGCGGTCAAGCTCATCGCGCGGAACCTCGCGCACAAGAGCGACATCGGGGGCGTGCACCTGGATATCGAATCAGACCCTCAGCTGGACCGATGCTGCGCCGCGCTCGACGCGATAGTGATCGCCGACAAGGAGGGAATCCTGGTGCAGAAAATGACCCGGGGATCTCTGGAAGTGTTCGTGGGAATGAAACGGGACCCGATTTTCGGTCCGCTGGTCGTGGTCGGACTGGGCGGCATTTACGTCGAAATCATGAAGGAAACCGTCATGCGCCTGGCGCCGTTCGACGCGGCGCAGGCCAAGCGCCTGCTAGAGCGCGCGAAATTTTTTCCTTTGCTTGCCGGGGCAAGAGGGCGCGCGCCGCTGAACGTCGACGCCCTTGCGATCCTCGTTTCGAAGGTCGCATTGCTTTCGATTGCAGAGACCTCGATTCTTTCGATCGACCTGAATCCGGTGATCATGACCAGCTCTGGGGCGCAGATCGTCGATTTCAAACTCGAATGCGATGAATAGAGCGCGCCGACCATGTCTAAACCGATAAAACGCATCCTTATCGCGAATCGCGGCGAAATCGCGGTCCGCATCAATCGGACCTGCCGCGATCTGGGCATCGAGACCGTCCAGGTCTACTCCGACGCGGACCGCGACTCGCTCGCCGTAAAGTTGGCCGATCGCGCCGTTTGCATCGGCAAGCCGCGGTCCTCGGAAAGCTATTTGAACGGGCCTTTGTTGGTCAGCGCAGCCACGGCTTTCAAGGCCGACGCCATTCATCCCGGGTACGGCTTTCTTTCCGAAAACGCGGCATTCGCGCGGTTGTGCGCCTCGAGCGGCCTGGTGTGGGTGGGGCCCAGCGCCGACGTGATCGATCTGATGGGGAACAAGGCCGCCGCAATCGCCGCCGCGGCTGCGGCGGGGCTGCGCACGACGCCCGGCTCGGGGGGGATTCTGGCCGATTGGCGCGCCGCAGCCGAGGTAGCGAAATCCATCGGGTACCCGATGCTGCTCAAGGCCTCGGCCGGCGGCGGCGGACGGGGCATGCGCCTGGTCCGCGACGAATCCGCGATGCAAGAAGCGTTTTCGCAGGCGCAAAAAGAGGCGCAGGGCGCATTTGGCGACGGCTCCCTTTATCTGGAGAAATTCCTCACCCGGGTGCGCCACATCGAAGTGCAGCTTCTGGGCGATCAGGATTCGGTGCTGCACCTGGGTGAAAGAGACTGCTCTTCGCAAAGGCGCAATCAGAAGCTGGTCGAGGAAACCCCCGGGGCGGGCTTGACCGAAAAGCTGCGTGAAGACATTTGCGACGCGGCGGTGCGCCTTGCCAAGAGCGTCAGTTACACAAGCGCCGGAACGATCGAATTCATCGTCGATACCGCTGCGCAGGCGTTTTATTTCATGGAAATGAATACCCGCATCCAGGTCGAACACCCGGTGACCGAAATGGTCACCGGCGTCGATCTCATCGCCAAGCAGATCGGGATCGCCGCCGGTGAAGGTCTGGGCATGAGCCAGAAAGACGTCGTCAGCCAGGGGCATTCGATCGAATGCCGGATCAATGCCGAAGATCCGGAGAACGGATTTGCGCCTTCGCCTGGGACGGTGACCGGCTACCGCTGCCCGGGTGGCCCAGGAATTCGCGTCGATAGCCACCTGTTCCAAGGCTATACGATTCCGCCCTACTATGACTCCCTGATCGCGAAGCTGATCGCCTGGGGAAGCGACCGGGACCAGGCCTTGCGCAGAATGCGGCGCGCATTGAGTGAAATGCGTGTGGATGGCGTGAAGACCACCCTCGCCTTTCACCTTCGCCTGCTGCGCGACCCCGAGTTCATCGCGGGGAAAATACACACCCGTTCGATCGAAGAAAAATATGCCGCGTGAGTCCGCCGGGGCGGTGCGAAGGAGAGAATCTTGAAACTGCTTGACAAGGTGGTCGTGGTGACCGGGGCGGGCAACGGCATCGGACGCGCGATCGCGCTGGCCTTTGCGAAAGAAGGTGCCCAAGTGTGCATTGCGGACATCGATATCGCCGCGGCCAATGCGACTGCGGAAACCATCCGAGGCAATCGCGGACGGGCCAGCGCCTGGAAAGCCGATGTAACCGTGGAAGAGCAAGTCGAAAGCATGGTCGAGAACGCGATTGCCGAATACGGGAGAATCGACGTTCTCGTCAGCAACGCGGGCATCCAGCGGCTCGGGGAAATCGTCGATTTTTCTTTTGCCGATTGGAAGGTCGTGTTGGCGACCCACCTGGACGGGGCTTTCCTCATGACACGCGCTTGCCTTCGCAACATGTATCGAGTTGGAAAGGGCGGCGCAATCATCTATCTCGGTTCAGTGCACTCAAAGGAGGCGTCCAAGCTCAAGGGTCCCTATGTCGTCGCGAAACACGGCGTGCTCGGCCTTTGCCGCGCGGTCGCCAAAGAAGGCGGGCCGCGCGGGGTTCGGGCAAACGTCATTTGTCCCGGGTTCGTCCTGACCGATATGGTCACGAGCCAGTTTCCCGCTTTGTCCAGGGATCTGGGCATTTCCGAGGAAGAGGTGGTCGAGAAATTGCTTCAAGCGACCACTGTGAACGGGCAACTGACTCTTCCTGAGGATGTGGCCGAAGCGGCGGTATTTCTCGCGTCGTTTCCGACCATGGCCCTTACCGGCCAATCACTGGTCGTAAGCCACGGCTGGCACATGAGCTGAACCTAGAGGCGGATCACCTCGACCGAATCCGAAGGGAGTGTTTTGTGAAAATCTCCTTTTCACGCGGTCCCATTGGTTTCTGCTTCGACCCGTCTAGGCCGAGATCGACGCGTTCCAATCGCCACATGCAAGCGCAGGCCGCACGGGATCGCCGGCACAGCTACAGAGCCGTTCTCGTCTTGACTGACGATCATCGCGGGCTCCTCGATGGCGGCAACGATCCTGAACTCGCCCAAACCGTGGGCAGTGATCGAGGTCGATATCGAACACGCGCTTGAGCAGGCGCGCTTCTCATGCGCGCAGTCACCTCAGCGCACACGCAAAATTCCGTGCGCCAGAATGCAGCATTCGACAGAGGTCTCGAACCCGTCTTTCACGAGCCCAGGCAGGCCCGTGCCGGTCCTGGCTTCGACCTGAGCGAGGAACGTCTCGAGATGTTCCCGCACCAGGCAATGCAGGATCGTCTCCGCAAACGCGCGGCGATCAGACCACTATCACGGTATCGCTGTAGTGCGCGAGCTGCGCGTCGTGAGTGAGCAGCCGCATGGGTTCAACCAGCGCCTGCGCCACCTGCAGCCGATCGAATGGGTCGGTGTGATGATGCGGCAGCCGCGCCACCGCCGAGCAATGCCTCGCCTCGATCGGGGGCAGAGTGAATCCGTCGCGCTCGGCGGCGTCGCGCAATTCCTCCGGATCCGCAGCCACTCGCTTAAGCGTAAACTTGATCGCCGTTTTCCCACAGGCTCGCGATGCTGACAAAGATGCGATTGGCGGGGTCCTCGATTGCAAGGCGTGCCGGGCGGGGCAGGCGCCGGTCGTGCGCCATCCACCAGAGCAGGATGTGCGTGTCGAGGAGGATCTTCACGTGAAGATCGGTCCTTTGTTGAATTGCCTGAGCAGCTCGTCGGGCAGCGTAGCGTTCGGTCAATGCGCCGCCGAACGCCTTCCAGACCGGCTTGGCGAGGGACCCGAGCACCGGGCGGCGGTCGGTGCGCATGTCCGCGGTCGCGGTCATGCCGGGCGTCACAGGAGACATCAGCCTATACCAGCGTGACGATGGCGGAGGGCGGCAAGCTCGGGATCGCGATGAAACCGGTGGCGTTACGCGCGTGAAGCCGGGGCAGACGCTGTTGAAGGATGCGGCCTGAGCGGCAGGCCAATTACTGCCATTTTTTGTCCGACCACCGCGCCGTTATTGGTTGTCCAGTCGAAATGCTGCCATCGATTGGATAAATGTTCCCGCACCCCGATTGCGTGTACGCCGATCTAACGCGCGAGCAACTCAAGGTGCTTGCACAACTGATGGGAGTCCATCCGCGAAACTTCCAAGTGTGAGCCGCCAAGCACACGCAAGGGAGTAAGTAGATAGACCAAGCAAGCCTAAGTCATACGAAGTGGCTCGGGCATTGGAGGGCATGACATGAAACTCAAAGGTCCCTGGAACGCCGGCGCAGTCGAGCGGTTTCTCGCCGAATCCGTCATTCCGGCCCGCATCGGCGTGTTGACCACCAACGGCGTGCCGCTGGTGCTGTCGCTGTGGTTCGTGCATCGCGACGGCGCCATCTGGTGCGCCTGCAACAAGAAAGCTCGCGTCATCGAACTGCTGGCGAGGAATCCGCGCTGCGGTTTCGAAATCGCCGCCGAAACCCCGCCCTATCGCGGCGTGCGCGGGCAAGGCGTCGCACAGCTCGATATTCCGGGCGGTGCCGGGGTCTTGGCCGAGCTGCTTGAGCGCTACCGGATTCCCGGCCACAGCCGCCTGGCGACAATGCTGCTGGAGGAAGCAGTCAACGAAGTGGCCATCCGCATCGAGCCTGAATGGATGACCAGCTGGGATTTTTCGGCGCGCATGTCCGACCTCTGAAGTGCCGGCGGCGCCCGCGTGCAGCTATCGCATCGCGCTGGGGCCGCGCGCCGGACAGAAGGTGCTGAGCTTGCGAACGGTGCCCAGGCGGGAGGAGAAAGCCACCGCAGCCCTGTGCGCCGATGCGCACGGCTTCAGCCTGCATGCCGGGGCTGGAATTCATGCGGCGCCTGGCCGCGCTGGTGCCGCGCCCGCGCCTGCGTCTGACACGCTTTCACGGCGTACTGGCGCCCAATGCCGGGCTGCGTGCCGCGGTCGTGCGGGGCCCACCGCTGAATACCAGCGCGCCTGAGGACGAACACGCGCACGGCGCGCCGGCGCGCATGGGCTGGGCACGCCTGCGCCGGCGCGTGTTCGACATCGACCTCGAACACTGCCCGCAGTGTGGAGGTGAGTTCAAGATCATCGCCGCTATCGAGGAGCCTGCGGTGATTGTGAGGATCCTCACGCACCTGGGTTTGCCTGCCCGCGCGTGATGCGGTCAGAGACGTGGCGCACCGAATGGCGCACCAAAGGGCGCTTCGGGCTAAAATTCCTATCCGCGTCGCCGACCTTCGAGCATCGTGAAAATCAACGAGCCAATCATCATTGCAAGGAAGATCGATCCCGCCAAGCGGCGTGCCGCGGCTGAACGGTTGGCCGCAACGGTGCGCCGCATCAACAGGCGCAAGGGCGGCAGAACTGCCGCGCAGGCGCTGGCCGAGGCGCGCGGCGCACGCTTCGAGCGCTGATCAGGCCGCCTGGATTCTTCGAATCCTTATGCCCCCGACAACTCCGCGAAGGACCTCTGAACCGGCGCCTTCGCCCGCGCGACGAAAGCCAACGGTCAATCAATCCTCGCGCCTGACTCCTTCACTGCCCTGCCCCATTTCGCAAGCTCGCGCTTGATGTGCTCGTGAAACTCTTCCGGCGTGGAGAGCATCACTTCGCCGCCCATGCCCGCGAGTTTGTCCACGATCTCCTGGGTCTTGAAATGTTTGTGCAAATCCGCATTCAGCCGGCCGACGATCTCGCGCGGCACCCCGGCTGGTGCGAGCAATCCCAGCCATGCCCCCGAGGAAAACCCGGGCAGGGTTTCGGCGGCGGCGGGAATGTCCGGCATGAGCGGGGAGCGTTGCGGGCTGGAACTGGCGATCGCGCGCAGGCGCCCCGCCCTGACATGTGGCAAGGCGAACACCGCGGTGTCCCAACCCATCTGCAACTGCCCCGCCATGATGTCGCCAAGCGCCGCGACTGAGCCCTTGTAGGGCACATGCAGAATGCTCAGACCGGCCTGGCTTTTCATCAATTCCATGGTCAGGTGCGCAGTCGTGCCATTGCCGGAAGAGGCATAAGACAATGCGCCAGGACGCGCTTTGACGTACTGGATCAACTCAGGCAACGTCTTCACCGGCAGCGACGGATGGACGACCAACACGAACGGCAGCCAGGTCATCAGGCTGACCGGCGCAAAATCCGCGACTGGATCGTAGCCGACGTTCGGATACAGGTTTGGATTGGTCGCCATCGGCGCGGTAGCGGAAACCAATAGGGTGTAGCCGTCGGCCGCCGACTTCGCCGCCAGTTCCGCGCCCAAACTGCCACCCTTGCCGGGCTTGTTGTCCACCAACACCGACTGACCCAGGCTCTCGGAAAACTTCTGCGCGAGAAGACGGGCAATGATGTCGGTTGCCTGGCCCGGCGGGAAACCGACGATGAGCCGGATCGGCTTTGACGGGTATGCGCCCTGGGCCTGCGCTGCCGCGGGCAGCGCCAGGGCAAGCAGGAGCGCCAGAAAACCCGCCGTGCCTGCGGCTGCCAGCGTCTGGATGAATTTCATAACGTCTCCATGATTGATCGGCAGCGCACAGACTACTGCACGCGAGTCGGATACTGGCAGAAAACCAATTCGAGTCCGCGCGCCCCGGCAAAAAAAGTCAACGGCGCTTCGTCAGGCGAAAGGTACAGGCAGGAATGCAGGTCCAACTCTTGCCCTTGATATTGCATGCTGCCGCGCGCAACGAAAACTGACTGGCCTCCTCCTTTCGCCGGGTCCGGGCCGGCGCCGGATGCGCCCGGTGGGACACGCACCACCCATGCGCCAATGCCGTCGGCCTCATCGATCATGGTGAACGTGACCGAATCTGCAAGGCTTGCCAGTGCACTGTCCTCCAGCGCAGGGCAGGGGTCGGCTAGGATATAGCGCTTGGGCATTTTCTGCATGCGCGCGCGCGCAGCCGGCAAATACTGCGCACCGGTGCCATCGGATTGTGCGCGAAGCGTAAAGTAGGTTACCCCCTGCGGTCCGGCCGTCACCGGGCCGTAGCCGGTATGCGCGCCCGCGTAGTGCACGGTGATCGGCCTCGCCTCGTTGCGTCCGATCGACGCGCTGCCCGCGACCACCACCTGAAACTGGTCGACGAAGTGAAAATGCGGCTGCACGACGATACCCGCGTCCTGCTCGATGCGAAACGATTGCGGCGAATCCGCTGCCGGTACGACGAAGTCGCCAATCCCGTGATCCAGCGTGGCGCCCCGCGCCGAGGGCGGCGGCCCGAGATACTCGGTGCGCCAGATCGAGCGCTGGCCCGGATCGAGGCGGACAAAACGGGTAGGCAATGATTCGGCGGTGGTGCGGCAGACCAGCATGTAACATCTCCTCCGGGTGCGCATCGATTCTAGCAGACGAGAGGATTCAAGAATGATCGGAAAGAATTTCCTGGCGCTGTGCGGGACATTTGCATTTCTCGCGACGTTGATTTCGCCTGCCGCCGCACAGGAATGGGCACCGACCAGGCCCGTCCGAATCGTGGTACCGGTGGTCGGCGGCACGGTGGATATTCTTGCGCGCCTGGTCGCGCCGCGATTGCAGGAGGCGCTCGGCCAGCCGATGATCGTCGAAAATCGGGCGGGCGCGGGCGGTAACACCGCGACGGATTTCGTCGCCAAGTCCGCAGCCGACGGGCATACGCTGCTCGCGAGCTTTACCGCACCGATCACCGTCAACCCGACCCTGTTCGCCAAGTTGCCCTATGACCCGCAAAAAGACCTGGCGCCGGTCATGCTCGCGGTAAGCACCCATCAGTTTCTGGTCGTTCACCCTGCGGTTCCGGCCAGGACCGTTGCGGAACTGGTGCAGTACCTCAAGGCCAACCCGGGGCGCCTGTCCTACGCTTCGATCGCCGTTGGAGGCGCTTCGCATCTCACCATGGAAATGTTCAAATCGGTCGCCGGTGTGGACTTGCTGCACGTACCCTACAAGGGCACTGGGCCCGCAATTACCGATCTGCTTGCAGGCAATGTGCAAGCGGCCATGCTGGTTGCAGGCAACGTGCTGCCGCATCTGAAAACCGGCAAGCTGCGCGCTCTGGCGGCCACCGGACGCAAGCGCTTTGGTTCGGCGGCCGAAGTGCCGACCATGATCGAGTCGGGATTTCCGGATTTCGAAGCAGTCGCCTGGATCGGCTTTCACGCCCCGGGGGGCACCCCGCGCGAGGCGATTGGGCGCTATCACCGCGAACTCTCGCGCATTCTGGCCCTTGCGGAAGTGCGCGAACGCCTGAGCGGACTGGAATTCGATATCGTGGCCAGCAGCCCGCAGGGTTTCGCCGATTACATCCGGCTTGAAACCCTGCGTTGGGCGAAGGTCATTCGGGACACTGGCGCCAAGGCCGAATAGGCGCGCCGATTGTCGTCCACTCTGCGAGGCAAACCGTGTCATCGGCATGTTCGACAGCCCGAGGATCCGGATGACCGCCAGTGTTCTGGCCATCGAGAGCGTACAGGTCGGCGGCGCGGAGGATGACCGACAAGGTATAGATCCTGCCCCGCCCTGGGCGCGCCCCGAACAGAAAATGCAGAAGGATCGGGAACGACAGCCCCTCGGGATCGCGATGAAGCCGGCGGCGTTCACGCGCGTGAAGCCGGGGCAGACGCTGTTGAAGGATGCGGCCTGAGCTGCCAGCCCTATTACTGCCAGTTTTTGACCAACCCCCGCGCCGTTATTGGCTTTCCAGCCGAAATGCTGCCATCGTCCGGATTGGGTCCTAGGGCCAGAGCGGCAAGCCTTCAAGTCCTGCGGTCTCCGCTTGCCCGGCCATCAGGTTGGCGTTTTGCATCGCCTGGCCGGCGGCGCCCTTGCCGAGGTTGTCGATCGCGGCCACGGC
>CANKMT010000007.1 GCA_947482825.1 Betaproteobacteria bacterium | reverse complement strand
GTCAATTTCTTCCTCGTGACCTCGCCCTCCCTTGGGGCGAAAAGCGTCGCGGAGCTGATCGACCTCGTGCGCCGCAATCCGGGCAAGTTCAACTATGCGTCCTCCGGCAGCGGCAGCCCGCACCACCTCTTCATGGAGGTGTTCAAGAAAGAATTGGGCCTCAACGTGCAGCATGTGCCTTACAAGGGCTCGGCCCTCGCGGTGCTCGACATGATCGCCGGCAAGCCCGAAATGATGTTCCTCGACTTCTCGGTCGCCGTGCCGAACATCCAGGGCGGCAAGATCACGGCGCTCGGGACTTCGGCCGCGGTGCAGTCGGTGCTGATGCCCAACGTCCAGCCCGTCGCTCGCACCGTGCCCGGGTTCGACTGGCAGGCGTGGCAGGGGGTAGTGGCCACCGGTGGCACGCCCCGGGCGATCGTCGCGCGACTGAACGCCGAGATGCAGCGCTTCCAGGCAACCCCGGAATTCCGCGACCAACTCGTCAAGTTCGGCATGGAGCCGTGGGCGCCGAACACCCCCGAGCAATTTGCCGAGATCGTCAAGACAGACGTCGGCCGCTGGGCCGGCGTGGTCAAGGCCGCCGGCCTGAAAGTGGACTAGCCGGTTCCGTCCCCAATTCCCATCCAAGAGGCACACGCATGAGCAAGGTCATCGACGTCCACACCCACATGCTCGACAACGCATGGGTGAAGCTGCTCGAGAAGCACGGCGGCAAGTACACGCTCAAGGAGGTGTACGGAGGATTGCGCGCGATTCACCTCGACGGCGCGCCGTTCATGACGCCGATCCCCGAGATGTTCGACTGGGAGTTGCGGATCAGGAACATGGATCGCGTCGGCATCGACCTGGCCGTGGTGTCGCTCTCCTGCCCGAACGTCTACTGGGGCGGCGAAAAGGTCAGCCTGCAGGCCGCGCAGATCATGAACGACGTGATGGCCAAGGCAAGGAAAACCTGGCCCGAGCGCATCCAGTTCTTCTGCTCGCTGCCCTGGCAGTATCCGGAGACCGCGCTAAAGGAACTCAAGCGCGCGCGGAAAGCGGGCGCCTGCGGCGTGATGGTGCTCGCCAACGTGTCCGGCTCGCACCTGACCGACCCCAAGTTCGCAAAAATCTGGAAAGCCATCGACGACGCGGCCCTGCCGGTGCTCATCCACCCCTCCGCGCCGCCCGGGGTCAAGGAGATGGACATGTCGCAGTTCCAGCTCACCGCCTCGATCGGCTTCACCACCGACACCACGCTTGCGGTCGCGCGCATGATCTACGACGGATTCTTCGACCGCTACCAGAAGCTCAAGATCATCGCTTCGCACGGCGGGGGCACGCTGCCCTTTCTGATCGGGCGCCTGGACCAATGCTTCGAGTTCATCCCGGCCTGCCGCACCAAGATCGTCGAGAAGCCCAGCCTGGTCGCGCGGCGGATCTATTCCGACTCGGTGGTCTTCACGGACGACGCGCTGGCGATGGCGGTCAATGTATTCGGCTCGGAGAACGTGCTCTACGGCTCGGACTATCCGCACACCATCGGCGATCCGATCGGGTGCCTCGCGCGGGTCGACCGCCTGCCGCACGGGGTGCGCGAAAGGGTCAGGGGCGGGAATTCGGAACGGATTTTCAACTTCGGATAGCCCTCCACCAGGGAGACGCTGATGTCGTTCCTGCCCTCGGCCCAAACGGCGCTAGCAGGCCGTCCGCTTCCGTTCCGGGAGCCAGGATCCCGTAGCGGTAGGCGTAGATCACCGCCTGCAACCGGTTCGCAGCGCCGAACTCCTTGAGGATCGCCTGCACGTGCTGCTTGACGGTGCAGGCCGAGATGCCGAGCTTGCGGCCGATCGGCTTGTTGGCCAGGCCTTCGCCGAGCAGCATCAGGACTTCGACCTGCCGCGGACTCAGGTGGAACCGCCGCGGTGTCTTGCCGGTGGACGCAATGAATGCGGTTTCGAGATAGTGCACGGACATCGGAGTTCCCCTTTTTTTGCCGAGTTCCAGCCTTTGCCGGATCCTGCATGGAACTTCCGGCCCCAAACGCGAACTGACTCTAGGCCGATGCCGCGAGAGGGTAAGTGCGTTGACGCACCGGATATTCCATTTTTGGCATCGGGGCCGCACTACCCGAAAGGGTGAGGCTGGCCCGCGCAGTGGCCACGCGCTACACTGCGCCGCAACAAGCAGACGCGGAGGACGGCATGACGATTTACCTGCAAGGCGCGGCGCAGAAGGCCGATTCGATTCCCCTGACCGATGCAGAATGGCACGCACGCGTGCAGCTGGCCGCCTGCTACCGGATTTTCGACCACCTCGGCTGGACCGAGATGATCTTCAACCACATCACGCTGAGGGTCCCCGGCCCCGGAAGGACTTTCCTCATCAATCCGTTCGGCCTGCACTACCGCGAAGTCACCGCCTCGAACCTCGTGCTGATCGACATCGACGGCAATCCGCTTCGCGAAACCGAATGGCCGGTCAACCTCGCCGGCTTCACGACCCACAGCGCGATCCATGCAGCAATCGATTCGGCGCATTGCGTCATGCACACCCACACGACGACCGGCATGGCGGTGGCGAGCCTGAAGGAAGGGTTGTCCCCCACCAACTTCTACGCGGCCCAGTTGCACGGCGCCGTCGCCTACCACGATTTCGAAGGCATCACCATCGAGCCGGCCGAGAAGGAACGCATGGTGCGGGACATCGGCGCCAAGCGCGCAGTGATCCTGCGCAACCACGGGCTGCTCACGTGGGGCCCAAGCGTGCCGGAAGCCTTCATGCTGTTGTGGACGCTGCAGCGCGCCTGCGATGTGCAGATTGCTTCGGCGGCGGCCGGCGCCTTGAATCCGATTGCGGACAAGGTGTTCGAGCAGACCGTGCGCGAATCCGGGCCCGGCGAAAAGCGCGTCTGCGAAGACGTCTTCCGCGCCATGCAGCGCATGATCGACGCCAGGGATCCCTCGTACAAGAACTGACCCGGCCTAATACAGACGAAACAAGGCCTTACGCAACTTTACACGGCTTGCCGCAAGTTGACGTTAACGTAAACGTCAATTAGGATCCGACGCTTGCCGGGATGCACCATCGGCGCTCGCGTATAGACTGCATTTCTTGCGCGCGCCTCCCTTACCGGCGCGCGGCACCGCGGAGCCCGCCATGACCGACCTCAGCGACTCGAAGAACCTGACCTACAAGGCCAAGCACAAGATCCGCTTCGTCACCGCGGCGAGCCTGTTCGACGGGCACGACGCGTCGATCAACATCATGCGGCGAATTCTGCAAGGCTCGGGCTGCGAAGTGATCCACCTCGGCCACAACCGCTCGGTCGATGAGGTCGTCACCGCGGCGTTGCAGGAAGACGTCCAGGGCCTTGCGGTTTCCTCCTACCAGGGCGGCCACCTCGAGTACTTCAAGTACATGATCGATTTGCTCAGGAGCCGGGGCGGCAAGCACATCAAGGTGTTCGGCGGCGGCGGCGGCGTGATCGTCGCGGAGGAGATCGCCGAGTTGCAGGCGTACGGCGTCGAGCGCATCTATTCGCCCGAGGACGGCCAGAAGATGGGCCTGCAAGGCATGATCAACGACATGCTTACGCGCTGTGATTTCGACACCGCGCAGTACGCGCCGAAGGATCTCGATTCGTTGAGGGAAGGCGATCGCCGGGCCCTTTCCCAGGTCATCACCGCGATCGAAGCCGGCACACTGGAGGCGAAGCTCAAGAGCTCGCTTGAATCGGCTGGGGAGGCCAAATCGGTGCCGGCGCTGGGCATTACCGGCACTGGTGGCTCGGGCAAGTCCTCGATCACCGACGAACTCGTGCGCCGCTTCCGCCTCGACCAGGGCGACCGCCTGAAGATCGCAGTGATCGCGGTCGATCCCTCCCGCCGCAAGACCGGCGGCGCCCTGTTGGGCGATCGCATCCGCATGAACTCGATCCAGTCGGACAACGTGTTCATGCGCTCGCTCGCGACGCGCGCCTCGGGTGCCGAGATCTCTGCCTCCTTGCCGGGCGCGATCGCGGCGTGCCGGGCGGCGGGCTTCGACCTCGTCATCGTCGAGACCTCTGGCATCGGGCAGGGCGATGCGGCCATCGTGCCGCACGTGAACGCCTCGCTCTATGTGATGACCCCGGAGTTCGGCGCCGCGAGCCAACTCGAAAAGATCGACATGCTCGACTTCGCCGATTTCGTCGCGATCAACAAGTTCGACCGGAAAGGCGCGGACGACGCGCTGCGCGACGTGAGAAAGCAGGTGCAGCGAAACCGCGAGGCTTTCACGCAGCCGCCGGATTCGATGCCGGTGTTCGGCACGATCGCGTCGCGCTTCAACGACGACGGAGTGACCGCGCTTTACCACGCTCTGGTTGAAAAGTTGTCCGCCTTCGGCCTCAACCCCGCGGCCGGCAAGCTGCCGAAGGTCGCCGGCAAAACCGCCTCGGGCGTCAACGTGGTGATCCCGGCGCAGCGAGCAAGGTACCTCGCCGAGATTGCGGAATGCGTGCGCGGCTATCTCGCCAAGGCCGAGGACCAGGCGCGCCTCGCGCGCGAGCGGCAGCAGTTGTCCGGGGCCCGCGCGATGCTGGATCAGGCCGGCAAGCCCTCGTCTGACCTTGCGCCGCTGATCGAGGAAAAAAACCGCGCGCTCGAACCTCGCTCGAAAAAGTTGATCGAAATGTGGCCGGACACGCTGAAGGCGTATTCAGGCGAAGAATACGTGGTGAAGATCCGCGACAAGGAGGTGCGCACCAAGCTCACCTCGACGTCGCTCTCGGGAACCAAGGTGCCGAAGGTGGCTTTGCCGCGCTATGCCGACCACGGGGAAATCCTGCGTTGGCAACTGCGCGAGAACGTGCCGGGCTCTTTCCCGTTCACGTCGGGCGTGTTCGCCTTCAAGCGCGAGAACGAGGATCCCACGCGCATGTTCGCCGGCGAAGGCGACGCCTTCCGCACCAACCGGCGCTTCCACCTGCTCTCGAAGGACATGCCGGCCAAGCGGCTGTCCACGGCGTTCGATTCGGTCACGTTGTACGGCTTCGACCCCGACGAGCGGCCGGACATCTACGGCAAGGTCGGCAATTCGGGCGTGTCGATCGCTACGCTGGAAGACATGAAAGTGCTGTACTCGGGCTTTGATCTCACCGACCCGAATACTTCCGTGTCGATGACGATCAACGGCCCGGCGCCGACGATCCTTGCGATGTTCTTCAACACCGCGATCGACCAGCAGGTCGACAAGTTCCGCGCCGACAATGGGCGCGAGCCCACCGAGGACGAGCACGCAAAGATCCGCGACTGGACGCTCGCCACGGTGCGCGGCACGGTGCAGGCCGATATCCTCAAGGAGGACCAGGGCCAGAACACCTGCATTTTTTCGACGGAGTTCTCACTCAAGGTGATGGGCGACATCCAGGAATACTTCGTGCGCCACGAGGTGCGCAATTTCTACTCGGTGTCGATCTCGGGCTATCACATCGCCGAAGCCGGCGCGAACCCGATCAGCCAGCTCGCGTTCACGCTCTCCAACGGCTTCACGTTCGTCGAGACCTATCTCGCGCGCGGCATGCACATTGACGATTTCGCGCCGAACCTGTCGTTCTTCTTCTCCTACGGCATGGACCCGGAGTACACAGTTATTGGGCGCGTCGCACGCCGCATCTGGGCGGTGGCGATGAGGAACCGCTACGGGGCGAACGAGCGCTCGCAGAAGCTCAAGTTCCACTCGCAAACCTCCGGGCGCTCGCTTCACGCGCAGGAGATCTCGTTCAACGACATCCGCACCACGCTTCAGGCGCTGGTGTCGACCTACGACAACACCAACTCGCTGCATACCAACGCCTACGACGAGGCGATCACCACGCCGACCGAAGAGTCGGTACGCCGCGCAATGGCGATCCAGATGATCATCAACCGTGAATGGGGTCTGGCGAAGAACGAGAACCCGAACCAGGGCGCCTTCATCATCGACGAGCTGACCGATCTCGTCGAAGAAGCCGTGCTCAAGGAATTCGAGGCGATTTCGGCGCGCGGCGGCGTGCTCGGCGCGATGGAGACCGGCTACCAGCGCGGCAAGATCCAGGAAGAGTCGATCTATTACGAGCACAAGAAGCACGATGGCTCCTACCCGATCGTCGGGGTGAACATGTTCCGCAACCCGCATTCGGAAGGCGCGCCGCAGCGGATCGAACTGATTCGCTCGACCGAAGACGAAAAGCAGTCGCAGTTGAAGCGCTTGCGCGAGTTCCACAAGAAGAATTCCAAGGAATCGGCCGCGATGCTGGAGCGGTTGCAAAAAGCGGTGATCGCGAACGAGAACGTGTTCGCGGTGCTGGTGGACGCGGTACGCGTGTGCTCGCTCGGCCAGATCACCCACGCGCTGTTCGAGGTCGGCGGGCAGTACCGGCGGAGCATGTAATAAAGGGGCCAGGCTCAATATTCCGCGCAGCGGAATATTGAGCCTGGCCCCTTTACACTTTACACGCGCAGCACGACTTTCCCGAAGTGGTTGTTGGCCTTCATGTAGGCCAATGCAGCGGCGGCTTCGTCGAGCGCAAAGGTACGGTCGATCGGCAGCTTGAGTTTTCCGGCGGCCACCGCATCCCACAGGTGCGCGCGCATCAGGCGGTTGATCTCGCGCACTTCCTCGACCGAGCGTGTGCGGAACGTGACGCCGATGTAGGAGATGCGCTTCATCGCGTGCAGGTCGTAGTCGAATTCGCCCTTGGCGCCGCCGAGGCGCCCGACGTTGACGATCCTCCCCAACACGCGCGCCGCCTTCATGTTGGCGTTCGCGACGCTCGCCGACACCTGGTCGATGATGAGGTGCACGCCCTTGCCTTCCGTTGCCGCGACAACGTCGTCGGCCCACGCAGGATTCGCCGGGTCGATCGTCATGTCGGCGCCCCAGTCCTTCAACTTCGCGCGCCGCGCGGCATTGGTCGATGAGCCGATCACGAGGCTCGCGCCCATGAACTTCGCGATCTGCATCCCGAGGATCCCGACGCCGGCACTTGCGCCCTGGATCAGCACGCTTTCGCCCTTCTTCAACCCGCCGACGGTCACCAGCGCGTTGTGCATCGTCTGCAACGCAACCGGCAGCGTGGCGGCTTCCTCGAAGCTCATCCCGGGAGGCAGCGCCTGCGTACGACCCCAGTCGGCGACCGCGTATTCCGCGTAGCCTGACGCGCCCGAGGCCATCACCCGATCGCCGGCCGTGATGCCGCGGACTTCGCTGCCCACTTCGGCGACTTCACCGGCGAACTCCATGCCGACGATGGTGCCGGCCCCGCCGATGGCGCCATGCGCCTTGCCTGCGGCGACGGCAAGATCAGCGCGATTGAGGCCGCAGGCGCGCACACGCACGAGGACCTGCGCGGGCTGCGGCATGGGGGCGGCAACGTCCTGGATTGTGACACCGTTGGGCGTAACGACGGCTGCTTTCACTTGAACCTCCCGGGTTTCATTTCCAAAAGGAGCAGTGTAGCGGCCGGCGTGCGAAACTGGCGGCCGCAAGCTTCGAGGAGCGAGAAATGAACCTGGCAAGAATCCTGGCCGCTGCGCTGCTGGCGCTGGCGTCCTGCCTAGCGCAAGCCCAGCCTGCTTCGTTCGCCACCCGGCCGGTGCGCCTCGTCGTGCCTTATCCACCCGGGGGCAGCATCGACGTGCTCGCGCGCGCGCTCGCGCCGGAACTCTCAGCGGTCTGGGGCCAGCCGGTGCTGGTGGAAAACCTGGCCGGCGCGGGCGGCATCCTCGGAACGGAAAAAGTCGCGACCGCACCCGGCGATGGGCACACGCTGCTGATGGGGGTCAATCCCGTCGTGGTGGGAAACCGTTTCCTGTTCAGGAGCCTGCCCTACGACCCGGATCGCAGTCTCGCGCCGGTGGCCATGATTGCCCAGAGCGGGCAAATGGCGGTGGCGCATCCGTCGCTGCCGGCCGGCACGATGAAGGAGTTGATCGAGCTTGCGCGCAAGTCGCCCGGGAAGCTGACGTATGCTTCGTACGGCCACGGCTCGCAGCCCCAGCTGTTCTTCGAGACGATCGGCAAGCGCGAGGGGGTCGAGTTCCTCCACGTGCCGTACAAGGGCATCGCGCCCGCCACCACCGCCGTGGTCGCCGGTGAAGTAATGCTCACCATTGCGAGTCCGGGCCAGCTCGGCGCGATGGTCAAGGCCGGCAGGCTGAAGGCGCTGGCCATCGGCGCCACCACGCGCGCGCGCGATTTCCCCGCCGTGCCGACCGCCGCCGAAGCCGGTTTTGCCTATGCGCAGAGTTCGATCTGGTTCGGCATGTTCGCGCCTGGATCGACGCCGCCGGCGCTGGTCGAGCGCATCTCTCGCGACGTCGCGGCAATCGCGCGGCGCACCGATTTCGCCGAGAAGCAGGTCACCTCGCGCGGCTTCGAGGTGGTCGCCAGCGGCCCTGCGGAGTTCGCCGCGGCGATCAAGGCCGAAGTCGTGTCCACCGGCGAGATGGTCAGGGCCGCGGGCGTGAAGCCGGAATAGCCGTGGCGACGCGGAAGCTTCTTCTCTTGTCCAACTCGCGCAATCCGCGCTGCGGCTGGCTCGACCATGTCGAGCCGCTGATCCGCGAGTTCCTTGGTGATGGACGCAAGTCCATCCTCTTCCTGCCGTTCGCCGCGGTCACGATCAGTTACGACGCTTACGTCGCGATGGCGAGGAAGCGATTCGCGCAGATGGGCTACGCGGTGACCGGCGCGCACAAGACGACGCCTGCCTCGATCGGCAAGTTCGACGCGATCGTCGTGGGCGGCGGCAACACTTTCCACCTGCTCGCAGAGGCCCGCTCACGCAAGTGGCTCGCGCCGATCCGCGCGCGGGTTAAGGCGGGCGTGCCCTTTATCGGCTGGAGCGCCGGCGCGAATTTCGCCTGCCCGACGATCCGCACCACGAACGACATGCCGGTGATCGATCCGCGCGGGTTCGACGCCCTCGGCCTCGTGCCCTTCCAGATCAACCCGCACTACACCGAGAAGAAGATCAAAGGCCACGGCGGCGAGTCGCGCGACGACCGTATCGGGGAGTTCACCAAGGTGAATCCGAAGGTCGCGGTGCTCGGCCTGCGCGAAGGCAGCCTGGTGAAGGTCGAAGGCGCGCGGGCGAAGCTGCTGCTGGGGGCCGGGGCCCGGCTGTTCCGGCACGGCCGCAAGGCGCGCGACCTGCGTGCAGGAGCGGACCTCTCGGCGTTGCTCAAATGACCGGTGAGGAAAAGCTCGAAGCGCGCATCGCCGAGATCGAGGCCAAGCTGGCGCTCTCGGAGGATTCGCTCGACGCCCTCAATACGACCGTTTACCGCCAGCAACAACTCATCGATCGCCTGCAGCGCGAGTTGCGCGCGCTGCGCGACCAGGTCGAAGCCTCTGCCACGAATGCCGAACCGAGGGCACCGGCCGACGAAGTGCCGCCGCACTACTAGGCCGCACTACTAGACCGCACTACTAGGCCGCACTACTAGGCTGCACTTCGCCAGGCGTTACTTCGAATAGGGGCTCGTGCGCGCGGCCGACCGGCCTGCAGGGCGCCCATCCCGCTTGGCGTAGCCGCCGAATCCTTCACGGCGTCCGGGCGCGCCCGAGGGCTTGCCGTAGCTCTTGCCGCCGCCCGGCCGCGCGCCGCGCGGGGCGGGCTTGGAAAACGCGCGCATCTTCGGCTCCAGGCCTGCGATCGCCGTGACCTCGATTTTCTGGGTCGTGAAGCGCTCGATGCTTTTCACCATGTAGTGGTCGCGCACGTTGGCGAAGCTGATCGCGATGCCGTTGCGCCCGGCGCGGCCGGTGCGACCGATGCGGTGAACGTAGTCTTCGGCCTGCGTAGGCAGGTCGTAGTTGATGACGTGCGAGATGCCCTGCACGTCGATGCCGCGCGCGGCCACGTCGGTGGCCACCAGCACCTTGAGGGTTCCGCGGCGAAGCGCCTGCAGCGTGTGGTTGCGGGCTCTCTGGTTCATGTCGCCATGCATTGCGGCAGCCGAGTGGCCCTGGCTGTGCAATTCCTGCGCGAGTTGGTCGGCCGCGCGCTTGGTCGAGGTGAATACGATGGCCTGCAGCATGTCGGCGTTGTTGAGGATGCTCTCGAGCAGGCGGTTCTTGTGGCCCATGTCGTCCGCGAAGTGCAGGCGCTGCGAGATGTTCTCGTGGCGCGTTTGCGCGGTGTCGACCGCAATGCGCAGCGGATCTTTCAGGAGCGCGCCCGCGAGCTTGACGATGCCCTGCTCCAGCGTGGCCGAGAACAGCAGCGTCTGGCGCGTCTTCGGCACTTTCGCGACGATCGCCTCGAGCTCGTCCTTGAAGCCCATGTCGAGCATGCGGTCGGCCTCATCCAGCACCAGGAGTTGCAGGCGCGACAGGTCGATGCGGCCGGCGTTCATCTGGTCGAGCAGCCGGCCCGGCGTGGCGACCAGGATGTCCACGCCGATCTTCAGCAGGCGGTTCTGCAGCGGATAGGGCATGCCGCCGACGACCGACATGGTCTTCACGCGCAGGTTGCGCCCGTAGGTCTCGGCGGCTTTGGTCACCTGCACTGCCAGCTCGCGCGTGGGAGTGAGCACCAGGATGCGCGGGCCACGGCCGCTTTTCTCGTGCGGCTTGGTGAGTAGCTGCAGCGCCGGCAGCATGAAAGCGGCGGTCTTGCCGCTGCCGGTCTGCGAAGACACGAGCAGGTCGCGCCCGTTGAGCGCTTCGGGAACTGCGCGCGCCTGGACGGGGGTGGGTTCGGTGTACCCCGCGGCCTTGATGGCCTCGAGGATCGGCGCCGCGAGGGCGAGGGTGTCGAAGCCGGACGTAGTAGTTACTGCGGCGGTTCCTGCGGTCATAGCTGCTCCTGTCCTGTGGGGACGTAGTTCGATTGGGAATGCCAAAACACCGGCGCCAACCGAATCGCAATCCTTGAGGGGAAGCCTTAGGGAGGAGGTAACGGGGGAACCGTGAGGTTCTCCTGTTCCCATGTGGGCTTAACAGCAGGAACGCAGCAGGAAGAGGTGAAGCGTCTTCCGGGGGAGGTCAGGGACGATGAACTTGCGCGCAGCTTTCACGGTTGCTGCATCGCACAAACGAAGTATACGGGGTGGCGGGCTTCCCGCCAAGCACAATCTCGGGCCGGTCAGAGGCGGGCAAACCTCGGCATTTGCTTTCCGTCGACGGTCACGTCCTCCATGAACATCACCAACGGCCGCACCCACAGTGCGCCTTCGCCGTAAAGCGGGCGATAGACCACCACCTGCTCCCGGGTCTCCGAATGCGTGGCGATCCCGATCACCTCGTAGTCGTTGCCTTTGTAGTGACGGTATTTGCCTGGAATAACCATGGCGATGTCCTGCGACAGTGGAAGCGGGGCGATGAACGTACCATAGCGTTCCCGCAAACGTACCCGGAGGCTTGAATGGCAGCAGCGAAGATCACGCAGGCGGAAAAGGCGCAACGCTTCCATGCGCTGCATGCCGGCCCGGAGATCTTCGTGATCCCGAATCCGTGGGACCCGGGCTCGGCGCGGCTGCTGGAGGCGCTCGACTTTAAGGCGCTGGCCACGACGAGCGCCGGCTACGCGTTTTCCCTCGGCAAGCTCGACGGGCAGGTAGGGCTCGACGACATGATCGAACATTGCCGTGTGTTGTGCGCTTCCACCAGCCTGCCGGTTAGTGCGGACCTGGAAAACGGCTATGCCGACGATCCGAAGACTGCGGCCAACGCCTTGGTGCGTGGCGCCGAAGCCGGACTGGTCGGCGGCTCGATCGAGGATTTCAGCGGCGACCCGGCCAAGCCGACCTACGACCTCACGCACGCGGTCGAGCGTGTTCAGGCCGCGGCCGAAGCCATCAGGACGCTGCCGTTCAAGTTCATGTTCGCCGCGCGGGCCGACGGGCTGCTTCATGGCACGACCGACCATGACGACATCATCCGCCGCCTGCAGGCTTTTGAGGCTGCCGGGGCGGACGTTCTCTACGCGCCGGGCCTCAAGACGCTGGAAGAATTGCGACGCGTCTGCTCGGCGTTGAAGAAGCCGGTCAACGTCAATATGACCGGCTTGCACCACACGACAGTGGCGCAGTTGGCCGAGGCCGGCGCGCGGCGCATCAGCACCGGAGGGGCGCTTGCACGTGCGGCGATCGGTGCGCTGATGGCTGCTGGGCGCGAGATGCAGGCGCCCGGCACGTTCTTGTGGGCCAATGGTGCGACCAGCGGGGCGGAACTCAAGAAACTGCTGGGCTGAAGATGAGTATTGCGCCAGCCCCGTTCGAGCAGCAGGTTACTTTTCTCTATGTGCGGGACACCGAAGCCAGCTACCGCTTCTATGGCGAGACGCTCGGGTTGCCGCTCGTCCTCGACCAGGGGCTGGCGCGAATCTACCGGGTGGCTTCAGGGGATGCGTTCCTCGGGATTTGCAAGGCTTCGGCCGTGCAGCAAGCGCCGTCGCCCGACCGCGCGCCGCTGGGGGTGATCCTCACCTTCGTCACGCAGGACGTCGACGATTGGTACCAACGGCTCACCGCGAAAGGCGTAGTTTTCGAGAAGGTGCCAAAGGAAAACGAGACTTACCGGATCTACAACTGCTTCTTCCGCGATCCTGACGGTTATTTGCTCGAGATCCAACGTTTCCTCAGTCCGGAGTGGCCCAAGCCGCGGCTTCGCGCCTAGGGAGCAAATGAGGTTCGAACCCGCTGGTCAGTCGATGCGCTCGCCATGCACCTGGTGCCCGGCAACGAACGTGCGCTCGACCGCGATGTGCCTGATGCCGTCCAGTTCGCAGGTCAGCGGATCTTCTCCAAGCACGACAAAATCCGCGGCCATGCCTGGCGTCAGCGGCCCGCGCGTGTCTTCGTCCCAAGTGAGGTAATGCCCGGCCACGGTGGCCAGACGCAGCGCCTCGGTTCGCGACAGGTTCGCCTCGCCGAGCTTCTGCTTGCCGTCGTTGTCCCAGCGGGCAAGAGCCTCCCAGAGCGCAAAAAGCATCGAATGCGGCACGCCGTCGGTCGAGAGCGCCACCGGGACACCCGCGTCGAGCAACTGCCGGATCGGGGTGCCGAGCGCGCCGAGCGCCTGAAGGTTGAAGCGATCCTTCGCCATGTACATGAAGCCGGGCGTCACGGTCGCCACCAGCCCCAGCGCCTTGATGCGCCGGATCTGTTCGGGATTCGCTTCGGTCACATGCACGGCCACCCACCGTTTGTCGCGGATCGGCACCTGCGCGTCGATCTCCTCGAAAGCGCACAGCACGCGTTCCAACTCGTAGCAGACGAGTGTTGCCACGCGAATGCCGAGCCGGGCGGCTTCCAGGCCGAGTGCGACGAGCCGCTCGTGCGGCAAGGACTGGTAGAAGTGTCCGGCCCACTGCTCGTACGGGTAGCCGCGCGCGATGATGCGCGCCGAGTTCGGGTCGGCGACGTCGAGGCATAGCCCCTCTTCGCGGAGCAACCCTAGGGCGCCGGCGTCGCCGCCGCGGCCGGCCAGTCTCGACGCCCAGTGCGCGAGCATCTCCCCGATCTTGCGGTCGCCGAACGCGGCGCTCGGCACCGAGAGCGGTAGCTGCATGCGCAGCGTGAGTTCGCCGGCCGCTTCCAGGCGCCGGTAGGCGTCGATCACCTGCGGCGTGACCCCGTGGCCTTCGAAGGCCGCCGTGGTGCCGGCCGCGCTACTTGCGAGCACCGCGTATTTCAGCCCGGCGTAACGGTCCTCGTAGGTAAAGCGCGGCACGCACTCGAACAGCGTGTATTCGAGGATCGGGGCCCAGTTGCGCTCCAGGAACAGGCCGGTCGGCTCGCCCGCCGAGTCCTTCACGATCTCGACTTTCTGCGGCGGCTGCGTGTCGCGGGTGATGCCGGCGGCGGCAAGCGCACGCGTATTCGCCACCGAGGGCAGCGGCAGGCGGCTCCACCAGCCCCACGGGGAGCGGATGTAGACCGGATTGTCCGGAGCCGCGCGATCGAGGTCATGGCGGTCTGGAAAGCGCCCCTCTTTCAACTGGCGGGCTTCGAAGACATAGTCCTCCGGTGGCGCGCCCATCGGCAGCGTGACGATCCATTCGCCCCGCGGTGTGTGCGCGGCCGCTTCACGAATAGCCGCGCAGATTTCGGCCACCGACTTGCAGTGGGCGATCTTCACCCCGCACAGGTCGCGCAGGCCCATGCGGTCCAGGTGCGGATGCGCATCGTAGAAACCGGGGACGACCGTCCGCCCGGCGAGGTTAAGTACGCGCGTCTTCGGACCGCGCATCGCGAGCAAGGCGCCTGTTTCGCCCGCGACCACAATCGTTTCTCCCTTGACCACGAGTGCCTCGACGGTGCGGTCTTGCGCATCGAGCGTGTGGATGCGCCCGTTGACGAGGATCAGGTCGGCGATTTCCATGGCCTATTGTAGGTCGGGCCACAGGTAAACTGCGGCGACTTCAACGCATGGAGGCCTGGATGATCAAACGCAAGCAGCGCATCGCCTTTCGCGACCTCAGTGAACTGGAAGGCGAAGACGCCGCGACCGCGGCCAAGAACCGTTTCGCGGGGCGCGACCTGAACCTCTTTCGCGTGTTGATGCATCATCCGGCGCTGACACGGCGCTGGACCGTTTTCGCCGGGCACGTGTTGCAAAAGCAAACCCTGCCCCTGCGCGAGCGCGAACTCCTCATCCTGCGAATCGGCTGGCTGAACCAGGCCGAATACGAATGGGCCCAGCACGTGGAGATCGCCAAGCGCGGCGGCATCAGCGAGGCCGAAATCGAGGCGATCAAGGCCGGCCCCAAAGGAGGCTGGAACGCGCACGAAGCGGCGCTCCTCCGAGCGGCGGATGACTTGTTCGAGAACTCGGTCGTCTCCGACGCGACGTGGGCGACGCTCAGCGCCGCCTATAGCACGGAGCAGATGATGGATGTGGTGTTCACCATCGGGCAGTACAACCTGGTGTCGTGGGCGCTCAACAGTTTCGGCGTGCCGCTGGACGATTTCCTGCCCGGCGCCCTGCCGTCGACCAAGGGATCTGGCGGACCCGTCTAGCCCAAGGTGACCTGCACCGAGAACCGGAACGGCGAGTCCGCTTCCCCGGCGATGATCTCGTTGCCGCCGGGCTGCAGGCGCACCGAGCCGATCACGCGGTCGCCGCCGATCTGGTTGCCATTGACGATCGTGCCGTGGAGGCTGCCGCGGTCGTAGAGGATCACGCCTTCGGCATCGACTTCGATCGAGAAGTGCTCGCGCGAGACCTGGTAGGGCTCGGTGTCGGGCATGCCGAGGTCGTTGCTTGAGAGGCGCGACTTGCCTTCGGGCGGCTCGCGTCCCACGCGAAAAGGAAAGCGCGTAACGATCATACCGTCCTCCGAGATCGCTTTCTTGGCCGTGTTGGTGAGCGGCATGATGCGGATGTGGGCCGAGTAAGTCTTTTCCGCTTCCTTTTCGGTTTCCTTGGAGCCCTGCGTGCCGGGGGCCTTTGTCGTCGAGCGCAGGCGCTCGAAGAACGCGCCCAGGTACCTCAGGCCTTCGGCGGGATCGCGAAACATAAGCTTCACGAACTGCTCGCGCGATACGATCGACACAGTGGTTTCGGTGACAGCGCGCGCCGTGAAAGCCCGCGGCCGCTCGTCGATCAGCGCCATTTCCCCCAGCAGGTCGCCCTTGATGAGCTTTGCAATCCGGATCGTGCGCATGTCGTCGGTGCTCTCGAGCAGCTCGATCTCGCCCGACTCGATCAGGTACACGCATTCGCTCGCCTGACCCTGGACGAAGATCAACTCGCCAGGCTGGTACGCATTCATCATGAACGGTTTGCTCCCCTGCGACGCGACCCCGCCCGCGCCCGCACCGCAATTGTGGGCCAAAACCCTCCCTTACCGGAAATGGGTCGGCGGGCCTGCCTGGACGGTGGGGCCTTCCCCTCGAAACCGCAGGTGCTCATCGGGAGGATCTTTTGCCATAATGGGTCGCGCAATCATAGACCGATCGCGCCGGGCCGTTGGCGCGGCCCACCCACAACGGAGACTCCCAAGGCGATGAGCGAACAATCTTTGGTCCAACCCGGCGCGAGCCAATGGATCGGCAAGCCGATGCGGCGCGTCGAGGACGCGCGCCTCCTGTCGGGACAGGGCCGTTTTACCGACGACGTCTCGCTGCCCGGCCAGGCGCATGCGGCGTTCGCCCGCTCGCCCCATGCGCATGCGCGAATCGGAAAGATGGACACTTCGGCTGCCCGAGCCACGCCCGGCGTGATCGCGGTCTACACCGGCGCCGACATCCTTGCCGCAGGGATGGGACCGGTGCCGTTCACGCAAATGCACAAGAGGCCCGACGGCACCGACATGAAGGTGCCGCCGCGAAACGCGCTCACCTCGGACGAGGCGCGCTTTGTCGGCGACGCGGTGGCAATGGTGGTGGCCGAAACCCGCGACCAGGCGCGCGACGCCGCCGAGATGATCGACATCGATTGGGAGGCGCTGCCTGCGAATGCCGACCTCCCGGCAGCCGCGCGCGCCGATGCACCGGTGCATTGGGCCGATGCGTTCGTGCCTGAGTACGGAAACATCGCCGCGCTCTATCGCATGGGCGACCGGTCTGCAGCGGATGCGGTATTCGCGAAGGCCGCCCACGTCGTGAAGCTCACCGTGGTCAACCAGCGCGTGATCGCCAATCCGCTCGAGCCGCGCGCGCTGGTCGCGAGTTTCGAGAACGACCGTTTCACACTTTATTGCCCCACGCAGAACACACACACGGTGCGCGGGCAGATGGCCAAGGTGTTCGGCGTGAACGAGGACAAGCTGCGCATCGTCTGCACCGACATCGGCGGAGGATTCGGCGCCCGCGGCTATGCGTATCCGGAGCACGCCGCCCTGCTCTTTGCCGCGCGCGCACTGAAGCGGCCGATCAAGTGGCGCGCCGAGCGCTCGGAGAATTTTCTCGCCGAAGTGCATGGCCGCGACAGCGTCGTCGAGGCCGAGCTGGCGCTCGATGCGGGGCACAAGTTCACTGCACTGCGCATGACTTCGCTCGCAAACGTCGGTGCCTATGTTTCGAGTTTCGGCGCCTGCGTGCCGGCAATGTCGGGCGCGCGCGCGCCCACGGGCGTTTACGCGATCCCGGTGCTCGACCACGAGGTGCGGATCCTGTTCACCAACACCACGCCGGTGGATGCCTATCGGGGTGCCGGACGGCCCGAAATGGGTTACCTGATCGAGCGCCTGGTCAGCACCGCAGCGCGCGAGCTGGGCGTCGATCCGGTCGAGCTGCGGCTCAAGAACCTGGTGAGCGCCGGGCAGATGCCCTACAAGAACCCGGCCGGGGCGATCTACGACTGCGGGGACTTCGACAAGATCCTGCGCGGCGCGATGAAGACGGCCGACTGGGACGGCTATGCCGCGCGCAAGGCCGCGGCCGGGAAAGCCGGTCTCCTTTATGGACGCGGTGTTGCTTGCTACGTCGAGATCACCGGCAGTGCCCGCACCAGTGAGAACGTCATCCTCAGCGTGGCGGACGACGGAAGCGTAACGCTTGTCTCCGGGACGCAACAGATCGGGCAGGGCATTCAGACCGCGTACGTGCAGATCGTCGCCGAACTGCTTGGCGTCGACCCCGGCAAGATCCGCGTGATCCAGGGTGACACGGATATCGCGAAAACCGGCGGCGGCGCAGGCGGCTCGCGCACACTTCAAGTGGGCGGCAGCGCGACGCTGCTGGGTACCCGAAAGCTGATCGACACCGGCCGCGAATTGGCGGCGAAGGAATTGGAAGCCGCGGCGGCCGACATCGAGTTTGCGCACGGCCGCTTCCGGATCGCCGGCACGGACCGCTCGATCGGGCTAGGCGAGCTGGCGGGGCGGCAGCCTGATCGCCGCATCCGCATCGAACACCTCGAAACCGTCGCCGGACAGACCTGGCCGAACGGCTGCCAGATCGCCGAAGCCGAAATCGACCCGCAGACCGGCGTGGCAAGGATCGCGAGGCTGGCGGCGGTGGACGACATTGGCCGGGTCATGAACCCGCTGATGGCCGAAGGACAAGTCCACGGCGGCATCGCCCAGGGATTGGGGCAGGCCTTCATGGAGCAGTCGGTGTACGACGAGACCGGCCAGCTCCTGACCGGCTCGTTCATGGACTACGCGATGCCCAGGGCAGAGGCGATCCCGGAGTTGGAAACCTCTTTCGACCAGACGGTGCCGAGCGCGTTGAACCCCCTTGGGGCAAAAGGCGTCGGCGAAGCCGGTTGCCATGGCGCGATGCCGGCTGCGGTCAACGCGGTGCTTGACGCCATGGGTGAGCGCGGCGCAAAGACGCTGCACATGCCGCTGACCTCGGAGAAGATCTGGCGGGCATTGCACGGCAAATGAGGCATTGCTGCCAAATTTTTGCGGGAGGCCGCGCCAATATTGACTCTCCAGCCAAAATACTGCCATCGCCCATCGTCGGCTGACGCATGTACCACCCCTTCCATCACGCCATCGCCACGCCCGAAAAGATCGCCTACGTCATGGCGCGCTCCGGTGAGTCGGTAAGCTATCGCCAGCTCGAGGACCGCTCCAACCAGGGCGCGCACCTGTTCCGCAGCCTGGGGCTCAAGCGCGGCGACTCGATCGCGCTGATGATGGACAACAACGCGCGCTACTTCGAGATCTGCTTCGCGGCGCAGCGTTCAGGGTTGCTGTTTACCGCCATGAGCTCGCGCCTGTCCACGCAGGAGGCGGAGTACATCCTCGCCGATTGCGGCGCCAAGGCGTTGATCGTGTCCTCGAGCCTTGCCGGGCAGGCCGCCGAACTGCTGTCGAATAGTCCGAGCGTGCTCTCGCGGTACTCGGTGAATGGCGCGCTGCCCGGACACGCGTCGTGGGAAGCAGCGCGCGATGCGCAGCCCGTCTCGCGCATCGCTGACGAATCGGCCGGGCGCGACATGCTGTACTCCTCCGGCACCACCGGCCGGCCCAAGGGCGTGAAGACCGAGCTGCTCGACGAAGCGATCGACGCGCCGAGCACGCTCATGATGGTCGCGACAAAGCTCTATGGCCTGGGCAATGATTCGGTCTACCTGTCGCCTGCGCCTCTGTATCACGCTGCGCCGCTGCGCTTCAACATGACCGTGATGCGGTTCGGCGGGACTTCGGTGCTGATGGAGCATTTCGATGCCGAGGAGGCGATCGCCCTGATCGAACGCCACTCGATCACGCACAGCCAGTGGGTGCCGACCATGTTCGTGCGCATGCAAAAACTCGCCCCCGAAGTCCGCTCGCGCTATCGCCACGATTCGCTCAAGGTCGCGATCCACGCGGCCGCACCCTGCCCGGTGCAGGTCAAGGAGGCCATGATCGACTGGTGGGGCCCGGTGCTGTATGAGTACTACGCGGGAACGGAAGGCAATGGATTCGTCGCCTGCAATTCGCAGGACTGGCTAGCGCACCCCGGTACGGTGGGACGCGCGCTGGTGGGCGAACTGCGCATCCTCGACGATGAGGGCAGGGTCCTGACGGCGGGCGAGACCGGCACGATCTACTTCGCCAACGGACCGGCGTTCGAATACCACAAGGACCCGGCCAAAACCGCGTCGTCCAAGAGCGCGGAAGGCTGGTCGACGCTCGGCGATGTCGGATACCTCGACGAAGAAGGCTACCTCTACCTCACCGACCGCAAGCACTTCATGATCATCTCCGGCGGCGTGAACATCTACCCGCAGGAAATCGAGAACCTGATGGTCACGCATCCCAAGGTCATGGACGTCGCCGTGATCGGCGTGCCGAACGAGGAGTTCGGCGAGGAGGTGAAAGCGGTCGTGCAACCGGCAGACATGGAGGCCGCCGGGCCCGCGCTGGCCGAAGAGTTGATCGCGTGGTGCCGGGCCAACCTCTCGCACGTCAAGTGCCCGAAATCGGTCGACTTCGAGGCCGAGCTGCCGCGCCATCCCACGGGCAAGCTTTACAAGCGCTTGCTGCGCGACCGGTACTGGAAGGCGGGGCCGGCCTAGGACGACATGGAGGCGCCCGATAGAGGTGTCATGAAGATCGCGGTCGCGCTTCTCGCGGTTGTTTCGAGCCTGTGCATGCAACCGTGCGGGGCGGCCGAGGAACTCGTCACGACCGCGCACTACCCGAACGGCGATTCGGTTCCCTACATCCTCGACTCCGCCGGCGGCAGCCCGAAGTACGTGCTTATCCTGTTCCCGGGCGGCAACGGCCAGGTCAACCCGTACATGCGCGATGGCAGGCTCGTTTACAGCTACCGCGGCAATTTCCTGCTGCGTTCGCGCAAGTTCTTCGTCGACCCGGACTTCGTCACCGTCACCACCGATGCGAGCGACAGCGAAGCTCGCATCCAGGCGGTGCTCGACGATATCGCGCGGCGCTTTCCGGGCGCGAAGGTCTATCTGGCCGGGACCAGCAACGGAACGGGCCCCACGATGAGGCTTTCGCCCTACCTGCAGGACAGAATCGCCGGGGCGATCCACTCTTCTTCGCGCGCCCAGATCTACTCTTTCGATGCCAGCCAGTATCGCAATCGCCATCTTGTCATCCATCACGCCAACGACTGGTGCCGGGTGACGCCATACAGTGCTGCGCTGCGCTCGCACGAGAAATTCGGCAACGATTTCATTGCCATGGAAGGCGGCTTCTCGACCGGCGACGAATGCGGCGCATTCGCCCATCATGGGTTCAACGGCATCGAGCGCGAAACGGTCGAGGCGATCAAGGGCTGGATTCGCAAAGGCGGCTGAACGAAGGCCCTTGCCTTGCGCCGGACCGCCCCCATCTGGCAAGGATCGACACCGCCAATGGCTTACGCGTGGTACGTATCTACGGCCTGCTTGCCCTGTTCCACGCTTATGCAGGATGGCGGTTGCTGCCCGACCTGGCGTCCTTCGGCACGGGTGCGGTCGCGACGATGGCCGCGTGGCTGGTCCTTTCGGCGGTCCTCCTTCCGCAGGGGTTCTTCGCGCGGCGCGCACAGCACAGGATCCTGGCCGACGGCTTGGTCTGGGCCGGGTCGATCGCAATGGGGTCGTTTTCTTCCCTGTTTGTGCTCACGGTCCTGCGCGACGTGTTCCTGTTGGGAATCGCTGCGCTTGAGTTGTGGTTTCCGAATCCGGCTGCGCTGGCGCAATTCCATGCGTGGAGCGCGGTGCTCGTGCCGGTGTTGGCCGCAGGGCTCACGCTGGTGGGGTTCTTCAACGCGCGCCGTCGCGCGGTCGTGCGCATGGTGGACGTGTCGATCGCCGGGCTGCCTTATGCACTGAATGGTTTCACGATCGCGCAGATCAGCGACATCCACGTCGGGCCGACCATCCGGCGGCGCTACGTCGATGCCATCGTGGACGCCGTGAATGCGCTCGAAGCCGACATGATCGCGATCACCGGTGACCTGGTCGACGGGAGCGTTGCCCAACTCGCGACGCATACCGCGCCGCTCGCGCGCCTGACGTCGCGCCATGGAAGTTATTTCGTGACCGGCAACCACGAGTACTACTCCGGCGTCGCGGGTTGGGTCATGGAGTTGCGCAGGCTCGGGATGTGCGTGCTCATGAACGAGCACGTGGTGCTCGAGCATGAGGGCGAGTCGGTCGTCGTGGCCGGCGTCACCGATTTCGGCGCGCATCACTTCGACGAATCGCATCGCAGCGATCCGGCCGCGGCCTTGGCCGGCGCGCCCCGGGACGCGCTGCGTCTGCTGCTCGCCCACCAGCCCCGGTCGGCGGTCCTGGCCGAGGCGGCGGGATTTCACCTGCAGCTTTCCGGGCATACGCACGGCGGCCAGTTCTGGCCGTGGAATTTCTTCGTCCGCATGCAACAACCTTTCACCTCGGGATTGCGCAGGCTGGGCGGGCTTTGGGTCTACACCAGCCGCGGCACCGGGTATTGGGGTCCGCCAAAGCGGGTGGGCGCGCCCTCGGAGATTACGCACCTGCGGTTGGTGCCGGCGTAACTTCCGGCAAACCTGGGCAGTAGTCGCCGCGGTCAGTTCACCCGGCGTTCCAACCCCTCCCAATAGGGTTTTCGCAACTGGTACTTCAGGAGTTTCCCGCTCGGATTGCGCGGCAAGGCCGGCAGGAAATCGATGCTGCGCGGGCATTTGTAGTGGGCGATCTGCTCACGCGCAAACGCAATGAGGGTGCCCGCATCCGCGCTTGTCGCGGGCTTGAGCACCACGCACGCCTTGACCGCTTCACCCCACTTTTCGTCGGGCACACCGATGACCGCCACGTCGGCCACGGCCGGATGCTTCATCAGCGCATTCTCGACTTCGGCCGGGTAGATGTTCTCGCCACCCGAGATGATCATGTCTTTGATGCGGTCGTGGATGTAGAGGTACCCCTCGCGCAGGTACCCGGCATCGCCGCTGCGAAACCACCCGCCGTCGGCTGGCTGCCCTTCCGGGAAGACGTCTCGAGTCGCCCCGGGATTGTTCCAGTAGCCCTTCATGTTCTGCGCGGTGCGGATCCAGACTTCGCCGACATCGCCGTCGGACGCGTCCTTGCCCGAAGCGCCGACGATGCGCAGTTCCACCCCCGGCAGCGCTTTGCCCGCCGAGCGCAGCAAGTGCGCGCGAGGGCCGTTGGGTGCGTGGTCTTCCTGCGGCAGGAAAGTGACCGCGCCGGTGGTTTCCGTCAGGCCGTATACCTGTAGGAAACCGCAGCCGAACACTCGCATCGCGTCCAGCAGCACCTTTTCGCTGATCGGCGCGGCGCCGTAGGCGAACCTCTCGAGCGAGGAATAGTCGGCCTTATCCGCTCCCGGAGTGTTGACGAGCACCATGATCATCGCGGGGACGAGAAACATGTGCGTGACGCGATGCTCGCCGATGGCCGGGATGATCTTCTGGGGATCGAATTCCGGCTGCACCACCGTTTCACCGCCGAGCAGCAACGTCAGCAGCGCGAGTTCGATGCCAGCGATGTGAAACGCCGGCAGCGCGTTGAACATGACCGACTTGCCGGCTCGGAAGCCCCACACGTCGCGGAAGAGGCTCCGCGGCAGGAGCAGGTTGGCATGGGTCAGCTCGACCCCTTTGGGCAGACCGGTGGTGCCCGACGAATAGAGCTGGAGCGCGGTTTCGCTCGCCCCCGCGGCGTGGTGCTCAGCCAGCGGCTCGAACCGCGCGAGCCAATCGTGGAAACTCTCGTAGCCTTCAGCGCGGTCGGTGGCGAGGGTCAGGGCGACGCCAGGATAAGCGCCCTTTTGCACGGCCGGCAGGAAAGCCGCGTCCGCCACGAGGAAACGCGCCTTGCCGTCGTTGACGATGAATTCCACCTCGGGCGCGGCAAGCCTCCAGTTCACTGGCATGAAGACCGCGCCGACCTTGCACGCCGCCAGGGTGAGCAGGATGCATTCGGTAGTGTGCTTGGTAAGGGCCGCCACCCGGTCTCCGGGCCCGATGCCGAGCGCCTTGAGGCCGCGCGCGATCCGGTCCGAAGCCTCGCCCACCTCGCGCATCGTCCACGCACGCGTCAGGGTGCGATAGGCGACGGCCCCCGGATTGTCCGAGATCACGGTGCGCACGACTGTAAGCAGGTTCTCTTCGGCCACGATCCTCTCCCCTTTGGGCAAAGTATCGCGCATATGATTGCGCCGTTGCTTCGCAATCGACGCGGCATTGCAGCGTAAATCGAACCCGGTTAGTCTCGCCGGATGGCGGGGGGGACGACCACGGGCGCCAAGGCCGGCGCGGCTGCTGCGAGCAAGCCTGCACGCGAGGCGGCGCGTCACCGGCACTCGGTCTATGTGATTGAACTCGGCCCGGAAGTGCTGAACGAAGCGCGATTCAGGCGGGCGAATCCGGATTACGATGTGACCAAGCCCTGCGTTTATGTGGGCATGACCGGGCTTACGCCGGAAAGGCGCTTCGAGAATCATCGCAAAGGCATCAAGGCGAACCGCTTTGCGCACCGGTACGGACTGCGCCTGCTGCCGGCGCTGTACAAGTTCTATAACCCGATGCCCTATCGTGCCGCTCAGGAAATGGAGGTCGAACTGGCGATCGGCCTGCGCGAGGAAGGCTACGGCGTCTGGCAGGCATGACCCCGAAAACAAGATGGAGACTGCATGAGCACCTTTGACGACGTCCTCTACGAAGTTCAGGGCCGGGTGGCGGTGATCCGTCTCAATCGCCCGGAATCGCTAAACGCCTTTACTGCGGCGATGGGGGTCGGGCTCAGGAAGGCGGTTGCGGCAGCGGTTGCCGACGCTGCGGTTCGCGTGATTGTCCTCACAGGCGCCGGGCGTGGTTTCTGCGCCGGGGCGGACATGAGGCTCCTCCAAGGCATCAACGCCGGCGGCGCGCGAAATCGACCGGAAGAAGCCGAGGCGCCGCCGGACTTTTCGTCGAATTTCGGGCCCGATGTGTCCGGCCACTACGGCGGAAGATTCGGTTACTTCTTCAAGGCATGCAAACCGATCATCGCGGCCATCAATGGCCCGGCGGCAGGACTCGGTTTCGTCATTGCGCTCTATGCGGACATCCGCTTTGCCGGAAGCGATGCAAAATTCACCACTTCGTTCGCGCAGCGCGGCCTGATTGCCGAGCACGGTGCGAGTTGGCTGCTTCCGCGCCTGGTGGGGCCCGCGAATTCGCTGGACCTGCTCTTCTCAGCGCGCAAGTTCGGCGCGGCCGAGGCTGAAAAGATGGGGTTGGTGAGCAAGGTATTCCCCCAGGCGGCTTTCATGGCCGAGGTCATGGCCTATGCGCAGACCATGGCCGACACCGTGTCGCCGCGCTCTACGGCAGTTATCAAGGCACAGATCTGGAAATCGCTATTCCAGGATTTTTCGACCGCCCTCGCCGTTGCAGACGAAGAAATGCAGAAGAGTTTTGCAAGCGAGGATTTCAAGGAGGGCGTGGCCCACTACGTCGAGAAGCGCGCGCCGGCGTTCAAGGGCCGCTAAAGTGGCCGCCACCGCCGCACCGGCGGCGCCCGACTGGCTGCGCCTGCGACAAGTCTGCCTGGTGGCTGTGGACCTCGCGCTGGAGACGGATCGGATCCGCAAGATCTTCGGCCTCGAGGTGTGCTATCGCGACCCCAATGTTGCGCGATATGGCCTTGAGAACGTGCTTTTTCCGGTCGGCACCGATTTCATCGAAATCGTTTCCCCCGTGCGGCCGGGCACGGCAGCCGGTCGATTCCTCGAGCGCCACGAGGGCCGGCATGGTTACATGATCATCATGGATTGCGCGGATCCCGCCGCAAGGCAGCTGCATTGCGCATCGATGGGGGTGCGCACGGCAAACCTGATCCGGCACGCCGACTACCTCGGCGTGCAGTTGCATCCCAAGGATACCGGCGGGGCTATGCTCGAATTCAATCGAACGCGGGGCGGGGACAATCCTATGGGGCCGTATTCGCCAGCAGGGGCCGATTGGCAGA
The DNA here is from genome assembly GCA_947482825.1 of Betaproteobacteria bacterium. Classification (GTDB taxonomy): domain Bacteria; phylum Pseudomonadota; class Gammaproteobacteria; order Burkholderiales; family SG8-39; genus SZAS-79. Next base: position 56,769 of record CANKMT010000007.1, on the reverse strand, counting down.
AAGCCATCCGTTCCGGTGTGACGCAACGAATGCTTGGCGCGGAGATCGAATGTCCCGATCCGGCAGCGTTCTCCGCGCGCTGGGGCGACATCCTGCAAAAGCCCTCGCATGCGGCTGCGGAGGGGCGTAATCGGATCGCGCTGGACTCGGGCGCGCTTGAATTCCTGCCCACGAACGACGTGCAGGCAGTTCTTGCCGGAATTGAACTGCAGGTTGTAGATCGCGAAAAGGTGGCGGAGGCCGCAAAGTCTCTTGGTTGCGTGGATGCCCGCGGCGATATCCGCGTCTGTGGCGTGCGTTTTCGGCTTCACGAGGTGCGATAGTGATGATGACCCGTGAACCTTTCGAGCACGCGGATCTGGCCCGGCTGATCGACCCCAAGACTGTTGCGATTGTCGGCATGTCGCCGCGACCCGGTGCGTTCGGCATGCGTTCTTTCGAGAACCTCGGACACTTTTCCGGTGATGTATTCCTCGTCAATGCGAAGTACGAACGAATCGCCGACTGGCCTTGTTATCCGTCACTCGCGGCGCTGCCCAAGCCGCCGGATTGCGTCGTGCTCGTCGTGCCGAAGGTCGGTGTCGAAGCCCTGTTGGGTGAGGCGGCCGATGTTGGTGCAGGTGGCGTGATCGTGTATGCGTCGGCCTACGGCGAAATGGAAACCGGCGACGGCAAGGCGGCGCAGGACCGGATCGCCGGCATCGCGAAAGAGCGCAGGCTCCGGGTGCTCGGCCCGAACTGCATCGGCCTGGTCAACAACATCACGCGCGCCGGCATGACCTTCATGCCGGACTATTACAAGTTGCCGCATCGCGTCGGTCCGGTGGGTATCGTGAGCCAGTCCGGCGCGCTGGGGTACGCATTGCTGCAGGCAGCCGAACGCGGGCGCGGCTTTTCCCATTTCATCTCGGCCGGCAACTCCGCCGACATCGATATTGCCGACCTGATCGCCTTCCTTGCCGATGATCCGGGCTGCCGCTCGATCGTCTGCGTTTTCGAAGGCGTGCGCGACGCCGCGAAGCTGCTTGCGGCGGGGGAGCGTGCGCGGCGGGCCGACAAAGCGGTCGTGATCTACAAACTCGGCGCAACGCAGTCCGGCGCGCTCGCCGCGCAGTCGCATACGGGCTCGCTCGCCAGTTCGCACGACGCGATGATGGCGTTGTTCGAGAGGGCCGGGTTCGTGGTGGTCGACGATTTCGAGGCGCTGGTCGAAACGGGGCACTTCTTTGCCTGCGCGGGCAAACCGTCGGCGCGCGGCGTCGCAGTGGTGTCGAGTTCGGGCGGTGCGGGCGTGATCGCGGCCGACAAGGCGGAAAAGTACGCCGTGGCGATGCCGCAACCGCTCGAAGCGACGACCAGGGTGCTGCAGACGATCATCCCGGCCTTTGGGGCCGCGCGAAACCCTTGCGACCCGACCGGGCAGGTGCTGAACGTGCCCGAATCGTTCACGCTGTGCGTTTCGGCATTGCTCGAGGATCCGCAGTATGGTGCGCTCGTCCTTCCGCAAAGCCTTTCGCATCCCGAAGTCACCGTTGCGCGGTATGCCCAGATTCGCGCTTTGGAGGAGAAGTACAGCAAGCCGATCATCATCGCCTGGCTGAGCGAATGGCTGCAGGGGCCGGGCGCCGACCTGTTCGAATCGGACAACCGGCTGCCGCTGTTTCGTTCCATGGACCGGTGCTTTGCCGCAATCGCGGCGTGGCATGCGCGCGCCGACGCGACTGCACCCTGCGCGGCCGCCCGCCTTTCGGATGCGGCCGCGAGATCGCAGGCTGGCGAAATCCTCGGCGCCTCGCAACGAGCGCTCACCGAAAGGCAGTCCAAGCGCGTGCTGGCCGCCTACGGTGTGCCCGTGGGGCCCGAAAAGCTTGCGCTCACCGTCGATGAAGCGGTCGCTGCGGCCGCCGGGTTCGGATACCCGGTCGCGTTGAAGATCGAATCCCCCGCGATCGCCCACAAAACCGAAGCCGGCGGCGTGCGATTGGGGCTTGAGGACGAGGCCGGAGTGCGATCGGCCTTTGCGCAGATCATCGCCAACGCACAGAAGTTCACCTCCGATATCGCGGGCGTGCTTGTGCAGCCGATGGCAAAGCCGGGCGTCGAAGTGATCGTTGGCGCGCGCATCGACCCGGTCGTCGGAGCCGTGGCGCTGGTTGGCCTGGGTGGCGTCATGGTCGAATTGATGCGCGACGCGACTGTCGCAATCGCGCCGGTTTCGACGCAGGAGGCGAAGACGATGTTGGCCCGCTTAAAAGGGTATCCGTTGCTGACGGGTTTCCGCGGCAGCACGCCAGTGGACATCGAGGCCCTGGCCGACGTTGTCGCTCGGGTTTCTGAACTCGCCGCGGATCACGCCGCGTGTATCTCCGAGATCGACGTGAACCCCGTAATCGTTCGCTCTGGCGGCGTGCTGGCCGTGGATGCACTGATCACCACAAAAAAATAAGCCGTTCATCGGCTTGTCCCGGGCAGCGAAGCCGGACGTGGCGTTTCAGCCGCCGCGATCCTTGCGCGCGTGCTCTTCGAATGCAGCGAGGATCTCGGCGCTGAAAGTGCTGCTGAAATTCTGCTCGATATCACGCGCAAACTGTTCGTGCAGTGCGACCGAGATGTCCCAGAGCTTCGACTTCCGCGTGATATTCAGCACGCCGAGCCCCGAGCTATTTTCACTCTCGATCTTCTTCGGGTCGATCTTGAGGAGCGCGGTCATGACCGCCGAGCGCATCGCGGCGACGAGAGCCGCCTGATGGGTGCGCAGGTCGGCGCAGGCGTCGCCGAACGCGTCGGTCGGGTTTGTATTGCCGATCGCAGGTCGCCTTGGATCGAAGAGGAAGGTGATCACCTCGTCCGGGCTCGCCATGGAGGTGACCGGATTGTCGTCAACGTCGGCCTCGGTTTCCAGGCCAAGTTCCTTGCGCGCCGCCGCGCGGTCGGCAAGCAGCGTGAGAACGCCGCCGACGGCCAACCTGACCATCGCCCCGTTCGACCGCATGAAAGCTTCCGGATCCGAAACCCGCAGGTTCGAGAGCCCTGCGCCCTCGAGGAACGCATTGACCGCCTTGTCGGGGCCGGCGGTGGCGGCCGCGATTGCCGGCTTCTGGTCGGAGGCGCCGGCTTTGGCCGCTATCCGCGCTTGGATCTCCTCCATCGGGCTGCGATAGGCAGCCTTTTCCGGCGCGGGTTTTGCGACTTCGACCGGCGGCGCTGCTGTGCGCGTGGGCATCGGCGCCGGCGGAGGCTGCATCGCGGCCGGCGCAGACACTGGCGATGGGCGCCTCACGTAGTTAACGTCCTCGGAGAAGTCCTCTTCCACTTCGGGTTCCGGTTCCGGAACCTTCGGCGCCGGTGCGGCTGCCGCGGGCGCTTCACCGAATGCGTCAGAAAGGTCGAAATCCAGTTCGCTCGCCGAAGCCGGCGCGCTTTCCGTCGCCGCTGGAGGGTTTTCGGCCCGGAGCGGTGGCGGGCGCGTGTCGTCCGTCGAGCTGCCTCGGATGCCCGTGAGGTCCTCCGCGGCCGTCTCCGAGTTCGTCGGCACCGCGGGGTTCTTGTTGCCCGAAGGCCTGGCCCACATTGGAGGAATGTAGGTCACCTCATCATCGAGGATCGCACTGGGGGGGAGCATCGATGTGGGCGGTGCAGGGGCTTTGGGTCGGGGTGTGGGCGGGGGCGGCGGGGCAGCGGTCACCGGCGGTAAGTAGGTGGCCTCCTCCGTCTGCGCTTCGCTTTCGGGCAACGCCGATCCCGCCGGGGGTATCCCGACCGGCGCCGACGGCGCGGGTGTTTGGGGCGCCAGGGGAAACGTGACCTCCTCTTCTTCGATGGCACTTGGCGGGTGCGCCGCCGGACGCGCAGGGGGCGGCGGCGGCGTTTTGGGCCGCGGCGCAATCGTGGTTTCGTCGGATTGATCGATCACCGGCGGGGCCGGGCGGGCCTTGGGTGTCGGCGCGGTGTCGGCTTCGATGATCTCGAGCTTGTACAAACCTACGCTCACCTCGTCGCCCTCGACGACCGGGACCCTGTCGCCGTACGAATAGCGTTTGCCGTTGACAGCGATTGGATTGACCTTGGAGACGACCTTGATCCAGTAGCAGTCCGGGTCCTGCTCGATCTCGGCATGCATGCGGGACACGTGCTTCTGCGTGTCCTCCAGCGAGATCGTGCACTCCTTGTCGCGACCGACCGTGATGCGCTTGTCGTGCAGCGTATGGCTGGAAACCGGCTTGAACCGGCCGCCCGAGCTCAGCGATATGTTGACCTTGATGGGCATCGTGTCCCTAGTGCGCCTTCGACTGTGCGATCCTTACGGCGCACCCGCTTTTTTGGCCGCCTGGAGACGGAAGTGTATCGCTACTGCATGAACGTGCGCGCAAACAAGCCCTTTGCACCACTCAGGCGCCTTTCGGGATGTGCCGGCTGGCGTAAAATGCGCCTGTCACGGCAATTCCAAAGTTCCGGCTACGACAAGTGAAACCCCGACACAAGCGAATGGCGTTCATCGCGGCCGGACTGGCGGTCCTGGCCGTTGCCGCCGCGCTTGTGCTGAATGCCTTCCAGAGCAACCTGGTGTTCTTTTTCAGCCCGACCCAGGTGGTGGCCAAGGAGGCGCCCCTCGAGCGCGCGTTCCGGATCGGCGGCATGGTCGAAAAAGGCAGCGTAAAGCGGCAAGGCGACGGGCTGACTGTCAGGTTCAACGTCACCGATACCGCTCAGACGATCCCTGTGGTGTTCACGGGGATTCTTCCTGACCTTTTCAAGGAAGGCAAGGGTGTCGTGGCCCAGGGCAAGCTCGGCCAGGACGGCGTTTTCCATGCGACCGACGTGCTTGCCAAGCACGACGAAAACTACATGCCGCCAGAAGCCGGTCATGCCATCGAGCAGGCACAGAAGGCGCAGAAGAGCGTTGCGGCCCAATCCAAATAAGGCACGATCTTGATACCTGAAATCGGACAGTTTTCCCTCATTCTCGCCTTGGCGCTTGCGTTGGCGCAGGGTGTGCTCCCGATCGTCGGCGCAGCGCGTGCAATGCCGGCCTGGATGGCGGTGGCCCGGCCGGCGGCAAGAGGCCAGTTCGTTTTCGTCGCCGTGGCGTTCGTTTGCCTTGCATGGTCGTTCGCGACCAACGATTTCTCGGTTCTGAATGTGGCTACCAACTCCAACTCCCAGCTGCCGCTTCAGTATCGGATCGCGGCGACGTGGGGCTCCCACGAGGGCTCGATCCTCCTCTGGGTGCTCATGCTCGGGGTATGGACGACCGCAGTCACGTTTTTCAGCCGGCATCTTCCCGAGGAGATGGCCGCGCGGGTGCTCGGCGTGATGGGCCTGGTGAGTTCGGGATTCCTTCTGTTCACGATCCTCACTTCCAACCCGTTCGCGCGCCTGCTGCCGGCGGCGGAGGACGGCCGCGACCTGAATCCCCTGTTGCAGGACCCGGGCATGGTGATCCACCCGCCGGTCCTGTACATGGGGTACGTGGGGTTCTCCGTGGCATTCGCCTTCGCCATCGCTGCGTTGCTCGGGGGCAAGCTAGACGCCACCTGGGCCCGCTGGTCGCGCCCGTGGACGATCCTGGCATGGTCCTTCCTGACCTGCGGCATCGCCTTGGGGAGCGGTTGGGCGTATTACGAACTCGGTTGGGGCGGTTGGTGGTTCTGGGACCCGGTCGAGAATGCCTCGTTCATTCCGTGGCTGGTCGGCACCGCGCTTTTGCATTCGCTCGCGGTGACCGAAAAGCGCGGGGGATTCCGCAGTTGGACCGTCCTCCTCGCCATCAGCGCGTTCAGCCTGAGCTTGCTCGGAACGTTTCTCGTGCGCTCGGGGGTGCTCACGTCGGTCCATGCCTTTGCGACCGATCCACGGCGGGGCGTCTTCATCCTGGCGTTCCTCGTGGTCGTGATCGGCGGGTCGCTCCTGCTCTTTGCCTGGCGCGCACCGAGGGTCGGGCTGGGCGGATCGTTCGAGCCGGTCTCGCGCGAATCGATGTTGCTCACCAACAACGTGTTCCTTATCGTCGCTGCAGGCTCGGTGCTGCTCGGGACGCTTTACCCGCTTTTCCTGGACGCGCTCAATTTGGGCAAGATCTCGGTCGGGCCGCCGTATTTCGAGGCGGTGTTCGTGCCGCTGATGACTCCTGCGCTGTTCCTCATGGGTGTTGGCCCTATCACGCGTTGGAAAGAGGCTGGCGCCGCCGACCTCGCGTTGCGACTTCGCTGGGCGTTGGGGGTCAGCGTGGTCACCGCGCTGCTCGTGCCGCTTGCCGTGGCAGACTGGAATTTCGGCCAATGGCCGCTGATGGTGAGTTTCGGCCTGGCGCTTGCATTTTGGATATTGGCCGCGGGCGCCGTGAATTTGCGCGAGCGCTTGGCCGCGATGAAGGGAAGCTTCCCCTCCCGCCTCGCCTCGCAACCCAGCGGCTATTACGGGATGCTTCTCGCGCATTGCGGGGTCGCCATCTTCATCATCGGGGTTACGCTGGTGAAGGGTTACGAGGTCGAAAGGGACTTGCGCATGGCAATCGGCGACACCGTCACCGTAGCGGGCTACACGTTTCGCTTCGAAGGCGCGCAGAGCGTCAAGGGTCCCAACTATCGCGCGGCGCGAGGTACCGTGCGGGTGATGCGGGGCGAGCGCGAAGTCACTGTACTCAGGCCGGAAAAGCGCGCCTACAACGTTTCCAACACGCCGATGACCGAAGCCGACATCGACAGCGGCTTCCTCGGCGACCTCTATGTCTCGCTTGGCGAGCCGGTCGAGGACGGCGCCTGGAGCGTACGCATCTACTACAAGCCGTTTATCACGTGGATCTGGGGCGGTTGCGCAATGATGGCGCTTGGCGGATTGCTTGCGCTTGCCGATCGGCGTTACCGAATGCCCGTCCGGCGCGAGGACCGGGCGATGCCTGCGCCGGCGGCCGCACAGGACCCGGCGGGAGCACCCCGTGGGGCGGTAGGCACATGAACCGCTACCTGCTTCCCCTCGGGTTATTCGTGGTGCTGGCCATCTTCCTCGCCGCCGGCCTCACCCTCAATCCGCGTGAAGTGCCCTCCCCGCTCGTGAACAAGCCCGTGCCGCCCTTCAAGCTGGCCCAGTTGGAACGGCCGGAACTGGAGTTTTCGCAGAAGGACATGCTCGGCCAGGTCTGGCTGCTCAACGTCTGGGCCTCGTGGTGCGTGTCCTGCCGCGACGAGCATCCGGTGCTGGTGGAGCTTGCGCGCAACCGGATCGTGCCGGTGGTCGGCCTGAACTACAAGGATAAGCCGCCGGAAGCGAAGGCGTGGTTGAAGCAGTTCGGTGACCCCTATTTGCTCAGTGTGACCGACCGCGACGGCCGAGTCGGAATCGACTACGGCGTGTATGGCGTGCCGGAGACCTTCGTGATCGACCGCGCGGGATTCATCCGCTACAAGCAGATCGGCCCGGTAACCCGCGAGGCGCTCGAAACCAAGATCCTTCCGCTCGTGCGCCAGTTGCAGAAGTCGTGAGGGGGCTCGCTGCAATCCTGCTGGTCGTCGGGTCCCTGACCCTGCCGCTGCCGGCTGCGGGCAAGGAGGCGGTCCCGACCGAAACGGACCGGGTACAGCAAAAACGCGCGGTCGAGCTTTCGGAGCATCTTCGCTGCCTTGTCTGCCAGAACCAGACAATCGCCGACTCGAACGCCGAACTTGCGCAGGACCTGCGCCGGCAGGTGCGCGAGCAGATTGCGCAAGGCAGGACCGACCCCGAGATCATCGCTTTCATGGTTCAGCGTTACGGCGACTTTGTCCTTTACAACCCGCCGCTCAAAGCGACAACGCTCCTCCTCTGGTTCGGTCCCGGTGTCCTGCTGCTGGCCGGGATCGTGGCGTTGATCCTGAATGTGCGTGCACGCAGGCGTCGCACGGAGCCGGCCGCATTGACCAGCCAAGAGCAGCGTCGAGCCAGGGAGTTGCTCGACGGCGGTGCCGGCAAGGGCCCGGCTTGACAGTGTTTGTCTCAGTTGCAGTCGCAATGACGCTGGCTGCGCTGGCCTGCGTCATTTGGCCGCTCACCCGACGACGGGCGCCTGGGGAGGCGCCCGGTGCGCCGGGGACCAATCTCGAGATCCTGCGCGACCAACTGGCCGAACTCAACGGCGACCTCGAGCGCGGCGCCATCTCGCCACGGCAATTCGAGGTGGCGCGCGCCGAACTCGAACGGCGCACGCTGGAGGAAACTTCCGGAGGGACCCCGCGAGGCAAATCCGAATCGGGTGGCGGGCGCCGTACCGCTATCGCCCTCGGCGTGCTCATTCCGCTTGCAGCCTCGTCGATGTACATCGGGATCGGGGACTCCGGGGGCCTGAGCACCCAGACGGGCGCCGCCGCGCCGCAGGCCTCGGCCGCGGACGTCGAGGACATGGTGGCGCGCCTGGCGGAGCGGCTGCAGAAGAATCCGGACGATGCAAAGGGCTGGGCGTTGCTCGGGCGGTCCTATTACGTCATGCAACGCATGGACGAAGCCGTCGCCGCGTATGCGAAAGCGGTTGCAAAGATCGATGACGACGCCGACCTTTACGCCGACTATGCCGATGCGCAGGCCATGAGCCAGGGGCGCAACCTGCTAGGCAAGCCCATGGAGCTGGTAACCCGGGCGCTGGCAATCAACCCGTCCCAGCCGAAGGCGCTCGCAATGGCGGGGACCGAGGCGTTCTACCGCAAGGACTATCCGGCTGCGATTGCACTTTGGGAAAAGCTGTTGCAGATACTGCCGGCGGATTCGGAACTCACGAAGTCGATCGCGGATAGCATTGCCGAAGCGCGCGAGCTCGGTGGCACGAAGTCCGCTCAGAAAGCCGCCGGCCCGGAGAAAACCGCGGCGAACACTCCGCAGAAAACCGCATCCGCAGGGAGCGTGGGCGGCCAAGTCACGCTGAGCCCGGCGCTCGCTCCCAAGACGAACGCGACGGACACACTGTTTGTTTTCGCGCGCGCGGTAAATGGCCCGCGCATCCCGCTGGCCGTCCTGCGTCGGCGAGTATCCGACCTGCCGCTTGAATTCACGCTCGATGACACGCTGGCCATGAGTCAGGACCTCAAGCTGTCAGGCGTCTCGGAGGTCATCGTGTCGGCGCGGATCTCGAAATCCGGGAATGCGATTTCACAGGCTGGCGACCTCCAAGGCGCGAGCGCATCGGTGAAGGTCGGTGCGAAAGGCCTGAAGATCGTAATCGATTCGGTCGTGCCCTAGGGATTCCCGTTTCCGCGGTTCGCGGCCCGGTGGCGCGAGACAAGCATTGCGATCTCCCATCCGATGACAATCACCGTCGCACCGTACGATCCCCAAACGTAAAGGCCGTAGCCGCCCATCGCGAAGAATTCGCCCGCGCTGCCCCAGTTCATGACGGCGCCTCACGGACCTGCGAAGCCCAAGCGGCGTTTCGCTCCCGCTCCAGGATGATCGCGCGAACGCGCATCAGCGAGGCCGCGATCGAGTACATCCAGAACGCGAGCGCGAAAACGAGCATCCCGGCGAGCATTGTTGCCGCCATGCTCGGGCTCTTGGTCAGGCTGACTGACGCCCCCTGGTGCAACGTGTTCCACCACTGCACCGAGAAATAGATGATCGGAACATTCACCACGCCCACCAGGGCGAGCACCGCTCCGGCCTTGTCGGCGCGACGTGGATCGTCAATCGAAGCCTGCAGCGAGATAAACCCCAGGTAGAGGAACAGCAGGATGAGTTCCGAAGTGAGCCGCGCATCCCAGACCCACCATGTCCCCCATGTCGGCTTTCCCCATAAAGAGCCGGTCCAGAGTGCGATGAAGGTCATGAGCGCGCCGGTCGGCGCGATGGCAGACGCCATCATGGAGGACAGGCGCGTATTGAAGGCCAGGCCCACGCCGGCCCAGAAAGCCATGACCAGGTACAGGAACATCGACATCCAGGCGGCCGCGACATGGATGTAGATGATTCGATAAGCCTCGCCTTGTTGGGCGTCGGTCGGCGCGACGAAGAAGCCGATATAAGTCCCTGCGGCCGCAAGGGCTGCGGAGGCCGCGAAGAACCACGGAACGAGTCGTCCGGCGACCGGATAGAACGCCGGGGGCGATGAGTATTTGAACCAGTTGAACGTGGTCATTGTCGGGTCGGATTCCGGTGCAGGTGCCGTGTCATTCGAGTGCGATTCTAAGCGCGACCGCGGCGACCCATGGGCCGAAAAGGGCGCTGGGCAGGAGATACGCGCCAAGAAGCGAAAGATGCGGGCCCGCGCCCAGGCCCGATGCCGCCGCATCCACCGCGCCGGCGCCGAAGATCAGGACCGGTGCGCAAAGCGGAAGCACGATCAGGGAAACGAGCGCACCGCCCGTCCGCAGGCCAAGAGTCAGCGCGGCTGCCACGGAGCCCAGCAGGCTAAGCACCGGCGTGCCGAGCGCGAGGGAGATGACCAGGGCCGTCTCTGCTTCGGCGCCAAGGCCGAACTGCAGGCCCAGAAGGGGCGCCACGAGCACGAGCGGAAATCCGGTCACCAGCCAGTGCGCCACGACCTTGCCGGCCACCAGCGCGCCAAGCGGATAGGGCGCAAGGGCCAGTTGCTCCAACGTGCCGTCCGCGAAGTCGGATGCAAAGAGGCGCGACAGTGCGAGCATCGAAGCGAGCAGCGCCGCGACCCAGACAATTCCCGGCGCCACTGCCCGGAGGAGCGCCGGCTCGGGACCGATGCCGAGCGGGAACAGGCTTACGACGAGCACGAAGAACAGCACGGAATTGGCCGCATCGGACTTGCTTCTGAGCACCACCTGCAGGTCCCGCGCGATCACCGCGCGAACCGCCGACAAGACGCTCGGCATCACGCGGCAAGCTCGATGCGCCGGGTGTCCGCGCAGTTGATCGGGACTTCCTGGTGGGTCGTCAGCACGGCAAGGCCGCCGCCGGCCAAGTGTTGCTCTATCAAAGTGCGAACGACTTCCACGCCTGCCCCGTCGAGCGCAACAAACGGCTCATCGAGGACCCACAAGGCTTTCGCCATGCACAGCCGCAAGCGGGCGAGGGCGAGCCTGCGTTTTTGCCCTTGAGAAAGAAACTTGCACTGGAGCCGCACGAAATCCCCAAGGGCGAATTCCTGAAGGGCCGCTGCGAGATCGCCGGCGTCGGCTTCCAAGCCGGCAAACTTCACCGCGTGGGCCAGGTTCTCCTCGACGTCGAGTTCGTCCTTGACGCCGTTCAGGTGTCCGACATACGCCAGGTCGCCGTGATAATCCTCTCCCAGGGAGGCGAGCGGCTCGCCGTTCCATTCGATCGCCCCTTGCGACGGCGAAAGCAGCCCGCAAAGCAACCGCAGCAAACTGGTTTTGCCACTGCCATTGGGGCCGCTGATCCTCAGGAGGCCTCCATTCGAGAGCTCGAAATCGAGGCCTGTGAAGACGGTTCGGTCCCCCCGCGTGCAAGCCAACCCCCGCGCCTCAAGAGCGAAGCGTTCATGATGCCGGGTCATTCGTCTTCCATTCCGTGTTTGCTTTACGGTTTCGCGTGGTCGCGCACTCTACAGGAAAAGCTTTTTTTCCAGTCCCGGCGACTGCGCCCGCTCAATGTAGAAAGGGGCTGGCGTCAAGTTGTTGCAAAAGCGCAACAACGTGCTTTTGCGGCCGTTAGCGGTCGAAATTCAGGCTTGTGAATCCGGCACTTTGCAGCTACTCTCAGGTTCAAGCGGGAAACTTCGTAAGTTTTGTTAACAGAAAACTGTAACTATAAGAAAAAAAACAAATCTTTGGTTAGTGGTCCTTACCGCGTACTTGATGCGTGAGTGGCGATTGTTTTTTCAGGCGCGGTGCGGTTTTTCGGAATGCGATAGGTGCGATGCTAGGATTCGCACTCGGTCAGGGGGCGCACAGATGTGCGATAGCGAGCAAGACAATTCGGTCGGACGTCTGAGGCTAGGGTCGGCGCTTCAACGCGGCGCTGTCGCCATTTCGGTTCTTGTTGCGTCACAGGTTTGCCTGGCGCAGCCGGTACCGCAGGTCGCGCAACTTCGTCCCGATGCTGGGCAGATTCTCCAGCAACAAGAACGCGAGCGCGTTCCTTCCCCGCCCCGGCCCGAGCAGTCAGTTCTGCCTCGAGAAGAGCAGCCGCGGCCGGCGATGCGAGGCTCCGCGTCGCTCAAGGTTACGGTCAAGAAGTTCACGATTTCGGGCAATCGCGTCTATTCCGAAACAGAACTGCAGCCGGCACTCAAGGATTCGATTGGCAAGGAGCTTGACTTCGAAGGGCTGATCGAAGCTGCAAACAGTGTTCGTGCTTACTACCGAGCCAATGGATATTTTCTCGCGCAGGCCTACTTGCCGGCGCAGCAAATCAAAGACGGCGTAGTCGAAATCGCGATCCTGGAAGGCCGCCTGGGTACGGTCGAACTCAAACCAGATCCGAAGGCGAGACTCCGCCCCGAGTTCGCCAAAGGCTTGCTGGACCACAACCTCAAGGAAGGCGATCCGATCACCGAGGTGAGCCTCGAGCGCCCGCTTCTCCTTTTGAGCGACCTGCCGAACGTCGTGGTCAGTTCGGAGATCGGTCCCAGCACCAAGGCAATTGGCGCCGCCGACTTGCGCGTGAACCTGAAGGAAAGCGGCAACATCATTTCTGGCTATGCCGACATCACCAACCACGGCGGTCGTTTTACCGGCGAATTGGTCACGGGCGCCAACGTCAATGGTAACAATCTGAGCGGTTTCGGCGACCAGCTCTCGGTGCGTGCGACGTTTACAAACGAACAGATGACCTTCGTACGGGCCGCGATCTCGGTGCCCGTCGGCTACAGCGGGACACGCCTGGGCACCAGCTACTCCACCTTTCGTTACAGCTTGGAGCGCGATTTTTCGACGCTCCATGCACATGGCGAAGGCGCGGTTACCAGCTTGTACGGCCTTTACCCATTCATTCGCACGCGCAACGTCAACCTGATTGGGCAAGTGTCGTACGAAAACAAGATGCTGAAAGACCGCATCGATACCACCAACACGATCGAGGACCGGTCGATCAACTCCTTCAAGCTGGCGCTTGTCGGTGACTTGCGCGACCGAATGTTCGGCGGGGCGATGAACTCCTTCTCGGTGAGTTACACCGAGGGCACGCTGGCCTTCGGTTCGGCGGCAATGATCTCAGTCGACCAGGGCGCCACCGGTTTGAATACGCAGGGCAAGTTCGCCAAGGTGAACCTCGATTACCGTCGCCTGCAGTTGATTTCAGAGAATGTCAACATGCTATTTGCCCTGAGCGGGCAGCACGCGGACAAAAACCTCAGCTCTGCAGAGAAGATGTCGCTGGGCGGCGCGAATGGCGTGCGCGGCTATCCTGCGGGGCAGGGACCCGGCGATCAAGGATTCATCTTCACGACGGAGTTGCGCTACAACGTGCCGAAGTTCCAGCTCTTGCAGGGTGACGTGACCCTCCTTGGGTTCTATGACGCGGGTCGCGTCAAAGTCAACCATAGTCCGCCAACCAACGTCACGGGTGCGAACAACGTCGGAATCTCCTCGCTTGGTGTCGGAATCACGGTCGGGAAAGACAATGACTTCCTCTTCAAGACCACCATGGCCTGGCGCGGCGAGAACGACGATCCGAATGCGGACACCGCAAGGCGCACACCGCGAGTGCATTTCCAGGCCATCAAGTGGTTCTGAGCAAGTTAGCCCGTACTCGCCGAGCGTGCGCCAGGAGTTCGGGGCCCGCTTCGAAAAGAGTCGCGTATTCTTCGTGAAACGCTCCCCGTAAGGGGTTCGGAAACCTAGGCATTTGCGTGGCTCACAGGTATCGTAGTTGGATTCGATTTGCAAGCACCGGTAAGCGTGGAAGCTCGGGGCTTCGGACCCATTCTTGGCGCCTGCCGCCGAGCGCCGAGTGGCGGGAACGCCGTAACTTGGCCATAATTCGTTAAATGAACGATACTGCCCAGGCTGCGGTGCTATTCGTGGACGTCAGCGGCAGCACACGCCTCTACGAAAGCGCTGGGGATGCTGTTGCCCACGCCGCGATCGACAAGTGCATCACTATATTCAAGGACAAGACCGCCGACATCGGCGGCCGTGTGATCAAGACGATCGGAGACGAAGTCATGTCGACCTTTCCGGATGCGAGTTCGGCGGCAGGCGCTGCCATCGAAATGCAAAACGCGATTGACGAACTCCCGCCCGTGGCCAACACGAAGATCGGCGTTCGCATCGGATTTCATTTCGGCCCCCTCGTCGAGCGGGAAGGCGATGTGTTCGGTGACTCGGTCAACCTTGCGGCTCGGCTTGCCGGCCTCGCCTCCAAGGGCCAGATCATGACCTCGCGCGAAACCGTCGAGCTCATGAGCCCGATCATGCGATTGTCGTCGCGCAGGCTCTATTCGATCGAGGTCAAGGGCAAGGCAACGGCGGTCGATCTGTACGAGATCCTCTGGCAGCAAACCGGAGACCAGACGCAGATCGCGACCAACCGCTCGATGGTGAAGCAAAAGCTTACTGCGTTGCGGCTCAAGTACCTCGACCAGGAGATTGTGCTCGAGGGCGCCAGGACTTCGCTCACGCTGGGGCGCGACAAGGCCGGCGACCTCGTTATCATCGACCGCACGGCCTCGCGCCAGCATGGCAAGATCGAGCGCCGGCTGGACAAGTTCGTCCTCGCCGACCATAGCGCCAACGGCACGTACGTCACTGTCGAAGGCGACACGGAAGTCGTGCTCAGGCGCGCCGAGTTCGCCCTGCGGGGGCACGGCTGGATCGCGTTCGGGCAGCCGCGGGCCAGCGCCACGGAAACCGTCGAATTCTTTTGCGAGTAGGACACCGGTTCACCCGATTCCCCCGCCTCCTGCCGGGATTGGCGATCTCGACAGCCTGCTTTCTCCAGCTTTCCTTCCTGCCGGGTGTCGAGGCGCAGGAAAAGAAACCTGCAGCGGCCCGTGCTGCGAAGTCTGCGATTCAGAAGCCCGCTGCCGTAAAGCCTGAAGCAAAGCCCGCCGCGGTCGTTCCTTCAAGCTACGAAGTGGCCAAGGGCGATACGCTCTTTCGAATTGCGGGAAAAACCAGGCATCAGGGGGTGACGCTCAACCAGATGGTCTTAGGCATCTACTGGGCCAACCCTGACGCCTTTCTCGAAGGCAACATCAACCAGCTGCTCGTTGGGCGCACCCTGACAATCCCCGGTCGCGATGCAGTCGCGGCCCTCGAACCCGCAGAAGCAACACGGCAGTTGCGAGTGCTTGTCGCCAAGCCTCTGGCGCCTGTCCCGCCCCCTCCGCCCCCACCCGCGCCGGTGGCGCCGGAACCAACCCCGCCCAAGCCGCAGCCGGAGCAGCCGCCAAAGCCTGCGGCCCGCTCGCAGTCATCGCTCACGACCCAGCAGGCTGCGGAACGTTTCCAGGAAGGGCAAAAGCTCGAGCAGGGCGGCGACATGCGTGCCGCCATGCAGGCCTATCTTGCGGCCGGAGAAGCGGGCCTTGGCATTGCCCAGAAGCGTCTTGGTGACATCTACAACACGGGGAATGCCGTCGTTGCGCGCGACTATGAGATTGCACTCAGGTGGTACCAGAAGGCCCGTGCACAGGGCATCGAAATCCCCAAGCCGATCACCAAGCCCGGCATGAAATATTAGCTGCCGGCGGTGCAGGGCTTGCGGGTCCTGGCGACGGCCACGTCAATCGCTTCCGGTGCGTTCGAAAACGAGCCGCGCTGCGCAAAGATCCTCGAGAGCGGTGCCGACAGACTTGAAGAGCGTAACGGTGTCCTTCGAAGTCCGGCCCGCATGGCGCCCCTTGACCAGGTCGGCCATTTCGGCGAGGACATGACTGCGGGGGATGGCCCCCGTCTCGATCGGCTGCACCAGGTCACCGGCCTCCTTGAGGGCCCCGGCGAACGTATCGACAAACACTTCCGATTTCGCCACAAGCGCGTCGTCGCTCTCTCGCATCTCGCGCGTGAACGCGCCCACCAGGTCGACATGCGTTCCCGGACGGACATGGGAGCCCAGAACCAGAGGTTCGCGCGCGGTGGTCGCGCAAGTCACAATATCCGCAGCGGCAACGCCCGTTGCGAGATCCGTTATCGGCCGGGCCGTAATGCCGTTGCTTTCGAGCACCTGGCATAGTTCAGTCGCGCGCTTATGTGATCGGCCCCAAACGAGGACTTCCCGGATCGGGCGCACTGCGCAATGTGCTGCAGCCATGTAAGGCGCGAGCGCCCCGGTACCGACCACCAGCAGGCGGGCCGAATCGTGGCGAGACAGGTACGTGGATGCGAGGGCCGATGCGGCGGCCGTCCTGCGCAAGGTGAGGGCTTCGCCGTCGAGCAGGACCCGCGGGTGCCCGGTCTCCCCGTCGAGGAGAACGTAAAGCGCGGAAACGCTTGCAAGTCCGCGCTGCCGATTGCGCGGAAAGACCGCAACCAGTTTCACCCCGATGTCCAGGCCCGCGCGCCAGGCAGGCATCAGCAGCAGGCGATCGCCCTCTGGCGTGACCGGGTAACTCGAGCGCACCGGCGCTTCGGCGCCGGCGGCGAAGGCGGCTCGCAAGGCGTCCACGAGTTCCGGGTAGCCAAGCGCGGCGTGCACTTCCCGGGCCGGGATGTGGCGAATCGAGGAGGACACGCGCATCTCCGTTGAAAGCGGGGACGCTATGCTATGCGCGGGCCGCGTGTCAACGAGCACCGCGAGCACCGCGTAGCAAAGGAACATATGGCGAAACAGGACGTGGTCATCATCGGGGGCGGCGCGATCGGCAGCGCGATCGCCTGTTTTCTGCTGGGCGATCCGGGATTCGCCGGCACCGTGAAAGTCATCGAGCGCGACCCCACCTACGCGCGGGCCTCGTCTGCGTTGTCGGCCAGTTCGATCAGGCAACAGTTCTCGACCCCGGTCAACATCGAGCTCAGCCGGTTCGGGATCGGGTTCCTGCGCAGGGTCGGCGAGGAACTGAGGGTCGGAGGCGAGCGTCCCGATGTCGGGCTCAGGGAACAAGGCTACCTGTTCCTTGCGTCGCAACCCGGCGTCGCCGTGCTCGTCGAGAATCACCGGCTGCAGGCCGCTTTGGGTGCGGACGTCGCGCTGTTGGCCCCAGAGGCATTGCAGGCACGTTTTCCCTGGCTGTCGACAGAGGGAATCGCGATGGGTTCGCTCGGTCTCACGGGCGAAGGATGGTTCGACGGCTACAGCCTCCTTCAGGCGTTGCGCCGGAAAGCCCGCTCGCTCGGTGCGGACTACGTTTCTTCGGAAGCGATCGGGTTCGAATGCAACGGCGCGCGAATCCAGTCCGTAAGGCTTAAGGACAGCTCGTCCCTCGGATGCGACATTGCCGTCAACGCGGCCGGTCCGTGGGCACGAGAGCCGGCCGCATGGCTGGGCATCGAACTGCCGGTGCGCGCACGGCGTCGATGCGTGTTTGTGGTGAAGTGCCCTGTGCCGATCGACAATGCGCCGCTGGTCATCGACCCGTCGGGCGTCTACTTCCGGCCTGAGGGCCCCGGCCAGTTCATTTGCGGGACTTCACCGGACCCAGCGAACGATCCCGACGATCTGCCGTTGGACGTGGACCACGCGTTGTTCGAAGACACAATCTGGCCGTGCCTCGCGGCGCGAGTGCCGGCCTTTGAAGCCTTGCGCCAGACCAGCGCGTGGGCCGGCTATTACGAATACAACACCTTCGACTGCAATGGCATTGTGGGATTCCACCCGCAAGTCCGCAACCTCGTCTTTGCCAACGGGTTCTCGGGTCATGGACTGCAGCAATCGCCCGCGGTCGGGCGGGGTGTGGCGGAGCTGATTGTCCACGGGGCCTACCGCACGATCGACCTTGCGCCGCTCGCCTTCGAGCGCATCGTTGCAAACCGCCCGCTACTCGAACGAAACGTCGTTTAGGACACCGTTACTACTGACATGATCGGCCCTGACCCCCGCGCAGATATTGAGTTTCCGGTCAATCTGCTGACATTTTACCGATCCGGGCCAGACTACAGGACGATCTCGCGAGCCGCGCCGCGCACGTCCATTTCAAACTCCAGGTCGATGACCGGCGGGCGCGTGTAATTCCAGATCACGCCCCCAGCGGCAGCACCGCGTGCCGCGAGCAACTCGCCGACCAGATGGCCGACGTTCTGGACCGTGTAGATCTGGGTGGTCACGGCATCTTTCCAGCCGAAACCAAGGAGCTTCAGGCGCCGCTCCATCTCGGTGATGACGAAAGTCGCCTTCTCGCGCAGGCCCTCTGGGGATGTGTCGCCCAATCGCACGATACGGTCGCGATAGGACGGTCCTTTCTCCATCGCGTCCCCTCCGCCTGCCAGCACGAACGTGCCGCGTTTCGCGTTCGCCACGGGCACCGTGTACGAGAACGCGTACATGGACGGCCCCGCGGGCTTGTCGTACATCGGGCAGACGTTCGTGCGCGCCACAGGGTTCATCAACGGGTCGCCCTCCTTGTAAATCCCCCAGCGCTCCAGCGTGGTCACGTAGACTTTGTTGAAGTCAAAAAATCCCTGGTCCGTGAACGGTGCCGGCGACCGCAGTTCGCACTGCGCAAACGCCGTGACCGGCCGGCCGAGCGCCTTCAGGTGCGCCTCGACCGCGGGAAACGCGTCGGCGATCGGCAACGGCTTGATGAAACGAGCGCGCTCCATCTCGAAGCCGGGTTCGGCAGCAACGCCGCCGGAATACTGGAACACGGCCTTCACGTAGCGGTACCCGCCGGGGGCAAACACTGGCACGTCGGACATCGGGTTTCTTCTCCTGTCGAAAAATACGCGAAACTTCCAGGTCAGAGCGAGCCGAGGTAGGCCTCGCGGATCGCCGGGTCATCGGCAAGCGCTGAGGACCGGCCTGAGCGAGTGATGCGCCCTGTATCCATCACGAACGCATGCTGCGCGAGTTCCAGCGCGATCGCAACGTCCTGTTCGACGACCAGCAGCGTCAGCCCGGCGCGGTTCAGGACGCGCAGCGCGTCACAGAGTTGGTCGACGATCGCAGGTGCAAGGCCCAATGAAAGTTCGTCGATCAGCAACATGCGTGGGGTGCTCATGAGTCGCGCAACCGTTGGTTTGCCCCGGCGCGAAGGACTCGCCCGGCCTTGCGGCAGAGGATGTCTGGGAGAGGAGCCCTTGTCCCAATCGCTTAGGGGCCGTACCGACCCAGCCCTGGAAGGTCGACGACGGTCACCCCGCCATAGGCCACGCGCAAGAGTCCGGCCCGATCGAGTACCTGCAGCGCCTGGTTAACGCGCTGGCGCGAAACCCCAGAGAGGTAGCCGATTTCCTCCTGCGAGATCTGCAATTCGCGCCCCCCGCCCGGGTACAGGCGGGGGTTGAAGAGCGACGCGAGGCACCGTGCGACCCGAGCCTCGGGTTCGAGCAGCCGGTCCGACTCGAGCATGCCGATGAAAAGCGACAGCCTTTCGTTCAGTTGTTCGAGGAGGAACCGGTTGAACCCGATGCTTGTGTCCAGAAGCCAGTAAAACGTGGCGCGCGGCATCAGGGCCACCCTGCACTCCCGCAGGGCCACCGCGTCATAGCCCCATGGCAGGGAGCGCAGGACCGAGCCTTCGCCGAACCATCCGCCCGCCCGCACGCCGGTAAACGTGACGGGTTTTCCCTCGGCCGAGACGCTCGAGATCTTGACCAGGCCTTCGACGACCCCGACCCAATACTCGACCGGCGCGCCTTTGCGGCAAACCATTCCACCTGCAGGGACCACGCGGTCGAACACCTCGGATTCGACTTTCGCCAGCTCGGAAGCTCCGAGCATGGAGGCCCAGGTCGAATCGCGCACGAAGGGGAATAAGGGTTTTAGCGGGGCGCCCATCGCTGCAATTGTCGCCGAGACGACAACTTCGTGCGTGCGTGGCCCCTACACTGCGTCGCCGTTGCCGCAGGAAGACGCCAGCGAAAGGCGGTTAAGGCCCGGTTTTTGTGCAAGAATCGAATCGCATGACTCGTCGCCCAAGTCGCGGCGGGCAGAGGCGGGGCCGGTTGTCCGGACCCCCATGAACGGAGGAGGCAGCACAATGCCAGTCGATATTGGCACCCTCGACACGTTTCCCAAGTTGCTTGCGCATCATTCGCAGGTCCGGGGCACGCTAGCGGCCATTCGCGAAAAGGATCTCGGCGTATGGCAAACCTGGTCCTGGGGCCGCTTCGCAGACGAAGTCCGCGCGCTTGCCTGCGGCCTCGCGGCCCACGGCCTCGATCATGGTGCCCACTTGGCGATCGTGGGCGACAACCGCCCGCGCCTTTACGCCGCCATGTGCGCCGCCCAGTGCCTGGGCGCGGTCCCCGTGCCGCTCTACCAGGACGCGATCGCCACGGAAATAGCTTTCCCGATCCAGGACGCCGAAATCGGCTTCGCCATGGCCGAGGACCAGGAGCAGGTCGACAAGCTGCTCGAGATCCTGCCGCAATGTCCCTCGCTCAAGCGCATTTACTTCGACGACCCGCGCGGCCTCAGGAATTACCCCCAGGAGGCCTTGACGAGTTACGAGAAGCTCCAGGATGCCGGCCGCGCGTTCGATGCCGCCAACCCGGGGTTTTTCGACGGCATAGTTGCACGCGGCGTGGGGTCGGATGCCGCGGCCATGTTCTTCACCTCGGGCACGACGGGGAATCCCAAAGGCGTGGTCCTGACGCACACCGCGCTGATCGACCGCGCGCACGCCGCAGCGCAGATGGAAGGGCTAAGCGATTCGGACGTCGTGCTCGCATATCTGCCGCCGGCATGGATCGGCCAGAACATCTTTTCCTACGCGCAGCCCTTCGTTACCGGCTATTGCATCTGCTGCCCCGAATCGGCGGAAACGGTCATGGCCGACATGCGCGAGATAGGTCCGACCTACTATTTCGCCCCGCCGCGCGTGCTCGAGGCGTTGCTGACCACTGTGTCGATCCGCATGGAGGACGCAGGCACTTTCAAGCGCAAGATGTACTTGTATTTCATGGAGGTGGCCAAGCGGGTCGGCGCGAGAATCCTCGACGGGCAGAGCGTCGATGCCGGCGACCGCCTGCTCTACCGCCTCGGGGACATCCTCGTCTACGGCCCCTTGCGCAACGTACTCGGAATGAGCCGGGTGCGCGTGGCCTACACCGCTGGCGAGGCGATCGGGCCGGATCTCTTCGTCTTCTACCGTTCGATCGGCATCAACCTCAAGCAACTCTACGGCTCGACGGAGACCTCGGTCTTCGTCTGCATCCAGCCCAACGGGCAGGTCAAGTCCGATACGGTTGGCCCAGCCGTGCCCGGCGTCGAACTCAAGTTTACGCCGCAAAGGGAACTCCTGATTCGCTCGCCGGGCCTGTTCAGGGAGTACTACAAGAATCCGCAAGCCACCGCGGACGCAAAGGATGCCGAGGGTTGGTTCCACACCGGGGACGCCGGTTACTTCGATCCGGACGGGCACCTCAAGATCATCGATCGCGTGAAGGACGTCGGCGCGCTTACCGACGGCACGCTTTTCGCGCCCAAGTACATCGAGAACAAGCTCAAGTTCTTCCCCTACATTAAGGAAGCGGTCGCTTTCGGCGACGCTCGCGACCGGGCCTGCGTGTTCATCAACTTCGACATGGAAGCCGTCGGCAACTGGGCCGAGCGCAACAACCTGCCCTATGCGGGGTACGTCGACCTCGCCTCGCGCGACGAGGTCTACCAGCTGGTCGGCGATTGCATCGCGAAGGTGAACCTCGACCTGTCTCAAGATCCCGAGCTCGCCAATTCGCAGATCCACCGCTTCCTGATCCTGCACAAAGAGCTCGATGCCGATGACGGCGAACTCACGCGCACGAGGAAGGTGCGCCGCGGCTACATCGGGGAGCGTTACCAGTCCCTCGTCGAAGCGTTGTATGCGGGGCGCCAGTCCGTGCATGTCGAGGCGCAGGTTCGCTACGAAGACGGCCGCACTGGCAGCATCTCGGCCGATCTCAAGATTCGCGACGCGAAGACTTTCCCCGTCGCGGCGGCAAAGCGGGCGGCATGAGCGGGGGAGCGACCGTTGAGCGCGTCACCGGCGAGGTCATCATCGCGGTCGAGGGCGTGTCCCTCGCCTTTGGCGGCGTCAAGGCGCTGAGCGACGTGTCGTTCGATGTGCGCGAGCACGAGGTACGCGCGATCATCGGCCCCAACGGCGCGGGCAAGAGCTCGATGCTCAACGTGATCAATGGCGTCTACCATCCGCAGCGGGGCACCATCCGGCTGAAGATGGACGGGACCCTGCGCGAGTTCCATGACATGGACCCGCACGAAGTCGCCCTGTCGGGAATCGCGCGCACCTTCCAGAACCTCGCGCTCTTCAAGGGCATGAGCGTGCTGGACAACATCATGACCGGGCGCAACCTGCGCATGCATTCGAACATCCTCCTGCAGGCGCTGCGCCTGGGCCCGGCCGCGAAGGAGGAGATCGAGCATCGCGAGGCCGTTGAACGCATCATCGATTTCCTCGAGATCCAGGCCTGGCGCAAGACCCCGGTGGGCCGGCTGCCCTATGGGTTGCAGAAGCGGGTCGATCTCGGCCGCGCGCTGGCGCTGGAGCCGAGCGTGCTGCTGCTCGATGAGCCGATGGCGGGCATGAACGTCGAGGAAAAGCAGGACATGTGTCGCTTCATCCTCGATGTCAACGACCACTTCGGAACGACCATCGTGCTCATCGAACACGACATGAGCGTGGTCATGGATATTTCGGATCGCGTCGTGGTGCTCGATTACGGCCGCAAGATCGGCGACGGCACCCCGGACGAAGTGCGCGGCAACCAGGCCGTGATCGACGCCTACCTCGGCGTCTCGCATTGAATCCGCGGCGCCACTCCAGATGAAGAAAAACCTTCCCACCTTTATCCTCGGCATCGTGTTACTGACCGGGCTGGTGGCGCCGCTCGCCACGGGCGCAAGCGCGCCGGGGTTCTACATCGAGGTGCTCCTCGGGGGCCTCATGGCCGGCGTGCTGTATTCGCTGGTGGCCCTCGGGTTTGCGCTCATCTTCAAGGCCTCGGGCGTATTCAATTTCGCGCAGGGCGCGATGGTGCTGTTCGCGGCGCTGGCGGTAGCGAGGCTGGCCGAGCGCATGCCGCTCTGGGTGGCCATGCTCCTGGCGACTGCGATCATGATCGTGCTGGCCTGGCTGGTCGAAAGGCTGGTCCTGCGCCCGCTCGTAAACCAGGAAGGCGTCGCGCTCCTGATGGCCACACTCGGCGTTTCCTACTTCCTGGACGGCTTTGGGCAGACCGTGTGGGGCAGCGACATCTACAAGATCGAGCTGGGCATCGCCAAGGAGCCGGTGATGATTCTCGACCAGCTGTTCCAGGGCGGCATCCTCGTGAACAAGGAGGATTTCGTCGCGACGATCGCGGCCGCCGCGCTGGTCGCGAGCCTGATGCTGTTTTTCCAGAAGACCGCGACAGGACGGGCGCTGCGCGCGGTGGCCGACGACCACCAGGCCGCGCAGTCGATCGGGATTCCGCTCAACCGCATCTGGGTCATCGTCTGGTCGGTCGCGGGAATCGTCGCGCTCGTCGCGGGCGTGATCTGGGGCTCCAAGCTCGGCGTGCAGTTTTCGCTTTCGCAGGTTGCCCTCAAGGCGCTGCCGGTCGTGATCCTCGGCGGGTTCACCTCGGTTGCAGGGGCCATCGTCGGCGGGTTGATCATCGGCGTTGGCGAGAAGATGGCCGAAGTCTTCCTCGGCCCGGTGATGGTCAAGGCGTTCGACCTCGCCGGCGGCGGTATCGAGAACTGGTTCGCCTACGTGCTCGCGCTGCTGTTCCTGCTGGTCAGGCCGGAAGGCCTGTTCGGCGAAAAGCACATCGACAGGGTCTGACGCCGCCATGTTCTACAGGGAAAACGGGCAATACAAGACCACGTATGCGGCGGACCAGCAGATGCTGCCGATCCTGCAGGACCGGGTGTTCATGGCAGGCCTGCTCGTGGTCGCCTTCGTGGCGGTGCCGTTCTTCGCAAGCGACTACCTGTTCCTTTCGTTGCTCATCCCGTTCCTGATCCTGACGCTGGCTGCAATCGGCCTCAACCTGCTGGTCGGCTACTGCGGCCAGATCTCGATCGGCCATGCCGCGTTCATGGCGGTGGGCGCGTACGCGGCGTACAACATTGCGCTGCGCATCCCGCAGCTCAACTTCCTCGTGGTGCTGGTGCTCGCCGGATTGATCGCGGCCGCGGTCGGCATGCTGTTCGGGGTCCCGAGCCTGCGCATCAAGGGCCTGTACCTTGCGGTCGCCACCCTTGCGGCGCAATTCTTCACCGACTGGCTGTTCGCGCGCGTCAAGTGGTTTACCGACTACGCGTCGTCGGGATCGGTATCCACCGCGCCGATCGTGATGTTCGGATGGACGATTGACACGCCGGTGAAGAAATACTGCTTCCTGCTCGCCGTGCTGATCGTTTTCACGCTGATCGCGAAGAATCTCGTGCGCGGCCACATCGGCCGCGCGTGGATGGCGATGCGCGACATGGACGTCGCCGCCGAAGTGATCGGCATCCGGCCGGTCTATGCCAAGCTGAGCGCCTTCGCGGTGAGTTCGTTCTACGTCGGCGTCGCCGGCGCGTTGTGGGGATTCATGCACCTGGGCTCCTGGGAGCCGCTGGCGTTCAACCTGACCCTGTCCCTCAATCTGCTGTTCATGATCATCATCGGCGGCATGGGGTCGCTGCTGGGCAGCTATTTCGGCGCCGCGTTTATCGTGATGTTGCCTATCCTGCTGAACCAGCTTCCGACCCTGCTGGGCGTGCCAATCTCCACGGCGATGATTTCGCATTTGGAGCTCATGATCTTCGGCGCGCTGATCGTGTTCTTCCTGATCGTCGAGCCGCACGGGCTGGCCCGGCTATGGGCGGTGGGCAAGGAGAAGCTGCGGTTATGGCCGTTTCCACACTGATGTGCCAAGATTTACGTATCCGCCCGGCGGATCCCGCCGGCGGCATTGTTCAAAAGGAGGAAGTACAGATGAGACAAGCAGCGAAAACGCGGCTCCTGGCGGCCGCCACGGGAGCCTTGGTCGCGGCAGTCGCGGCCACTGCGAGCGCGCCGGCCTTCGCCCAGGCCAAGGAG
This sequence comes from Betaproteobacteria bacterium, assembly GCA_947482825.1. Taxonomy (GTDB): domain Bacteria; phylum Pseudomonadota; class Gammaproteobacteria; order Burkholderiales; family SG8-39; genus SZAS-79. The sequence goes on along the minus strand of CANKMT010000007.1, from coordinate 31,766 downwards.
CAGTTCTTCCCGGTGCTGTCCTATCGCACCGGCGCGTATGCGCCCAACGGGGTGCCGTTCGCGAACGGGTACGTCGATTACCTGAAGCTGGTGAATGCCCGCGATGGGGGCATCAACGGCATCAAGATCACGTTCGAGGAATGCGAGACAGGCTACGCCACCGACCGAGGCGTGGAGTGCTACGAGCGCCTCAAGGGCAAGGGCCCGACGGGCGCGACCCTGTTCCATCCCCTGTCCACCGGCATCACGTTCGCGGTGACCGACAAATCCTTTACCGACAAGATCCCAATCATCACCGGCGGCTACGGGCGGGCGGATTCGGTCGATGGCACCGTGTTCGGCTGGAATTTCCCGCTTGGGGGCACCTACTGGGATGCGGCCGACATGCTCGTGCAGCACGTCGGCAAGAAAGAGGGCGGCGTTGACAGACTCAAGGGCAAGAAGATCGCGCTGGTCTACCACGATTCGCCCTATGGCAAGGAGCCGATCGCCCTGCTGCAGGAACGCGCCAAGATGCACGGGTACGAACTCCTGCTGCTGCCGGTCACCCACCCGGGCGTCGAGCAGAAGGCGACCTGGCTGCAGATCCGCCAGCAACGGCCCGACTACGTCTTCCTGTGGGGCTGGGGCGTGATGAACTCGACCTCGATCAAGGAAGCGGTTGCCACCGGCTATCCGCGCGAGAAGATGTACGGCGTATGGTGGTCGGGCGCCGAGCCTGACGTGACTCCCGCCGGCGAGGGCGCCAAGGGGTACAACGCACTCGTGTTCCTCGCTTCGGCAGGACAGGGTCAGGTGCACAAGGACGTCCTCAAGCACCTCCACGACAAGGGACAGGGCACGGGCAAGAAGGAAGAGGTCGGCGAGGTGCTCTACAACCGCGGCCTGACCTTCGCAATGATGTCGGTCGAAGCGGTCAAGCGCGCCCAGATCAAGTACGGCAAGAAGCCGCTCAAGGGCGAGGAAGTGCGCTGGGGCCTGGAGAACCTGGCAATTGACCAGGCGGCGATCAAGAAGCTCGGTTTCGAGGGCTTCATGACGCCGATCAGCACCTCGTGCGTCGACCATGCAGGCGGCCGCACCGCCTCGATGCACATCTGGGACGGCAAGAAGTGGAACGTCCAACCCGGTGTTATCGAGGCTGACCAGCAGATCATCCGCCCGATGATCCGCGCCTCGGCGGAGAAGTATGCGGCCGAGAAGAAGATTGCCCGGCGCGATTGCGCCAAGGAGCAATAAAGAGCAGGGCAGCCTCGTGCGCCGCTCCCGGTCGAGTACCGGGAGCGGCTTTTGCGGCGGCCGCGCGGTTTTCTTGCGACCCCTGCGAAAGCCGAAAACCACCCACCGGAGAACATTGTCCCGATGAGCCAGCCCCTGCTCACCGTCAACGGCATCGAAGTCATCTACAACCACGTCATCCTGGTGCTGAAGGGCGTGACGCTTTCGGTGCCCGAAGGAAAGATCGTCGCGCTGCTCGGAGGCAACGGCGCCGGCAAGACCACCACGCTGCGCGCGGTTTCCAACCTGCTCAAGGCCGAGCGTGGCGAGGTTACCAAGGGGTACATCGAGTACAAGGGCGAGCGCATCGAGAAGCTCACGCCGGCCGACCTGGTCAAGCGCGGCGTCATCCAGGTCATGGAAGGACGCCATTGCTTCCAGCACCTTTCGATCGAGGAAAACCTGCTGACCGGCGCTTACACGAGCAATGCAGGCCGCGCGGGCATCCTGCAGGATCTCGAAAAGGTCTACGCCTATTTTCCGCGCCTGAAAGAGCGGCGGGATTCGCAGTCCGGCTACACCTCGGGCGGTGAGCAGCAGATGACCGCCATCGGCCGCGCGTTGATGGCGCGGCCCAAGATGATCTTGCTCGACGAGCCGTCGATGGGCCTCGCGCCGCAACTGGTGGAGGAGATCTTCGAGATCGTCAAGGCCCTCAATGCGAAGGAAGGCGTGAGCTTCCTGCTCGCCGAGCAAAACACCAACATCGCGCTCAGGTATGCCGACTATGGCTACATCCTCGAGAACGGCCGGGTCGTGATGGACGGCGAAGGCAGGGCGCTGGCCGAGAACGAGGACGTGAAAGAGTTTTACCTCGGCTTTTCGTCCGGAGGCAGGAAGAGTTTCCGTGACGCGAAGTCGTATCGCCGCCGGAAGCGTTGGCTGTAATGCACTACGACACCCTCGAGACGCGCTCCGCCGCCGAGCGCGAGGCCGCATTGCTCGCTGCATTACCGGGTCAGATTGCGCATGCGAAGCAGAACGCACCGGGATTCGGGCGCATCCTCGGCGGGATCGATCCGGCCGCTGTCACATCGCGCGAGGCCCTTGCAAAGCTGCCGGTCACGCGCAAGTCCGATCTCGGCGAGCTGCAGAAGATGGATCTGCCGCTGGGCGGTCTCAATGCGACACCGGTAGCGCAGTTGTCCAAGATCTTCGTCTCGCCCGGTCCGATTTACGAACCCGAAGGTGCCACACGCGACTGGTGGCGGACGGCCCGCGCGTTGTACGCCGCAGGATTCCGCGCCGGCGACCTGGTGATCAACACGTTTGCCTACCACTTCACTCCCGCCGGCTCGATGATCGAAAGTGGGGCGCTTGCGCTCGGATGCACCGTGGTGCCGACCGGCACAGGCCAGACCGAAATGCAGGTCGCGGCGATCGCGGGGCTGTCGATCAACGCCTACATCGGAACCCCGTCTTTCCTTAAGCTCATCGTCGAGAAGGCCGACGAACTTAAAGTGGACGTTTCCTGCCTCAGGAAAGCGATCGTAGGCGCGGAATACCTGCCGCCCGCGGTCAGGAAAGCGCTGCAGGCGCGCGGCATTGCGGTGCTCCAGTGCTACGCGAGCGCCGATCTCGGAATGATCGCCTACGAATCCACCGCGCCGGAAGCCAGCGTGAACGAAGGCATGATCCTCGAAGAAGGCCTCATCCTCGAAATCGTCCGCCCCGGCACGGGCGACCCCGTGGCGCCGGGCGAAGTGGGCGAAGTCGTCATCACCACCTTCAACAAGGACTACCCGCTGGTCCGCTTCGGCACCGGCGACCTTTCTGCGGTGCTCGAAGGAGTGAGCCCTTGCGGAAGGACGAATGTGCGCATCAAGGGCTGGATGGGCCGCGCCGACCAGAGCACCAAGGTACGAGCGATGTTCGTGACGGCAAAGCAGATCGGCGAGATCCTGCGCCGGCATCCGCAAGTCGCAAGGGCGCGCCTCGTGATCGAGGGCGAAGTCGGCAGCGATCGCATGACGCTCAAGTGCGAAATGCCCGGCGCCTCGGGTACAGACGCCCTGCGTGCGGTGCTGCTCGCCACGATCCGCGAAGTGACCAAACTGCGCGGCGAAGTCGAGTTCGTCGGTGCCGGCAGCCTGCCCAACGATGGCAAGGTGATCGACGACCTGCGCAAATACGGGTAGGAATGAACGGATGTATCATGTCAAAGCGTACACATCCGGAGGTGTATTGTGAGAACCAATATCGTGCTCGACGACAAGCTTGTGCGACAGGCCATGAAGCTTGCAAACGTTAAGACCAAGCGCGAGGCAGTCGAAGCCGCTCTTCGCAGATTTGTGCAGATCGGCCAGCAAAAGAAGCTGCTCGAGCTTTTCGGTACTGGCGGTCTGCGCAGGAACTACGAATACAAGAGCGCGCGCTAGGCGTCCCGATGTACCTGGTGGACACCTCCGTGTGGGTGGATTTCCTGCGCGGCTCGGATGTCCGCCACGTGGAGATTCTGAAGAACCTGCTCGGGGGTGACGAGGTCGTCGGCATTGCGCCGATCATTCTGCAGGAAGTGCTCCAGGGAGCAGACTCGGACCAGCGCTTCGAGAAGTGGCGGAAGTATTTCGAGGGCTTGTGCTGCTATGCGCCTGCCGAACCAGTGGCTTCACATGTCGAGGCGGCCCGGTTGTATCAAGTTTGTCGGAGGGCCGGTAAGACACCCCGCAGCAGCAATGATTGCCTCATTGCAGCCATCGCATTGGAGCACAGCCTCGTCCTCCTGCACGACGATCGGGACTTCGCGACCATCGCGGCGGCGATTCCCGGGATCAGGCTCTATCCGGTAGAGCGGAATTGATCCGCACGATCTTGTCGAGTGCCTTGTAACCCTGTCGAGGAAACCATGATTGCGGCCGCATTTCCTGATACTGGATTAAGCGTCATTGCCAAGAGCATAAGGGCTCTTTACGGAATGACTACGCAGATCGACACTTACTTCGATAGGCACATCGAAGCGATGAAGGCTTCGGAGAGTCCGACTGTCTCAAGAACAGGCCGCATGGTTGCGGCTACGATGGTAGCGGCGTGGGCAGAATGTAGAACTGGACTTTAATGGGTCGCGGCTGGTTCGATGTGGCGCAAGGCCGCCAAATTTTTCTGACTAGGCCATCCGGTTTCTGGACCGCAAGAACGCCGGGAGTCCCCGATCTGAAAGGGCACTGATATTCGGCTGACGCGAAGCAGAGTTTGCGCCGGACGAATGCGTGGCGCGAGAGGCCGACCGAGAGGGTCGATTCAGGGCAGGGGCAGAATTTTTCCCTCGGAAGCCGACGGCGTCGCAACCCCGAGGAAACGCGCCAGCGTAGGAGCGATGTCCACAACGGAGACTGGAACATCCACTTTCCCCCTACCGACCCAACGCGGTCCGTAGAACAGGATCGGCACCTGGGAATCGTAGGCGTGCGGCGAGCCGTGCGTGGACGTGGCCGCGCGGCGCGCTTCGAACATCCAGTATGGCCGAGGCACGATCATCAGGTCGGGCGAGCGCTCGGCGAAATACGTCTTTTGCATTTGCTCCAGGAATTGCGTGGAGACCGGCGCAGTGGTGCCCTCGACGTCGCTGCGGGAGTACATGCCGACGATTCCGGGCTCGGCAAGAAGGATTGCGCGGGCCTCCTGTTCCAGCGACCGACGGTCGACTTTGCTCGACGCGATGTGCGCGTTGTCGAGGAGGATGCCGTTGGCCGACCACGTACGCACCCATGGGCCCCGGCCGAATTTCGCTTCCAGTCCCTTGTTGAGGCGCTCCAGCGTAAGCGGGATGTTCTGCCGGCCTGCATTGCGGCCGAGCGACTGGCTGTACTCCGGCGCCGGCATGAACCCATGGTCTGCGGTGAGCACTGCAATGTAGTTGTCCTTGCCTATCGTGCGGTCGAGGTCGGCGAAGAATGACGCGAGCAGCCGGTCGAGTTGCAGGACGTGGTCATGGGACAGGCGGGACTCGGCCCCGTACGCGTGGTTGATGTAGTCGTGGCCGGAGAGGCTGATCGCGAGGATGTCGGGAACCTCGTCCTGCCCGAGCGCTTCGCCCGCGATCGCCGCGCGGGCGAAATCGAGCGCCAAGGCGTCGCCGAAGTGGCTCGGCAACAAGGAGCCGTAGAAGGCCGGACCAGGCTTTTCCATTCCCTCGCCGAAGGTCTTCGGCAACTTGCCGCCTCGGCTGTACCAGGGGCGGTCGTCTGGCTGCGAGCGCGCATAGGCGGGTTCGGGCAGCAGGGGCGACCAGGCTGCCTTGAAGTACCGGTCGGCGGGTTTTGCATCGTTGAACCCGGTGACCCAGGCCGGATGCGATTTCATGTAGTAGGTGCTCGACGCGAATCGGCCGCTGTCCCCCATGTACACGTACGCGGTGCCGGTCTTGCCGGCCGGCAGGATCGCGCCACGATCCTTGCCCGAAATCCCGATCACCTTGGCGCGCGCATCCGCCCGGCGCAGGACGTCGCCGACCGTCTCGACCTGCAGGTTTCGCGGGCTGGTGCCTGCGAGCTTTGCCGTCTGGTTGTCGATGTAGGTATAGGCCTCGTCCCCGGTGTTGTAGACCGGTTGAGCGGTCTTTGGATCACGCCACTCGTTGCCGACGATGCCCGTGCGGCGCGGGTAGGCGCCGGTAAGCATCGTTGCGTGGCCGGGGGCAGTCGCCGTGAAGGCATGTCCATAGCGTGCATCGGAGAACCATGCGCCGCGATCGAGGAATCGGGCCAAGCCGTCGGGCCCGAGCTGGTCGCGATAGTCGATGACCTGCCACTGGGGCAGGCCGTCCACGACCAAGAACACGACGAGGCGGGGCTTGCCCGCATCGCTGCGATCGGTCGTCGCGCACGACGTGAGCAGCGCGGCGGTGATGAGGAACAGGCCAAGGGCGCGCGAAAAACGCAAAAGGAATGGTGTCTTCATGCGGCGAGTCTAAGTGGCAGTGATTACGGCGGCAATTCGCGTTTCGTGCCGCGCGCGGGGGTACGGGGGAGCCCGCAGGGGTCCCCTGTTCCTACGACTTGCGCGCGGCAGACACCGGCAGCGCGTCGATCCGTCGCATCTCGGTGCGGGCAAGGATTCCCGGGTCAGCCAACCATGCCTTGAAGAACTCGATCGAATCGTTGCCCCAGAAGATCTCGCCGTCCATCACTAACGTCGGCACGCCGAAGACGCCGGCTGCGGCAGCCTCTTCTGTGTTCCTGCGCAGCGCCTCCTTGACCTGCGGGGCGCCGAGCGAGGCCAGATCCTCTATTCCGACTTCGCGTGCGAGGGCCGCAAAGCCCTTCTCGTCGGCCGGATCGGCGCCTGTAGTCCACACATGCTCGAAGACGCGACGCACCGCTTCCGGCCGCGAGTCGCACGCGAGGATCAGCCGCAGGAAATGCAGCGGGTTAAAAGGATGCCCGGCCGGGAAGCGGAAGGGGACGTCGTGCGATTCGGCCCAGTACTGGCAGGAGCGATAGGTCCAGCGCCGCTTGGAGGGGATTTCCGCCGGCCCTTTCTGACCCCAGTGATTGAGCAGCCCGGCGAAGAGCACCGGCTTGTACTCGATCGCAAGATCCGCGGGCAATTCGGCGAATCGGTGGAGATGCAGATACGCATACGGCGAAACCACGTCGAAATACCAAATGGCCTTGCGCATCGGGGTGTCCTCCTCTTGAGTCACTGTACCATTCAGTGAGCGGCCCGCAGGCGGCGGGGACAGGGGAAGCATCATGACCGTACGCATCGAGAAGGACGGCAAAGTCTGGACCGTGATCCACAGCCGGCCCGAGGCACGCAACGCAATGGATCCGGCCAGCGCAGACGCGCTCGAGGACGCGTTCAACGCCTTCAACGCGGATCCTGAAGCCTGCGTCGCGGTGCTCTGGGGCGAAGGCGGCGCGTTCTGCGCCGGATTCGACCTCAAGTACAGCGCCTCGCTCGTGGACAACCCGCGCCCGCTGTCGTCTTTGGAGTATCCGGAAAATGGAGGCCCCGCGCCGCGCGGCCCGATGGGGCCGACTCGCATGGAACTGGACAAGCCGGTGATCGCCGCAATCGCCGGGCCGGCGGTCGCCGGAGGGTTCGAGGTCGCTCTGTGGTGCGATGTGCGAATCATGGAAGCCTCGGCCTACTTCGGCGTCTATTGCCGCCGCTGGGGCGTGCCGCTGATCGATGGCGGCACGGTGAGGCTGCCCCGGCTGGTTGGCACCGGCCGGGCGATGGAGATCATCCTGACCGGCCGGAAGGTGCCTTCGGAGGAGGCGCTGCGAATCGGCTGCTGCGAGCAGGTGGTGCCCGACGGCACTTCGCGCCAGGCGGCCGAGGCGATGGCGCACGAGATCGCCCGCTTTCCGCAGGCGTGCATGAGGGCGGATCGGCGCTCGGTCTACCTGCAGCAGGGCCTGGGCGTGCGCGAGGCGATGGAGCGGGAGTGGGCGAACGGGGTGCCGGCTTTTGCGGCCGAAGGGGCAGTGGGCGCCGCGCGGTTCGCGTCAGGCAAGGGCCGGCACGGCGACTTCTCCGATCTGTGAAAGACCGGATTCTTGAACTTCCATTTCCGTAGAGTCAACAAACAAGCGGCTCTCAGGCAAATCGGTATTACTTTTCAGCTATAGGGGCCAGATCGCGCCGCGCATCCACTGCGGCCAGCACCTCGGCGCGCTCAGCGTCCGTCATGCTGCTCCAGCACGCGATTTCGTCCAGCGTGCGCCAGCAGCCTGCGCACACATCCCGGGCAGGATCCATGCGGCAGACGTCGATGCAGGGCGACTTCACCAACTTACGCAGCCTTTTCTGGTTTCGCCGCAATCGCGCGGCTCGTTCAGCAGGCCGTCGCGCGGGTCTTTCGCGACAATGCGTTCTCGGGTGGAGAGGGAAATCATGGCCGCATTGTACGGAAATTGCCCTGGCCCTCCTGGCGTGGCGACGTCCGTCGGATCAAGGTATGTTAATGTTCGAATCTCTGAAATTACGAGATTCTGTTAAATGGAAACCAGCAAGCTGGGACGCAACGGCACCCTCGTCATCCCCGCCAAGCTGCGCCGGCGATTTGGCCTGAAGGAAGGCGGCATGGTGGTTTTCGAGGAGCATGACGACGGGATCCACATCCGGCCGGCGGTCGCAATGGCCGTCGAGGTATATTCGCCGCGCCGCCGGGCAGAGTTCCTGCTGAATAACGCGACGGATGCGGCGGACTACAAGCGCGCAGTTCGCGAGGTGCGCAATCTGGGTTTCGATCCCGCGGACATACCGCACCGCCAGCCGTGACGGATCGCGTCTTTCTCGACGCGAACGTGCTGTTTTCGGCCGCGTGGATGGACGATTCGGGCCTCGCACGGCCGTGGCGATTACCCGGGGTGACGCTTCTGACTTCGCGCTACGCCCTGGCCGAGGCGGAGCGCAACCTCGAGACCGATGCGCAGCGCGCCCGCCTGCGCACTCTGACCCAGGGCATGACGCTGGTCGATGCGCCGGACGACGCCACGCTTCCTGGCAGCGTGGAACTTGTCGCGAAGGATGTTCCGATCCTCCTTGCTGCCATCGAGTCGCGCGCAACCCATCTCCTTACCGGCGACCGCAAGCATTTCGGCAGCTTTTACGGTAGAAGAACTGGGGGTGTGAAGGTCATGCCGCCGGCAGCCTATTTCAAGCAACGCTAGAATCGGGCCATGCAATCGCTCCCCTGTTCCGCCATCCTCGCCGGCCGTGCGCCGCAGGACGCTGCCGTTACCGTCAAAGGCTGGGTACGCACGCGCCGAGATTCGAAGGCCGGCATCTCGTTCGTCAACGTTTCGGACGGCTCCTCCTTCCATCCTGTGCAGGTCGTCGCGCCGAATTCGCTGCCAAACTACGCCTCCGAGGTGCAGCACCTGACGGCGGGCTGCGCGGTGGAAGCCACAGGCAGGATCGTGCCTTCGCCGGCCAGGGGACAGCCGTTCGAGATGCAGGCCGACTCGATCACCGTGGTCGGCTGGGTCGAGGACCCGGACTCGTACCCGATCCAGCCCAAGGCGCATACGCTCGAATTCCTGCGCGAGGTCGCGCACCTGCGGCCGCGCACCAACGTGATCGGCGCGGCCACGCGCGTGCGCCACACGATCGCGAAGGCGATCCACCGGTTCTTCGACGAGCAGGGCTTCTTCTGGGTCAACACGCCGATCATCACGGCCTCCGATGCGGAGGGCGCGGGTTCGCTGTTTCGCGTGTCGACGCTCGACTTTGCCAACCTGCCGCGCACGCCGGAGGGCAAGGTCGATTTCGCGCAGGATTTCTTCGGGCGCGAGGCTTTCCTCACGGTGTCCGGCCAGCTCAACGTGGAGACGTATTGCCTCGCGATGTCCAATGTGTACACGTTCGGGCCGACCTTCCGCGCCGAGAACTCCAACACCAGCCGGCACCTGGCCGAGTTCTGGATGATCGAGCCGGAGATCGCGTTCGCGAACCTCTCGGATGACGCGAACCTCGCCGAGGCGCTGCTCAAGCATATTTTCAGGACGCTGCTCGCCGAGCGCGCCGAGGACATGGCGTTCTTCGACGAGCGGATCGAAAAGGGTTTGGTCGCCAAGCTGCAGGGTATCGTCGAGTCGGAATTCGCGCGCATGGACTACGGCGAGGCGATCGCGATCCTGGAGCGCGCGAAGCAGAAGTTCGAGTTTCCGGTCCATTGGGGCATCGACCTGCAGTCCGAGCACGAGCGCTACCTCACCGAACAACACGCGAAGAAGCCGGTGATCGTGATGAACTACCCCAAGGGCATCAAGGCGTTCTACATGCGCTTGAATGACGACGACAAGACCGTCGCGGCGATGGACGTGCTTGCGCCGGGAATGGGAGAAATCATCGGCGGCAGCCAGCGCGAGGAGCGGCTGGAAGTTCTCGATGCGCGCATGATCGAAGCGGGCCTCGACCGGGAGCACTACGGCTGGTACCGCGACTTGCGCCGGTACGGCACCGTGCCGCACGCGGGGTTCGGCCTGGGTTTCGAGCGGACTGTGGCTTACGTCACCGGACTATCGAACGTGCGGGACGTGATCCCGTTTCCGCGAACGCCCGGACACGCGAAGTACTAGTCTTCCAGAAGGAGCAGGTCGACCCCTTCGTCGACTTGCTCTCCGGCGACGTAGCGGATCTCGGTGACCTTCCCCGCGCGCGGCGCCGTGATCGTGTGCTCCATCTTCATCGCTTCGAGGATCACGAGCGGCGCGCCTTTTTCGACCCTCGCGCCTTTCTTCACGAGCACCGCGATCACCTTGCCGGGCATCGGCGCGGCGAGGCTGCCGCCATGGGCTTCCGACTCGAGCTCGTGCAGCTCGTCGCGCAACGCAAGGCGATGCTGCTCGCCGGCGAGGAAGATGTTCCATTCCATCCCGATGCGCACCGCGCGCGCCGCGATGCTGCGTCCATCCAGCCGCAAGTGGACCCGATTGTCCGGCCCCGCTTCGCCCGACAAGGCGAATTCGCCTGACGGCGTGCGCAGGCGATAGCCCGAAGCGGCCTGCCAGACCGTGACCGCCGTGTGCTGTTTGCCCTCCGAGAACACCAGCGCATGGTGCGAGGTGTCGTTCAGGCGCCAGCTGTCGACCTGGTGCCAGGGCGAATTCGGATCGCCCGAAGCCTGCGCCCGCTCGCGAGCCATGGCTTCACATCGCGACATTTCCGCAAACGCGGCAGTGGCGAGCACTTCGTCGCGCAGGGGCGCGGCCCCAGGAAACAACTCCTTGCGATTGCGCTCGATGAGCCCGGTATCGAGGTCGCCCGACGAAAAGGCGCGGCCCTTCACGATGCGGCCGAGGAACTCGATGTTGGTGGTCACGCCGACGACTTCGAATTCACCGAGCGCCGTCGCCATGCGCGCAAGCGCCACGCCGCGTGTTTCGCCCCACACGATGAGCTTGGCGATCATCGGATCGTAGTACGGGCTGATGGTGTCGCCTTCGCGCACGCCCGAGTCGATGCGCACTGCCGCAGGCGCCGCACCCGGACCGACTTCGAACTCGATTGCGTCGGGCGAGCGCAGATGGCGCAGCGTGCCGGTGGAGGGAAGGAAATTCTTGGCCGGATTCTCCGCGTAGACGCGCGCCTCGATCGAATGGCCGCGAATGGCCAGGCGCTCCTGCGAGAGCGGCAGCGGCTCCCCGGCCGCGACGCGCAGTTGCCACTCGACCAGGTCGAGGCCGGTGATCATCTCGGTCACCGGGTGCTCAACCTGCAGCCGCGTGTTCATTTCCATGAAATAAAAGCTGCCACCGAGCGCTCCGGCGCGAGCTTCATCAGTGTTTGCTATGAACTCGACGGTGCCCGCACCCACATATCCGACGGCTTTGGCGGCAGCCACCGCAGCTTCGCCCATCGCGCGGCGTCTTTCCGGGCTCATGCCGGGGGCCGGAGCCTCCTCGAGCACTTTCTGGTGGCGGCGTTGCACCGAGCAGTCACGCTCGAACAGGTAGACGCACTGCCCCTGGGTATCGGCAAACAGCTGGATCTCGATATGCCGCGGCCGGGACAGGTATTTCTCGACCAGCACATGGTCGTCGCCGAACGAGGCTTTCGCCTCACGGCGGCACGATGCAAGGGCTTCTGCAAAGTCTTCGCTTTTCTCGACCACGCGCATGCCCTTGCCGCCGCCGCCGGCCGCGGCCTTGATGAGTACTGGGTAGCCGATCTTGTCGGACTGGCCAAGCAAGAACTCGGTTTCCTGCCGGTCGCCGTGGTATCCCGGCACCAGCGGCACGCCGGCTTTCTCCATGAGCGTCTTGGCCGCGCTTTTCGAGCCCATCGCGCGAATCGCCGAGGCCGGCGGCCCGATGAACGACAGCCCGGCTTTTTTGCAGGCCGCGGCGAAGTCCTCGTTTTCGGAGAGAAAGCCGTAGCCCGGGTGGATCGCCTGCGCTCCGGATTTCAGGGCCGCTTCGATGATCGCGTCGCCGCGCAGGTAACTCTCCTTGGCCGCGGCCGGCCCGACGCACCAGGCTTCATGCGCAAACGCGACGTGGCGCGCTTTCGCGTCGGCTTGCGAATACACGGCGACGACGCGGATACCAAGCCGCTTCGCGGTCTTCGCGATGCGGCAGGCGATTTCTCCACGATTGGCGATCAGGATTTTAGAGAACACTTATTTCTTCTTCGCTCTGTTTACCTTGGCCATTGGTCTTCTTCCGTTACATCCTGAAAACACCAAACTTCGTATCCTCGACTGGCGCATTGAGCGAAGCCGAGATCGCGAGGCCCAGCACCCGGCGGGTATCGGCCGGGTCGATGACACCGTCATCCCAGAGCCGCGCGCTTGCGTAGTAAGGGTGGCCCTGGCGTTCGTACTGGTCGAGGATCGGCTGCTTGAAGGCGGCTTCCTCCTCGGCTGACCAGGTGCCGCCCTTGCCCTCGATCCCGTCGCGCTTGACGGTGGCGAGCACCGACGCGGCCTGCGGCCCGCCGAGCACCGAGATGCGCGCGTTCGGCCACATCCACAGGAACCGGGGCGAATAAGCGCGTCCGCACATGCCGTAGTTCCCGGCGCCGAAAGACCCGCCGATGATGACCGTGAACTTGGGCACTTTCGCCGTGGCCACCGCCGTCACCATCTTGGCGCCGTCGCGCGCGATGCCGCCGGCCTCGTATTTTTTCCCCACCATGTAGCCGGTGATGTTCTGCAGGAACACGAGCGGGATGTTGCGCTGGCAGGCCAGTTCGATGAAATGCGTGGCCTTGAGAGAGCTTTCCGAAAAAAGCACGCCGTTGTTGGCGAGGATCGCCACGGGGTACCCGTGAATGCGCGCGAACCCGGTCACCAGCGTGGTGCCGTAATTGCGCTTGAATTCGTCGAGATCGGAGCCGTCGATGATGCGCGCGACGACTTCGCGCACGTCGTAGGGTTTCCTCGTCTCGCTGGGGATCACGCCGTAGATTTCCTCCGGCGCGTAGAGCGGCTCGACACTCCCGCGAATCTCCAGCGTCACGGTCTTCTTGCGGTTCAGGTTGCCGACGATGTCGCGCGCGATCGACAAAGCATGCGCATCGTTTTGCGCAAGGTGGTCGACCACGCCTGAAATCCTCGCGTGCACGTCGGCGCCGCCGAGGTCTTCGGCTGAGACGATTTCGCCGGTGGCCGCCTTCACGATCGGCGGGCCGCCGAGGAAGATCGTGCCCTGGTTCTTCACGATGATCGACTCGTCCGACATCGCCGGCACATAGGCGCCGCCCGCGGTACACGAGCCCATGACCACCGCGATCTGCGGAATGCCCGCAGCCGACATGTTGGCCTGGTTGTAGAAGATGCGGCCGAAATGCTCGCGGTCGGGAAAGACGTCGTCCTGGTTGGGCAGGTTCGCGCCGCCCGAATCGACGAGATAGATGCAGGGCAGGCGGTTCTGCGTTGCGATTTCCTGCGCGCGCAGGTGCTTCTTCACCGTCATCGGGAAATATGTGCCGCCCTTGACCGTGGCGTCATTGGCCACCACGACGCATTCGCGCCCGGCGATTCGCCCGATGCCCGTGATGATCGAGGCCGATGGCACCTCGCCGCCATACATTCCGAAGGCCGCCAACTGGCCGATTTCGAGGAACGGCGAGCCAGGGTCGAGCAGCGTGCGCACGCGCTCGCGCGGCAGCAGCTTGCCGCGGGAAATGTGCTTCAGACGTGAGGCTTCGTCGCCGCCCACCGTGATCTTTGCGACCTTCTCGCGCAGGTCGGCCACCAGCGAGCGCATCAGGGCTGCGTTGGCCTTGAACTCCGCCGAGCGAGGATCGAGCTGGGACTTGAAGACCGGCATCAGGCTTTTTCTTTGCTCGACGGTTTATCCGCTGCGGGGTGGCCGTTCTTCTTCCACTGCCCGAAACCGCCTTCGAGGTGCAGCACGTTCTTCACGCCCATGTCCTCGAGCGTCGCGGCGGCCAGCACGCCGCGCCAGTCGGCCGCGCAATACAAAATCAGGGTCTTTTCCCCAGCGAACACCGGCTTGAAGTAGGGACTGTCCGGATCCACCCAGAATTCGAGCATGCCGCGCGGAGCATGGAAAGCGCCCGGGATCATGCCGTCGCGTTCAAGCTCGCGCACGTCGCGCAGATCCACAAAAACGGTGTCTGCATCGCTGAGTCTCGCTTTGGCAGCGTCGATGCTGATGCCTTTGGACTTTTTCTCGGCCTCGGCGATGAGGTCCTTGATGCCTTTCTTCAATGCCATTTGATCTCCAAGTTATCCCGCGAGTGCGCGTCCAATGACGAGGCGCTGGATATCGCTCGCGCCTTCGTAGATCTTGCATACGCGAACGTCCCGCCAGATGCGCTCGACCGGAAAGTCTGCCACGTAGCCGTAACCGCCGTGCACCTGGATCGCGTCCGAGCAGACTATTTCGGCCATCTCGGAGGCAAAGAGCTTGGCCATCGACGCCTCCTTGAGGCAGGGCCGGCCGGCGTCACGCAACGCAGCCGCATGCAGGTAGAGCTGGCGCCCGGCCTCGATCTGCGTGGCTGCGTCGGCGAGCCGAAAATTGACCGCCTGGTGCTCGATCAGCGCCTGGCCGAAGGTCTTTCTTTCCTTGGCATAAGCGACCGCCGCCTCCAGCGCGGCACGCGCCATGCCCACGGCCTGAGCGGCGATGTTGATGCGTCCGGACTCCAGGTTGGCCAGCGCAATGCGGTAACCGTGGCTTTCCTCGCCAAGCAGGTTTGCGGCCGGTACCTTGCAGTTCTCGAGGACAACCTGCGCGGTGTCCGAGGCGTGCTGTCCGGTTTTCTCCTCGAGCCTTGCGGCGCTATATCCGGGCGTTGAGGTGGGAACAATGAAGGCGCCGATGCCTTTCTTGCCCGCACTCTTGTCGGTGAGCGCAAAGACGATTGCGACATCGGCAGTCTTGCCCGAGGTGATGAACTGCTTCACGCCGTTGAGTACGTAGTGGCCGCCGTTCCTGTCGGCTCGCGTGGTGATCGCCGAAGCATCCGAGCCGGTGTGCGGCTCGGTCAGGCAAAAAGCCCCGAGCATCTCGCCTTGTGCGAGCGGCCGCAGGTAGGCCTCCTTCTGCGATTCAGAGCCAAAGCCATTAAGGATCCCGGCCACGAGGTTGGTCACGGAGATGATCGTCGAGGTCGCCCCGTCGCCGGCGGAAATCTCCTCGATCGCGAGCGCCAGAGCGGTGTAGTCCATGCCTGCGCCGCCCCACTCCTCGCCGATCGCCACCGCGAACAGGCCCATCGCGCCCATCGCGCTCAGTTGCTCCCGGGGAAAATGGCTCTCCTTGTCCCAGCGCGCGGCGTTCGGCGCAAGTTCCTTGGCTGCAAATGCGCGCACTGTGTCGCGCAGCATTTCGTGCTGCGAGGAAAGCAGCATGGTCAGGTCACCCGCACGTAGGTGAGGGTGTGGTGGGTGAAGATCCTGCCGGAGCGGTCGTGGCATTCGGCGGTGCCGAAAAAGCGCCGCGCGCCCACTTTGAGGATGCGCGCCGTGCAGTACACGGTCTTCGTCGTGGCCGGCGCGAGGAACACGGTATTGAGGTCGGATGTGAGTGCGTCGTGGGCCATCCCGAGGCGGGACTTGATCGCGAGCCACATCGCAACGTCCGCTGCGGCCATCAACGCCGGCCCGTTGACGATGCCGCCGGGCCGCTCGAGCGAAGGGCTGTTGGGAAGCGCGACTACGCACTCCTGCCCGTCGGCCCGGATGAGACGGAACTTCCACGGTCGCAGGAAGCGCTCGCTGTCGAGCAGCCGTTGCATCTGGGCCTTGGTGGCGGCGGGTTTGGGCGCGGGCTTCAAGCGCCTTTCCTTGCGGTCACCTCGATCTCGATCTTCATGCGCGCGTCGACCAGCCCGCAGATCACCGCTGTGGCGGCCGGGCGGGCACGGGCGAAGTGCTCTCCGAAGACGGGCGCCAGCACCTGGAAGGATTCCCGCTCGGTGAGGTAATAGGTGACCCGGACCACATCGTCCAGCGATGCACCGGCCTGCGCAAGCGCCATCGCGATGTTCTTGAACACCTGTCGCGTCTGCGTAACGACGTCCTCCGAGATCGTCATCGTCGCGTAGTCAAAGCCGGTCGTCCCGGCGACGTGGATCCAGTCGCCGTCGACCACCGCGCGGCTATAACCGGCAACGGCTTCGAAGGCCGAACCCGACGAGATCAGGCGTTTTGGCATAAAAGATAAACTTTTATTTCAGGAGAACTAATAAATACGCGGATCTTCGGCCAGTTTATTTTCCATAAACAGAAAACCTACCAGGGGATTTCCGAGCCATCGTAGTTGAGGAAGCTGCCGTTCCGGTCTGGGGTCAGCGCCGCCAGCGCCGCCCGGATGCCCCTCACGCTGGTTGCCACGTCGATGTCGGCGCCGGCGCCTCCCATGTCGGTGCGCACCCAGCCCGGGTGCAGGGTGACGCAGGTCACGCCTTGCGGGCCGAGCACCAGCGACATGTCCTTCAGCGCCGAGTTCAGCGCCGCCTTGCTTGTGCGGTAGAGCCAGCTGGTCGTCGCGCTTCGGACGCCGATCGACCCCATGCGCGAGGAGATCACTGCCAGCTTGCCGGCGCTGCGTGCAAGTGCAGGGGCGGCGAGGGGCGCGAGCGTCATGGTGGCAAGCACATTGATCCGCATGACCGCCTCGAACTCGGCTTCAGTCGGCGCTTCCAGCTTTTGGGTGCGCGGGCCGACGATGCCGGCGCAGTAGATGGCGAGGTCCAGGCGGGCCCCGGCGATCCCGGCCTGCAGCAGGGCAGGCGCGTCCGCGGTGGTCACATCGAGCTTGATTGTTTTCGCACCGATTGCCGCGAGCCTCGCGAGGCCCGCCTCGTCCCGCGCGGTGCCGATCACGTCCCACTTGTCTTCGCGGTACTGTCGCGCCAACTCGAAGCCGATCCCGCGCGAGGCGCCGATGATGAGGGCCGAATTTTTCCGATCTTTCATCAGGCGAGCTCCAACGCCATGGCGGTGGCTTCTCCACCGCCGATGCACAGGCTGGCCACCCCGCGCTTGCCGCCGTACTTGCGCAAGGCGCCGATCAGGGTGACGAGGATACGGGCGCCCGAGGCGCCGATCGGGTGGCCGAGCGCGCAGGCCCCGCCGTGCACGTTTACCTTCTCGTGCGCAAGCTTGTGCTCTTGCATGGCGGCCATGGTGACGACGGCGAACGCCTCGTTGATCTCGAAGAGGTCGACCTGGCTTGCGCTCCAGCCTGTCTTGTCGAAGAGCTTCTTCATCGCGCCGACCGGTGCGGTCGTGAACCAGCCCGGCTCCTGCGCATGCGTCGAGTGACCGATCACGGTCGCAATAGGGGCGAGGCCGCGCTTTTCGGCGGTCGAGCGGCGCATCATGACAAGCGCGGCGGCGCCGTCGGAGATCGAACTCGAATTCGCGGCGGTTACCGTGCCGTCCTTGGCGAACGCGGGCTTGAGGGTCGGGATCTTGTCGAAATTAGCCTTGAACGGCTGCTCGTCGATCTCGATGAAGCGCTGGTCCTTGCCGGCCTTGATTGCCATGGGCGTGATCTCCCAGGCGAACCAGCCCTCATTGTTTGCCTTCTGCGCACGCTCGAGCGACTTCACGGCGAATGCATCCTGCGCCTCGCGCGTAAAGTTGAATTTCCTTGCGCACTCCTCAGCGAAGGCCCCCATGAGACGGCCCTTGTCGTAGGCGTCCTCGAGCCCGTCGAGGAACATGTGGTCCATGACCTGGCCGTGACCCATGCGATAGCCGCCTCGCGCCTTGGGCAGCAGGTAAGGCGCGTTGGTCATCGATTCCATGCCGCCGGCGACCATGATTTCATTGGTGCCCGCAGCGAGGAGGTCGGTGGCGAGCATCGCGGCTTTCATGCCCGAGCCGCACATCTTGTTGATCGTTGTGCAACCTGCGGCTAGCGCAAGGCCTGCGCCGAGGCTTGCCTGGCGCGCGGGCGCTTGTCCCTGACCTGCAGGCAGCACGCAGCCCATGATGACCTCTTCGACATCTTCGGGCTTGATCTTCGCGCGTTCGACGGCCGCGCGGATCGCGGCGGCACCCAGTTCAGGCGCGGCAAAGCCCTTGAGCTCGCCCTGGAAAGCGCCCATCGGCGTGCGGGCGGCGGAAACGATGACGATCGGATCGGTCTGCATTTTTACTCCTTCAGTAGGGCGGCAGTGCGGCGTACCGCTTCCACGGTTTCGGCTTCGAGTTGGGCGATGAGATCGGCCGCCGGCAACGCGCGGGACATTGCGAGGCCCTGCCCGGCCCACATCGCGAGGAACTCCGGTTTGCCGGCCTTGGCTGCGGCCGCGCGCAGCTTGCCGGTGACGCTATTTTGCGCCGGAAACGCGAGTTGCGCGGCGCCTCTTGCGTTCATTTCGCGCATGAAGCGATTGGAGATGCCTCGCGCAGGCTTGCCGGAAAATTTTTCGGTGATCGAGGTGATGTCTTCGCGCGCGGCGAGCAGCGCGTCCTTGTGGGGTTGCGGCGCGCCGGACTCGGGGCACGAGATGAAGGCCGTGCCCAATTGCGCAGCCTGCGCGCCGAGCGCGAGCACCGCCGCAATGCCGGCGCCATCCATGATGCCGCCGGCGGCCACGACCGGAATGCGGACCGCCCGGACGACGGCGCGCGTCAGCGCGAGCGTACCGGTGAGCGCTTCGTAAGGGTCGCGCGCGTAAGTACCTCGATGCCCGCCGGCTTCGCCGCCCTGCGCGATGACGAAATCGAACCCGAGCGATTCGATTTTTTCGGCTTCGGCGATGCAGGTTGCGCTTGCACCAACCACGATTCCGCGCCCTTTCAATGCCGCGACGCGGTCAGCGGGGAGATCGTTGAGGTGGATGGTGAATACCCGCGGCTGGATCTCGGCGATGGCCGCAAGCTGTGCTTCGAAGTCCGGACCGTAGGGAGCACGCACCGGTTCGGGCGCGGGGAGTCCCATCTCTGCGTAATAGGCGGCGACCGCGGCGAGGGATTCGCGTTGCGCGTTGTCGGCGATGTCCCTTGGCAGTGGCCAACCGAACAGGTTGATGCCGAAAGGCCGGCCGGTCTTCGCGCGCACGTCGTCCGCCTGCTTTTGCATCTCGGCGGGTTGCGTGTAGGCAAACCCGAACGAGCCGAGCGCTCCGGCGGCCGAACAAGCGGTCACAAGCTCGGGGGACGAGGGGCCGCCGGCCATCGGGGCCTGGATGATCGGCACGGCAAGACCGACCCTTTCGGAGAACGGCGTCGCGATCACGTGGTTTCCGCGAACAGCTCGCGGCCGATCAGCCAGCGGCGGATCTCGCTCGTGCCGGCGCCGATTTCATAGAGCTTCGCGTCCCGCCATAGCCGCCCGGCGGGCGTCTCGTTGATGTAGCCCATGCCGCCGAGCGCCTGGATCGCTTCACCCGCCATCCAGGTGGCTTTCTCTGCGGAAACGAGGATCGCGCCCGCCGCGTCTTTCCTGGTCGTCTCGCCGCGGTCAAGCGCCTGTCCCACTGCGTAAACATAGGCCCGACAATACGAAAAGGTCGCATACATGTCGGCGAGCTTACCTTGCATGAGCTGGAACTCGCCGATCGGCTGGCCGAACTGCTTCCTGTCATGGACGTACGGGATCACGACGTCCAGGCACGCCGCCATGATGCCCAGCGGGCCGCCTGCGAGCACGGCGCGTTCGTAGTCGAGGCCGCTCATGAGCACATTCACGCCGTGTCCTTCCTGGCTCAGAATGTTTTCTTCCGGCACCTCGCAGTCGCGGAACACGAGCTCGCAGGTGTTCGAGCCGCGCATGCCGAGTTTGTCGAGCTTCTGGGCGGTCGAGAAGCCCTTCATGCCCTTTTCGATCAGAAAAGCCGTGATGCCGCGCGGCCCGGCGTTCGAATCGGTCTTGGCGTAGACCACGAGCACGTCGGCGTCCGGTCCGTTGGTGATCCACATCTTGTTGCCGTTGAGGAGGTAGGTGCTGCCGCGCCGCTCGGCGCGCGACCGCATGCTCACGACGTCGGAGCCGGCACCTGGCTCGCTCATGGCAAGCGCGCCCACGTGCTCGCCCGAAATGAGCTTGGGCAAGTACTTCTTCTTCTGCGCTTCGCTGCCGTTGCGATGGATCTGATTGACGCAAAGGTTGGAGAAAGCGCCGTAGGATAGGCCGACCGAGGCCGACGCCCGGCTGATTTCTTCCACCGCGATGATGTGGGCGAGGTAGCCCATGTCGGTGCCGCCGTACTCTTCGCGCACCGTGATGCCGAGCAGGCCTAGCGCGCCCAGCTTCGGCCACAGGTCCATCGGGAATTCGTTTGACCGGTCGATCTCGGCGGCGCGCGGCGCGATCTCGGCCTCCGAGAACCGGCGCACGGTCTCGCGCAGGGCGGCGATGTCCTCGCCGTGGTCGAACCTTAGAAACGGGTATTCCATGTGGACCTCCACCCGCGGCATGCAAAGTCGCGATAGTGATTTACGTTTACGTAAACGTCAACTTGATGCAGCCCCCGCCGGCCGCAGGGCTTTCATGCGAGCCTGGCGTGCTTGGCGGTCTTCTTCTGCTCGGCGATTCGCTTGGTGCAGCGCTTTTCGAACAGCACGATTTCGGACAGCTGCGCCTCGATGTCTTCGCGCTGCTGCATGAGCTGGCGCTTGTGCGCGTCCAGCACGGCAAGGAATTTTTCCAGTTGCGGGCGCTCGTCGCGGCCGGTGTCGTACATGTCGACGATTTCGCGGATTTCCGACAGCGACAGTCCGAGCCGTTTGCCGCGCAGCGTGAGCTTCAGCCGCGTACGGTCCCGCAACGAGTAGATACGGCGCTGGCCCTGCCTCGTGGGCGACAGCAGGCCTTCACCCTCGTAAAAGCGGATCGCCCGCGGCGTGACGTCGAACTCGCGCGCGAGGTCGCTGATCGAATATGGAGCGCGCTCGGTGCTCTTCTCGTCCGGGGCAGAGGGGGGCATGAGTTTCGAGGCTTCGATTGCCGGGATGCTTCGACGCGGCGATAATTGTCGCAGGATCGTCCCGCAGCAATGTCCTCGCAGCAATGTTCCCAGGGGAGCGCGAATGTTCGGACGCCTATTTTAGCCGACCGCGCCGCCTCCCGATCCACCCGAACCAACGACAAGCACCGGATGCCCTCTCCGCTCCAGTTCCCTTTCGCCGAGCCGCCCGCGGCAGGCACCACAATCGAAGTCGCGCCAGGTGTGCGATGGCTGCGCATGGCGCTGCCGTTTGCACTGGACCACATCAACCTGTGGCTGCTGGATGACGAAAAGGATGGCGTGACGGGATTCACGATCGTCGATTGCGGGCTGTCCAACGACGCCACGCGGGCGAACTGGGAGAAGGTGTTTGCGGCGCATCTCGGCGGTCGGCCGGTGCATCGCCTGATCGTGACGCACTATCACCCGGACCACGCCGGAAATGCCGGCTGGCTGGTCGATCGTTTTCGTTGCCCCCTGTGGATGACTCAGGGCGAATACCTGACTGCGCATGCCGTCATGGATAACGCCGCCGGCTATTCGCCCGAAGCCGCCATCGTCCTGTACAAGGCCAACGGAATGGATACGTCGCATGACGAAGGGCTGGCGAAGCGGGGCCATTTCTATCGCAAAAGCGTCCTGCCGCTTCCGAACCAGTACCGCCGGATTCTCGACAAGGAAACGCTCTCGATCGGAGGGCGCAAGTGGAGGGTGATCGTCGGTAACGGCCACGCGCCCGAACATGCGTCGCTTTACTGCGCGGACCTGGGCGTTTGCATTTCCGGCGATATGCTGCTGCCCAAGATTTCCACCAACGTGAGTGTCTGGTCGGTTGACCCTGACGGCGACCCGCTTGGGCAGTTCCTCGACTCGATCCGCGACTACCTCGAACTGCCCGCGGATACGCTGGTGCTGCCTTCGCATGGGCTGCCGTTTCGCGGTGCGCACGAACGCGTGGCCGCGCTCGAAGGCCATCATGCCGATCGCCTGGCCGAACTCGAACAGTCCCTTGCCACGGCCAAGGCTCCCCTCGCCGCGTTCGATGTGCTGGAAGTGCTGTTTCGCAGGAAGCTCGACACGCACCAAACTACGTTTGCCATGGGTGAAGCGATTGCGCACCTGCATTACCTCCTCAATGCCGGGCGCGCCTCGCGCAAGGTTGGCGCAGACGGCGTCGTCCGCTATGCTGCCCCCGAATAAGCATTTGATACGGTAACAGCCGCGAAGCCATGCGGCGTTAAAGAGGGTGGCTGAGCAGCCACCCCGAGGAGACGACATGGAAGCCAAACCCACACCGGACGCGGCGGAACTCGCGCGCCTTTACGCGGGGGTCGCCGAGCGCTCCGGCAAAATGCTCGCCGACTTCGCCAGCCGCCATCCGGCAGGGGTTTCCGGCAGCGTGACCGACGAACTCGGAATCGCCAAGGCCTTCATGGACCTTTACGCACGCATGCTGTCCGACCCCTATGCGCTTACCGCATTCTCGATGAACATGGCTTTCGACTACATGAAGCTCTGGCAGTCGAGCTGGATGCGGATGTTTGGAGGAGAGGCATTGCCGGTAGCGTCGCCGGCCAAGGCTGACGGGCGATTCAAGGACGACGAGTGGCAGTCGAGCTTCGTGTTCGATTTCATCAAACAGTCCTACCTGATCACTTCGCGTCACGTGCAGGAAGCCGTGGCCGGCGTGGACGACCTTCCGGAGGAGTCGAGGAAGAAGGTGGCTTTCTTCACGCGTCAGTACCTCGATGCGCTGGCGCCCTCCAATTTCGCGATGACCAATCCGCAGGTGCTGCGCGAAACGATGGCTTCGGGCGGCCAGAACCTGGTCAAGGGCCTGGACAACCTGCTCGCCGACATCGAGAAGGGCGGCATCAGCATGACCGACGAGCGCGCGTTCAAGCTCGGCAAGAATGTCGCGACTACGCCCGGAAAGGTGGTGTTCCGGAACGATCTCATGCAACTCATCCAGTATGAGCCGGCCACCAAGGAGGTTGCGCGCACGCCGCTGGTGATCATCCCACCCTGGATCAACAAGTACTACATCCTCGACCTGCGCGAAAAGAATTCCTTTATCAAGTGGGCAGTCGACCAGTGCCACACCGTATTCGTGATCTCCTGGGTCAACCCGGACGCAAAGCTCGCCGCCAAAGGGTTCGACGATTACATGGAGGAAGGCCCGCTAGCCGCGCTTGATGCAATAGAGAAGGCGACTGGTGAAAGGAAAGTGAATTTCATCGGTTACTGCCTGGGTGGCACGCTGCTCGGTTGCATGCTGGCCTGGCTCGCCGCGCGCGGCGAGGACCGCGTGCGCGCGGCCACGTTCTTCGTCGCGCTGCTCGACTTCTCTCAACCGGGGGAGCTTGGCGTATTCATTGACGAGGCGCAAATCCAGAGCCTGGAAAAGAAGATGAACGAACGCGGCTACCTGGAAGGCGCGGAGATGGCGACGACCTTCAACCTGCTGCGCGCCAACGACCTTGTCTGGTCTTTCGTGATCAACAACTACCTCATGGGCAAGGCGCCGTTCCCGTTCGACCTCCTTTACTGGAATTCGGACGCCACACGCATGCCCGCGAAGATGCACAGCTTCTATTTGCGCAACATGTACATGAAGAACCTACTCGGCGTGCCCGGCGCCATCGAGCTTGCCGAAGAGAAGATCGACTTGTCGAAGGTGAAAGTGCCGGCCTACTTCATTTCTACGGCAGAGGACCACATCGCGCCGTGGAAGACGACCTACAAGGGCTCGAAATACCTCGGGGGAAAAGTGCGTTTTGTACTCGGGGGGTCGGGCCATATCGCGGGAATCGTCAATCCCCCGGTCGCGAACAAGTACCACTACTGGACGAACCACGCCAACCCCGGCACCGCGGAACAATGGTTCGAGACGGCGACCCAGGCGCCTGGATCGTGGTGGCCCGACTGGCAGGCGTGGATGGAGGAGCAGAACGGGCCGGACAAGGTTGCGGCCCGCAAGCCCGGCGCCGGCCTCGAAGTGCTCGAGGACGCGCCTGGAAGCTACGCGATGCTGCGCCTGAGAGCGCGCAAGTAGTCCAGCCCCTCGATCGCGCGGCTGCCGTACCAGGACGTCATTTCGCCGTCGATCAGGCGTACCGGCTTGCCGGCGAAGACAGGCAGCGCGGCAATCTGCGCCGCATGCTTCGCACGGAACATGTAGGGCTCGGTGGACAGGAGCACGAGTTCAGCCGTTGCGATCCAGGAGTCCTCGAGAGTGAATCTGGGATAGCGTGACGCAGCATCGAATGGCAGTGTCTCGAGCCCTGCGAGGGCCAGCGTGCGCGAGATGTAGGTTGCCGGGGACACGGTCATCCACGGATCCTTCCAGATCAAGTAAAGCACCTTGCGCGGATCATGCTTTTCGGCGGCCAGGACGTCGTACGTCGACTGAAATCGGGCGCACAGCTCTTCCGATTCGCCCTGGCGCCCGAAGATTCCGCCGAGCAAGCGATATAGAGCCAGGTTGTCCAGCGGCCCTAGCGGGTGCGTGACCACGAGGTGCGGCACGAATGTGGCCAGCGCGTCGGCCGCGGCCTTTTCGTTCTCGTCGATATTGAGGATCGCATGGGTCGGGTTGAGGGCGCGCACTTTTTCGAGATCGATCGACTTGGTGCCGCCGACTTTCGGGATCGCGCGCACTGCCCCTCCCGGATGGATGCAAAAGCCGGTGCGTCCGACCAGCTGCGGCGCAAGTCCGAGGTCGCAGACGAGTTCGGTGATCGAAGGCACCAGCGACACAATTCGCACCGGCCCTTCGGCCGGCACATGTTGCGTGCCGGCCGCGTCGATAAGGTCCATGCGCGGCTGGCTAGAAAGGCAGGCCGCTACTTCTTGGCCGGGCTCTTGCGCAGTTGGTCGATGAGTTTTCCGGTAGTTGCGAGCATCCCCGGTTGCGACCCGCCCTGATCCACGGTGATTGTGTATTTTCCCTGCACCGCAAGCATTGGTACGCCTTCGAGTTGATAGGCCGCCGAAAGCTGCGCTGCACGCTTCACCTTGGTCTGGACGCCGAACGACTTGTAAGTCTCGTCGAATCTTTTGCGGTCGATGCCGTGCTTGGCGAGCCACTCGGTCATCGCACCTTCGCTGCGGATATCGAGCTTGTCCTTGTGGATGGCATCGAAGAAGGGCTTATGCACTTTGTCCAGCACGCCGAGCGTCTCGAACGTGTAGAACATCCCGGCGTCCACCGCCCAGCTGTCGGAAAGGACGGCAGGAATTCTTCGGAAACTCACGTCCGCGGGCAGTTTCTTGACCCATGGCTCAAGGAGAGGCTCCAAGTGGTAGCAGTGCGAGCAGCGATACCAGAAGAATTCGACAACTTCGACTTTTCCTGTCGCCTCTACGGGCTGGGAGACTTTGAGTTCGGTGTAGTCGGCCCCTGCCTTGAGTTGAGCATGTGCTGAGCCCGCAAGAAGCGCGAAGGTCACCGATAGCAGGGCTGCAGTCAGGGCGAAGAAACGATTCATACTTGCTCCATGGGTCAGTTGGCCCTGGCGGGGGTCGCCGGATCCTTGATTTTGACCAGACTCACGTCGATTCCGTTCGCCGCCATGGTCGAGCGCATCTTGTTGATCTCATCGATCTTGGTGTACGGCCCGAGCCTGACGCGATACCAGGTGCCCTTGTCCGGCAGATTGACCGGCTCGACGGCCGCCTCGAATCCCAGGATGGCCAGTTGCGCCTTGCGGTTGTCGGCATCGGCGGGGTTCTGGAACGAACCGGCCTGCAGGAAATAGACGTCCTTGCTCGCAGCGTCTGGCCTGGACTTGGCGGCGGACTTGAGTTCGTGGTCCGAAACCGGCTCTTCGCTACCTGGAAGGATTTTGTAAAAGTCGAACTTTGGTTTGTCCGTGACCGGCGGCGCCTTGCTGGAAGGCATTCCGGCGATATCGGGGGGCTTGCCCGCGCCGGCCGGCTTTTCCGGCGCAGGCTTCTTGGTCATGAAGGGGATCGGCGTCTTGTTCAGGTAGAAGGCGATGCCCAGCGCAGTGGCCAGTCCCATGATGAGGCCGACGAACATGCCGAGAAGGAATCCGCCGCTGGACTTGCTTCGGGACGCGCCGTGACTTGCATTCGACGAGCGGGACGGCTTGGCCATTCGGGTTACATCCTTTCCGGGGCGCCGACACCGAGCAACGCGAGGCCACTGGCAAGCACTTGGCGAGTCGCGGCGCACAGGGCAAGGCGCGCTTTTGCAAGCGTTGCATCCTCGACCAGGATGCGTTCCCCATTATAGTAGCTGTGGAAATCGGCCGCGAGATCGCGCAGGTAGAACGCGACCGAATGCGGCGCCATTTCGCGCGCGGCGGTTTGGACAGTTTCGGGGAACTCCGCAAGGCGCAGCATCAGCGTGAGCTCGCGCGGATTCGTCAACAGCGCAATTTCCGCGCCGGCAAGGCCTTGCGCCTCAGGCGCGCCGGCCGGGCCGTGTTGCGCGAAAACGCTGCACACACGGGCGTGCGCATACTGGACGTAATACACGGGGTTTTCGTTTGACTGGCTTTTGGCGAGGTCGAGGTCGAAATCCAAGTGCTGGTCCGACTTGCGCAGCACGTAGAAAAACCTCGCGGCGTCGTTGCCCACTTCTTTGCGCAGGTCGCGCAATGTGACAAAGTCGCCCGAGCGCTTGCCCATGGCGACTTTCTCGCCCTGCCTGTAAAGCACCGCGAACTGGACCAGCGCGATCGTCAGGCGGTCCGCGTCCTCGCCAAGTGCCGCGAGCGCGCCTTTCACGCGGGGAATGTAGCCATGATGGTCGGCGCCCCAGACATTGATGAGGCGATCGAAGCCGCGCTCGAATTTGTTGAGGTGGTATGCGATGTCTGAAGCGAAGTAGGTGAACTGGCCGTTTTCGCGGCGCACGACGCGATCCTTTTCGTCACCGAACGCGGTCGACCTGAACCAAAGCGCGCCGTCCTTTTCGTGCAGGTGCCCGCGATCGTCGAGTGTTCTGATCGCTCGCTCGATCTCGCCGCTGTCGAACAAGGATTGCTCGGAGAACCAGCGGTCGTAAGCGACCCCGAATTCACCGAGGTCGTTCTTTTGGTCGGCGAGCATGGCCTCCAGCGCGAATCGGTGCAGTTCGCGCCAGTCCTCGCCAAGCAGCGACTTGGTTGCGGCTATCAGCGCATCAAGCGCGGCGTCGGGGTCTTGCCCGGGTGCCATCGCCGGGAGCGCGCCGGCTTCGCGTTTGAAGCGTGTTGCATGCGTGTCGGCAAAATCTCTCGCAATCGAGCGGACATAGTCGGCTCGATAGCCATCTTCCGGGAAGGCCGCCGTTACGCCGAGCGACTCGAGGTAACGCAACCAGACCGAAGTGGCGAGGATGTCCATCTGCCGTCCGGCATCGTTGATATAGAACTCGCGTTGGACATGGTCGCCTGTAAACGCAAGCAGGTTGGAGACGCTCGCGCCGTAGGCCGCGCCGCGGCCGTGGCCGACATGCAACGGACCGGTGGGATTGGCCGACACGAACTCGACCTGCACCTTGCGTCCGGTGGGTGGGCCGCGTCCGAAGGCGGCGCCTTCACCAAGGATCTGCGCGACGACGGCCTGTTTGGTCTTTGCCGAAAAGCGAAAATTTATGAATCCGGCGCCCGCGATCTCCACCGCGTCGACATAGCCGCGCGCGAAATCCGGCTGCGAGCGCAGCGCGAGCACGAGGCGTTCGGCGAACTGGCGCGGATTGGTCCGGAGCTTCTTCGCGAGCTGCATCGCGATATTGCAGGCGAGGTCGCCGTGCTCCGGCTGCTTGGGGCGCTCGAGCAGAATGGGCGTGCCGGCCGCCTCCGGCGCGACCTCTTCCAGCGCGCCGCGGAACAACGCCGCAATATGGGATTTGATGTCGAACTGCATAGGGGGCGCGAATTATATACCGCGGTGCAGCGAGCTCTTTCTCAAACCAAGCAGCGCCGTCTCAGTCGAACTCGATCGGATCGACATCCAGATGCCATCGCAAGTTTCGCGGCGCATGTTCGAAGAGCGAGTCGTTCCACGCCTGCAGGAATCCCTGCAGGGCCGGGCGTGTCCTCGATTGGACTAGGAGTTGCGCGCGTTCGAGGCCTGCGCGCCGGGTCACCACATGGGGCACGGGATCGAAGATACGAACGCCTTCCGGCGGCTCGACCAATTCGGCCGCCATGCGCAGGAACGCCATCGAATCTGCGAGCGTGGTGCTCTCCGCGCGCAAGGCTGCCTCGAACACGCTGGGAGGGAAGCCTGCGACTTCGCGTTCGGCCAATTGCGAGCGGGCAAAGCCGGCGTAGTCGTGGCGGGCAAGCGCTGCGTAGAGCGGATGCCCGGGATACCGGGTCTGCACCAGGACTTCGCCTTGCGTCTCGCGTCGGCCGGCGCGCCCGGAGACCTGCATGAGCATCGCGAACAGGCGTTCGCCGGCGCGATAGTCGGTCGAGAGCAGTGAACTGTCCGCGTTCAGCACCCCAACCAGCGTCATGCCGGGAAAGTCGTGGCCTTTCGCGATCATCTGGGTGCCGACGAGGATGTCGGCACGGCCATCGCGGATGCTGTCGAGCGTTTCCGCCAAGGTCTTTCGCCTTGCAATGTCGCGATCGATGCGAACGACGCGTGCGCCTGGAAACCTCTCTGCAAGGGTTTCCTCTACGCGCTGGGTGCCGCGTCCCAGCGCGTGCAGGTCGACATTGCCGCATTGGGGACAATGACGGGGGATCGCCTCCTCGAAGCCACAGTGATGGCAGCGCAGGCGCTGATCGCTCTTGTGCATCACGAGCCGAGCGGTGCAGCGGTCGCAGCTTGCGGCCCATCCGCAAGATCCGCACGTGAGCACGGGCGCATAGCCGCGGCGATTGATGAAGATCAGGCTTTGCTCGCTCCGGGCCAGTCGTGCCTCGATCGCGCGCACCAGGGACGGGGTGAGGCCTTGCTGCTCCGGTTCGGCCTTCAAGTCAATGGTGCGCACCACCGGCATCCTCGCACCGGGCGAGGCCCGCTCCGGCAGTTCGACCAAGGTGTAGCGCCCGGCCAGCATGTTTGAATACGTCTCCAGCGACGGCGTGGCCGTGCCGAGAATGATCGGAACTCCTGCCTGGCGGGCGCGAAAGACCGCTGCATCGCGGCCGGAGTAGCGCAATCCCTCCTGCTGCTTGAAGGAGCTGTCATGTTCCTCGTCGACGATTACGAGGCCCAGCCGCGGCAGTGGAGCGAGCACCGCCAGGCGCGTGCCGAGCACGATCCCCGATTCTCCACGAGCCGCGCGCAACCAGCCCGAAGTCCGCGTGGAGTCGTCCAGCCCGCTGTGCAGCACTGCGATCGATGCATCGGGAAAACTGCTCCTGAAACGGGCCTCGAGCTGCGGGGTCAGGCCGATTTCGGGTACCAGGACCATCGCCTGCCTTCCCGAGCGCAACGTCTCGGCGATCAGGTGGAGATAGATTTCGGTCTTGCCACTGCCGGTTACACCATGCAACAGGAACGGGCTGAAAGTTCCCAACCGCGCTCGCAGGGCCTCGACCACCTCGACTTGCGTGGGTGTGAGCGGATGGCCGGGGACGAAACGCGTGCCGGCAACCGGCACCGCGTTCTCTATCCAACCTGCCTTGGCAAGTGCGCGCAGCGCGATCCGCTCTGCCGCCCGGTCCTTTCCTTGGCCGGACAGCAATGTGCCTTGTTCGGCCAATCCCTGTGACTCGATCTTCGCAAGGAGTTGCTCTTTGCGCGTAGAACCACGTTCGTCAATGGCCTTGGGCGCCGCCGCAGCAACGCGCCAGAAAATCCTGTCCTCGCGCGGCAGCGGCCGCAGCGAGCGCAGCCGCGGAGGCAGCGAGGAGATCACGGTCTCGCCCAACGGGCGCTGGTAATACAAGGCAAGAAAACGCATCAGGGCGAGCCAGTCGGCCGGCAACGGCGGGGCATCTTCGAGAACACGCGCGATTGCCTTGATTTTTCCAGGATCGAAAGTGGTTGCAGCGGCGGTTTCGACGACAACGCCAACCAAATGCCGTTTCCCGAAAGGAACGACGACGCGGGCCCCGGGGGGCGCTGACAGGGCGTCCGGACAGCTGTAGTCGAAAAGCCTGGTCAACGGCACGTCCAATGCGACCCGGGCGATTTTCACGTACCCTCTGGAGCGAATATCTTGCACATCAGAATAGGCCTAGCCGCCAACGATTTACCAGCGTGACTTGATTCCAAGACTCGCGAACTTGCGCGTAACCATTCACGCCAAAGGCGTATTTTTCCAATTCCAGATTTCTTGTGGATAAGTTTGTGGGTAACGCTGTCACCGTGGCGCAACGTTGCGATTAAAAACTGACATCACCTGACAAGATGGCCAGTAGGCTGATTTTTTACACAATAAATACAGGACGTTGCGCCCTTCTCCCTAGGAAGCTGCTCTGAGAGCCCCTTTCTGCGCCGGAGAGCGGGTGTTTGTGCATAAGTCAACCCCCGCGAAGAAAAAAACCTGGCAGGCAGGCGCGTCTCGGGCGTTTCAGGCGGCCCTAGTCTGGCGAAGTTTCGTGCTGTAAGTGTGTACTTCGTTCGCAAGGACCGCGACGCTTTCAGGCGCGGTGAATTGGGAGATCCCGTGCCCAAGGTTGAAGACATGGCCGGGACCCGGGCCAAAGGCGTCGAGCACGCGGCGCACTTCACTGCGGATGGCCTGTTCCGGCGCAAACAGGACGCCCGGGTCGAGGTTCCCTTGCAATGCGACCTGCGCGCCGACACGTGTCCGCGCCTTGCCCAGATCGGTACTCCAGTCGATGCCCAAGGCATCGCAACCGCTTGCAGCCATTGCTTCGAGCCAATGCCCGCCGCCCTTGGTGAACAGGATGCAGGGCACGCGCCGGCCTTCGTGCTCCCTGACGAGTCCGGCAATCACGCGGCGCGAATAGGCGAGCGAGAACGTCTCGTACCCCGACGTGGTCAGGTTCCCGCCCCACGTATCGAAAATCATGACGGCCTGCGCGCCTGCTTCGATCTGGGCGTTCAGGTAGCTCGCTACAGCGCGGGCATTGACCTCGAGGATGTGATGCAACAGGTCGGGCCGGCTGTAAAGCATCGACTTCAGCGCACGGAAATCGTCGCTTCCGCCGCCTTCGATCATGTAGCACGCAAGCGTGTAAGGGCTGCCGGAAAATCCGATCAGCGGGACGCGTCCGGCCAGGGCCTTGCGGATTTCGCGCACCGCGTCGGTGACGTATCGCAGTTCGCCGCCCGGATCCGGCGCGGCCAGGGCGCGGATCGATGTCTCGTCGCGCAGCGGGCGCTCGAAGCGGGGCCCCTCGCCTTCGGCAAAGTAAAGACCCAGGCCCATGGCATCGGGCACGGTGAGAATATCGGAAAAGAGGATCGCAGCGTCAAGCGGGAACCGGTCGAGCGGCTGCAGAGTGACTTCGGTGGCGAAGGCTGGGTTCTTCGCGAGAGCCAGGAAACTGCCGGCCTTCTTGCGTGAGGCGTTGTACTCGGGAAGGTAGCGGCCCGCCTGGCGCATCAGCCAGAGTGGCGTGTAATCAGTCGGTTGGCGCGCGAGCGCGCGCAGGAACGTGTCATTGGCGAGTGGCTGCATGCGTCCTCTTCAGCCCTTGGCGAGTTTGCCGGTGATGAGATTCCACTCCGTTTCGGTCACCGGCGTGATCGAAAGGCGGTTGCCCCGT